>DASTVL010000313.1:0-2010 GCA_035759115.1 Solirubrobacterales bacterium | reverse complement strand
GCTTCCAGCTTGCGGATCTCCTGCTGGAGGGTGTTGAGCTGGGCCTCCTTGGCGACCTGCTCCTCGGTGGCCGGCTTCCAGTACAACATGTAGAAGGCGCCCAGGATGATGGCCGCGAAGAGCGCGGAGACGCCGAGCTGGCCCTGAAGCGAGAGCTTCAGGAGTGGATCGAGAGCGCTGCGGTCTGCCATGTCTCTCTCCCCTCTCCTAAGGCTGCCCGGCCGCCGGAGCGGCCTCGGCAGCACCTTCGGCGGCCTGATCCTCGGGGCTGACCTCCGGCGGCGGCGGCTGGAACGCCGCCGTCACCGCGAAGGTCACCACCCGATCGTCCTCGGTGCTGGTGGAGAGGTCGACCTGCGGGAACCAGCAGCCGGTGCGCATCGTCGGCGCGCAGGTGCGCGGCGTCCCGTCGGCGGCCGGCGGGTGGGTCCGCTCCTGGAGGTTGGCGATGAAGTTGGCCACGGCGTTGAGGCTGTTGCTCTTGCCACGGAAGGTCAGGGCCGTGCCGGCCTGGTCGAAGTTCTCGAGCCAGACGAACTCGGGCAGCGACTTGGAGATCTCGTCGATCAAGCGGACCGAAGCGCCCTGTTGGGACTTCAGGTCCCGGATCGTGTCGAGCTTCTGCTGCAGCAGCGCCTTCTGCTGCTCGTAGCGGGCCACCTCGTTGGCGATCACCTGCAGCTGCTGCTGGCGCTGCCGCGCCTCGGCGATCTGCTGGTCGAGCTCGGCGAGCTGGGCCTGCTTGAACAGCCAGCCGAACACCGACAGGGCGATGGCACCGCCCACGAACAGAGCGAGGAAGAGATAGAGCTGGACGGCGCCTGGAGCCGACGGCGCGCTGATGGCGCCGCCGCCACCGCCGCCCCCCTTCTTCTTCTGGGGGGTGCGCTCCCCGGCGAGCAGGTTGATGCGGATCGTCATCGGTCACCCACCATTCGCACCGCGAGCCCGACCGCGATCGCCGCCGAGGGCCCGATCTCCTCGATGAACTCGGGATCGAAATCCTTCGGGTTGTAGGTCACCGCGTTGAAGGGGTTGAGGATCTCGACCGGCGTCTCGAGCCGATCGGCCAGCAGGTCGGGCAGGCCGTAGACCTTCGACGTGCCTCCGGAGACGTAGATCTGGTCGACCCGGTCCTCGGAGCTGGTCGCCTTGAAGAAGTCGAAGGTCTTCTGGATTTCGAGGGAGATGTTCTCGGAGACGGTCTGAAGGATCGGATCCAGGCTCTCCGGTCCCGCGCCGTCCACGGGGGCCCCGCGCTTCAGCGCCTCGGCCTGGTCGAAGGAGAGGTTCAGGTCCTTCTGGATGGCATCGGTGTACTGGTTGCCGCCCACCGCGATGTCGCGATTGAAGATCGAGGAGCCGCCCCGCAGGATGTTGATGTTCATGATCGACGCGCCGATGTTGAGCAGCGCGATGATGCGGCCGGGATCGAGGCCGTAGTTCACCTCGAAGCAGTTCTGCAGGGCGAAGACGTCGACGTCCACCACCTGGGGGTTGCGCCCCGCCTGGCTGATCGCGGACGTGTAGTCGCTGATCTTGTCCTTCTTGACCGCGACCAGCAGTACGTCCATGTTGCCGCCCTCGGCCCCGTCGTCGATCACCTCGTAGTCGATTCCCACGTCCTGGATGTCGAAGGGGATGTACTGCTCGGCCTCCCAGTGGATCGACTCGGCCAGCTCCTCCTCGCTCATCTGCGGCAGGCTGATCTTCTTGACGATCACGGCGTTGCCGGACACGCTGGTGGCGACGTCGGCCGTCTTGATCTTCTGCGTCGAGAAGAGCCGCTGGATCGCGTCGATGACGGCTCCCGAATCCATGATGGCGCCGTCCACGATCGCCTCGGGCGGCAGCGCCTCCAGGCCGATGTTCACCAGCTGGAAGTCCATCCCGCCCTTGCCGATCGGCTTGAGCTCCACCGCCTTGATGGCGGACGAGCCCACGTCGACGCCCACCAGGCTCTTCTTCTTTCCGAAGCCAAAAAGACCCACGGATCTCCCTCGCTACGCC
>DASTVL010000312.1:0-20655 GCA_035759115.1 Solirubrobacterales bacterium | reverse complement strand
CGAGTGGGGGGAGGCGGCGACCGAGCTGATGTGGCGGGTCAAGCGGCTCGCCGACCCCGACGCTGTGCTCGGCCCCGGCGTCGTCCTCAACCGCGATCCCGGCGCCCACCTGCGCAACCTCAAAACGATGCCCGAGGTCGAGGAGGAGTCAGCGAGCACCTGCGTCGAGTGCGGCTTCTGCGAGCCGGTCTGCCCGAGCCGCAACCTGACGACGACGCCGCGGCAGCGGATCGTGCTGCGGCGCGAGATCGCCCGCCAGCCCGAGGGCTCGCCGCTGCGCGCCGAGCTCGAGCGCGAGTTCGCCTACGACGGGCTCGACACCTGCGCCGCCGACGGCTCCTGCCGTCTCGCCTGCCCGCTCGGGATCGACACCGGGGCGCTGGTCAAGCAGCTGCGCGCCGAGCGCCACTCGCCGCGGGTCGAGCGGGCGGCGGATGCCGCCGCGAGCCGCTGGGGCGCGGTCGAGACCGCGTCGCGCACCGCCCTGCGCGTCGCCGGCCCGCTGGCCCGCAAGACGAAGCGCGGCGCCGCCCTGCCCCCGCCGGCGAGCGCCGAGCCGCCGCCGACCCGGCGCCAGGGCGCCGCCGCCGTCTACGTCCCGTCCTGCACCAACCGCATCTTCGGCGACACGCACAGCCTCGCCGAGGCGATGGTCGAGGTCTCGGTGCGCGCCGGGGCGCCGGTCTGGATCCCGGACGAGGTCGCGGGCTCGTGCTGCGGGCTGCCCTGGAGCTCGAAGGGGTTCGACGCCGCGCACCGACGCAAGGCGAACGAGATGGTCGCGCGACTGTGGGAGTGGAGCGGCGGGGGCGAGCTGCCGGTCGTGATCGACGCCGCCTCCTGCACGCAGGCGCTCGCCGAGCCGGGGGAGGGAGTGCTCGACGAGCAGAACGCCGGCCGCCTCGCCCGGCTCGAGATCCTCGACTCGGTCGCCTGGGCGCACGACCGTCTGCTGCCGCGGCTGCGGGTGGGCGAGAAGGTCGGCGCGGCCACGGTGCACCCGACCTGCGCCACGCGCCAGCTCGGGCTTGCGCCGCGCCTGCGGGCGCTCGCCGGCGCGCTCGCCGAGGACGTCTACGTCGCTCCTTCCTCGAGCTGCTGCGGCTTCGCCGGCGACCGCGGCTTCAGCCACCCGGAGCTGACCGCCGCCGCGACCGCACCGCAGGTCGCCGAGCTTGCGGGCCGCCGCTTCGACGCCCACCTGTGCAGCAACCGCACCTGCGAGATCGGGCTCAGCCGCGCGACCGGCGAGCCCTACGAGTCGTTCCTCTTCCTACTGGAGCGGCTGACCCGAAGCGGCTGAGACCGCGGCGGCGCCCTGCGCGTCGGCGTCGGCCTCGACCGCGCGGATCGTCTCGCGCATCCCCGCCTCGCGGTCGAAGCGGCGGTCGAGCAGCGGGTTGAGGATGCCGCGCAGGTAGCTGGGGATCGCCCACCACCTGGGCGCGAAGGTGCGCGGCGCCCGTTCTTCGACGCCGCGGATCAGCGCCGCCGCCGCTTCGTCGGGCTTGATCCGCTTGAGCAGCCAGGCGGGCACGTTCTCTTTCATGCGGTCGGAGTGCTTGCGGTCGAAGCCGTCGCGGACCAGGTCGGTGTCGACCCAGCCGTAGTAGACGACGCCGGCGCTGGCGCCGAGCGGGACCAGCTCGCTGCGCAGGCCGCGGCCGAGCGCCTCGACCCCGGCCTTGGCGACCGCGTAGGGGCTGTTGAGCACGCCGTTGGCCCAGCTGTAGATCGAGCCGGTGACGACGATGTGGCCCTGGCGCTCGACGATCTGCGGCAGCACCGCCCGCACCGTGCGCCAGACGCCCATCATGTCGACCTCGAAGACGCGCTCCCACTCCTCGCCGGCGATGCCGCGCACGGTCGCGACCCGTGACTGGGCCATGCCGGCGTTGGCGATCGCCAGGTCGACGCCGCCGAAGCGCTCGACCGTCTCCGCGACCGCGGCCCGCATCGCGCCCTCGTCGGTGACGTCGGCGCCGATCCCGATCGCGCGCTCGCCGATCCGCTCGGCCGCCTCGCGCGCCTGCTCGGGGTCGAGGTCGACGACAGCGACCGAGGCGCCGCGCAGGACGAGCTGGCGGGCGGCCTCGAAGCCGATCCCACGAGCCGCGCCGGTGATCAGCGCGACCTTGCCGTTCGGGTCGAAGGCGGGGGGCATGCGGCGGGGAGCGTAACCGCTCCTAGAATCACCTGCCCATGCCCGGCTTCAGCCCAGTCGACCCCAAGCAGTCCTTCCCCGAGCTCGAGCAGCGGGTGCTGGCGCGCTGGCGCGAGCGCGACGTCTTCGCCCGCTCGCTCGCCAACCGCGAGGGGGCCGAGGTCTGGAGCTTCTACGAGGGGCCGCCGACGGCGAACGGCAAGCCCGGCTCCCACCACGTGCTCTCGCGCGTCTTCAAGGACGTCTACCCGCGCTACCGCACGATGCGCGGCTACCGCGTGCCGCGCAAGGCCGGCTGGGACTGCCACGGGCTGCCGGTCGAGCTCGAGGTCGAGAAGCGGCTCGGCATCTCCTCCAAGCAGGAGATCGAGGAGTACGGGATCGCCGAGTTCAACCGCCGCTGCCGTGAGTCGGTCTTCGAGTACGTCGAGGAGTGGAACCGGCTGACCGAGCGGATCGGCTTCTGGATCGACCTCGACGACCCCTACGTGACGCTCGAGGACGATTACATCGAGTCGGTCTGGTGGTCGCTGCGCAAGCTCTGGGACGCCGGCCGCCTCTACGAGGGCCACAAGGTCGTCCCCTACTGCCCGCGCTGCGGCACCGCGCTCTCCTCGCACGAGGTCGCGCTCGGCTACCAGGACGTCGAGGACCCCTCTATTTACATAAAAATTCCGCTCGCCTCCTCTGCTCCCGCGACGCCGGAGGAATCAGATATGGATCCGGCGTCGCTCTCGCGTCCGGGGGCGAGCGGGTCAACCCTGGAGCCCGGTGACCAGCTCCTTGTCTGGACCACGACGCCTTGGACCCTTCCGGGCAACGTCGCGATCGCGGTCGCGCCTGACGTGACCTACGTCCGCGTGCGGGTTGGCGACGAGGTCGTGGTCCTGGCCGAGCCGCTGGTCGAGCGCGTGCTCGGCGAGGGGGCGGAGGTGCTCGACCGCTTCCCCGGCTCCGAGCTGGTCGGCCGCGGCTACCGCGGCCCGGTCTTCGCGCTCGGGGACGGCGGCCCCGCCGGCGCCTTCCGCGTCCTGCCCGGCGAGTTCGTCACCACCGAGGACGGCACCGGCCTCGTCCACCTCGCGCCCGCCTTCGGCGAGGACGACTACCGCGTCGCCGCCGAGAACGAGATCTTCGACCCGACCGACCACGCCGGCCTCTACAACCCGGTTCGTCCCGACGGCACGTTCGACCGGCGGGTGACCGGCTTCGAGGATCGGCCGGTCAAGGACCCCGAGGTCACCCGGGCATTGATCGACGACCTCGCCGGGCGCGGCCTGCTCTTCCGCGAGCAGGTCTACGAGCACGCCTACCCGCACTGCTGGCGCTGCGGCACGCCGCTGCTCTACTACGCGAAGTCGAGCTGGTACGTCGCGACCTCGCGCGCCCGCGAGCAGCTGCTCGCCAACAACGAGGCGATCGGCTGGCACCCCGAGCACATCAAGCACGGCCGCTTCGGCAAGTGGCTCGAGAACAACGTCGACTGGGCGCTCTCGCGCGACCGCTACTGGGGCACGCCGCTGCCGATCTGGGAGTGCGGGGCCGAGGGCTGCCAGGGCCGCTTCTGCGCCGGCTCGGTCGCCGAGCTGCGCGAGCGCGCCGGCGGCGAGGTGCCCGACGACCTGCACCGCCCCTACATCGACGAAGTGACCGTGGACTGCGAGGACTGCGGCGGCGAGATGCGCCGGGTCGAGTCGGTGATCGACACCTGGTACGACAGCGGCGCGATGCCCTTCGCCCAGTTCCACTACCCGTTCGAGAACGAGGAGCTGTTCAGGGAGCGCTACCCGGCCGACTTCATCTGCGAGGCGATCGACCAGACGCGCGGCTGGTTCTACACCCTGCTGGCCGAGGCGACGCTGCTCTTCGAGGGCACCGGGCTGGAGGGATCGAGCTACCGCAACTGCGTCTGCCTCGGCCTGATCCTCGATCCCGAGGGCCAGAAGATGTCGAAGAGCAAGGGCAACGTGGTCGAGCCCTGGGAGGTGATCGACGCCCACGGCGCCGACGCCTTCCGCTGGTACTACCTGACCGCGCAGCAGCCCTGGTCGGGCTACCGCTTCTCGGTCGAGACCGTGGGCGAATCGGTGCGCCAGTTCCTGCTCACGCTCTGGAACACCTACTCCTTCTGGGTGCTCTACGCCAACGCCGAGAACCTCGGCCCGGAGGACTTCCAGGCATCGGCGGCGCGTTCGCCTTTTGTCGCGGACAACCCGACAAACAGCGAACACGGTTCGGATCTGGACCGCTGGGTCCTCTCGCGGCTGCAAACCACGGTCGCCGCCGTGACCGAGCACATGGACTCCTTCGACTGCACCGCCGCCGGGCGCGAGATCGCCGAGTTCGTCGAGCAGCTCTCCAACTGGTACGTGCGGCTCTCGCGGCGGCGCTTCTGGGAGGGCGACCGGGCGGCCTTCGCGACCCTGCGCCACTGCCTGCTGGAGACGGCGGCGATGCTGGCGCCGTTCACGCCCTTCCTCGCCGACGAGATCCACCTCAACCTCGCCGGCGGCGCGGCGGGGGAGACCGGCGAGCTGCCCGACTCGGTCCACCTGCGCGACTTCCCCGCGCCCGACGCCACCCTCGCCGACCCGGAGCTGGAGCGGGCGATGGAGGCGGTGCGGCTGACGATCGAGCTCGGCCGTGCGGCTCGCGCCCAGGCGAAGGCGAAGATGCGCCAGCCGCTACGCCGCGCCGTGATCGTCGCCAGCGACGCCGAGCGCGAGGCGATCTCCGCCCGCGCCGCGCTGGTCAAGGCCGAGCTCAACGTCAAGGAGCTCGACTTCGTCGAAGAGGAGGGCGAGCTGGTCAGCTACGCGGTCAAGCCCAACTACCGCTCGCTCGGGCCGCGCTTCGGCAAGCGCATGCCGCAGGTCGCGGCCGCGGTCGAGGCGCTCGACCCGGTCCACGTCGCCCGCGTGATGGCCGAGGGCGGCGAGGTCGGGATCAACGTCGACGGCGACGAGCACGCGCTCGGCGCCGACGAGGTCAACCTCTCGCTGCAGCCACTCGAGGGCTACGAGGTCGAGGCCGAGGCCGGCCACGCCGTCGCCCTGCAGCTCGAGCTCGACGACGAGCTGCGGCGCGAGGGCCTGGCGCGCGAGATCGTCCACGCCGTGCAGAACGCACGAAAAGAGGCCGGCCTCGACATAACCGACCGGATCGAGCTCTCCCTCGGCGGCGACGAGGAGCTGCTCGCCGCAGCCCGCGAGCACGAGCCCTACGTAAGCGGCGAGGTCCTCGCCACCGCGGTCGCCTACGACGCCGCCGACGGTACAACCGCCAAGCTCGACGGCCGCGAGCTCTCGATAAGCCTGAAACGCAGCTGACCCTCGCCCGACGCGAGGCCGATCAGTCGAGATCGAAGGCGGCCGCGACCGCCTTGCCGAGAGCGGGCTCCTGGCTGTCGAGCAGGACGCCGATCTGCTCGCCCAGGGCAGCGGCGGGAATGGTGGTGATGTTGTCGCAGCTCACAACCGAGGGCTCGCTGAGACCGTTCTCCGAGCCGACGCCGACCTCGGTGGAGAGCCCGCGGACGGTTGTCGTGATCGGCGCGACGGTCACCGTCCGCAGATGCGGCCGCACGAGCTCACGCGTGAGGACCAGCACAGGCCGCGCCTTATCGAGCTGCGCGACGTGGATCGCCCGCATCAGGCCAGGTCGTGCGCCTGGCCCGCCGCGTACTCGGCGAGCCCGGCGAGCTCCGGATCCGGCCCGGCCCCGGCGAGGATCCGCGCATCGCGTTCCGCAAGCGCCCGCCGCCGCTCCCGCTCGAGCGCCCGGGTAACGACAGCCGCCCGGCTCCGCTCAGCGCCACCATCGACGACCCCGTCAACGAAGTCGACAAGCTCATCCGGAAGACGCACCGCGATCTGCTTGCTCATCCCAAAATGGTAGCAATACGGTAGCGGTGGTCTACCGATCCGGCTCGGCGGGCTCGCCGATGAGCAGGTCCGACTTCGGCGTGTCGGAGAACTTGACCCAGCAGTGCTCTGGGGGCACGCCGGCGACCTCGCCGAGGGCCGCCTCGATTCGCTTGGCGATCTCCGCCTTCTGCTCGTCGGAGCGGCCCTCGTACCAGTGGATCTCGACGAACGGCATCGGGGCGCTCGCGCTCGGACCCGGATCGGCGCTCTAGGCGAGCGCGGGCTCGAGCTCGGCCTCGAGACGCCGCTTCGGCATCGCGCCGACGACTTTCTTCGCGATCGCGCCGTCCTTGAAGAGCAGCAGCGTCGGGATCGAGAGCACTTCGTACTGGGCGGCCGTCTGCTGGTTCTCGTCGACGTTGAGGCTGACGATCTTGAGGTCGTCGCGCTCGGCGTCGATTTCCTCGAGCACCGGGTGGACGACGCGGCAGGGGCCGCACCAGGGGGCCCAGAAGTCGACGAGCACGGGGCCGTCGGCCTCGAGGACGTCGGACTTGAAGTTGCCGTCGGTCACGTCGGTGAGCTTGCCGGTCACTGGTATCGGTCTCCCAAAGGTCGAGGTTCAGCGCTCAATACTTCAAAAAGTATAGCGAGGGCAAACGGCCTCCGCCGGGCATCCCTATGTTGCGAGTATGACGAACGCCGAGATCGCCGCCGCGCTGGAGGAGCTGGGGGTGCTGTACGAGCTCGACGGGGCGGTCAAATACCGCGTGCTCGCCTACTCGAGCGCCGCCAAGGCGATCCGCGAAAGCCCGCTCTCGGTCGCCGAGCTGGCCGCCGCCGGGCGCGCGACCGAGATCCCCGGCGTCGGCAAGACGCTGGCCGAGAAGATCGACGCCCTGCTCGAGACCGGCGAGATCCCGGCCGCGGTCAAGCTGAAGGCGAAGTTCCCGCCGACCCTGATCGAGGTGACGCGCGTGCCCGGCGTCGGCGCGAAGACGGCGAAGCTGCTCTTCGACGAGCTCGGCGTCGCCTCGCTCGAGGACTTGAAGGCGGCCGCCGAGGCGGAAAGGGTGCGCGACGTCAAGGGGCTCGGGCCGAAGGCCGAGGAGAACGTCTTGGCGGCGCTGGAGAAGCTGGGCGAGCCCGGCGAGGGCCCGGGTCGCCTGCTGCTCTCCACCGTGCGGCCGGTCGCCGAGGAGCTGGCCGCGGCGCTGCGCGAGCACCCGGCCGCGAACCGGGTCGAGGTCGCCGGCTCGGCCCGGCGCTGGGCCGAGACCTGCAAGGACATCGACCTGATCGCCACCGCCGAGGAGCCCCGGCAGCTGGCCGAGCACCTGGCCGGCCACGCGTTGATCGCCGCCGCCGGCAAGCCGGGGCCGAACGGGCTGCGCGCGCAGACGCACAACGGGATCTCCGTCGACCTGCGGATCGTCTCGCCGCAGGCGTTCGGCAACCTGCTGCAGCACTTCACCGGCTCGGCCGCGCACAACGTGCAGCTGCGCGAAGAGGCGGTCGGTCGCGGCCTCTCGGTCTCCGAGCACGGCATCGTCGAGAGCGAGAGCGGGGAGACGACGCTCTGCGCGAGCGAGGCCGATGTCTACGACCGGCTCGGCTACGCCTACATCGAGCCGGAGCTGCGCGAGGGCCGCGGCGAGCTCAGGGCGGCGCGCGAGGGCGGGCTGCCGGATCTGATCTCGCTCGACGACGTCCGCGGCGACCTGCACTCGCACACGACCCTCTCCGACGGGCGCAACACGCTGGCGGAGATGGCGGACGCCGGCCGCGAGCGCGGCTACGCCTACATGGCGATCACCGACCACTCGGCCAGCCACGGCTTCGGCGACCACGTCACCGCCGAGCGCCTCTGGCAGCGAATCGAGGAGATCGCGGAGTGGAACAAGGGCAGGCGCGGCTTCCGCCTGCTCGCGGGGTCGGAGATCAACATCGGCCTCGACGGCGGGCTCGACTACCCCGACGACCTGGTCGCGGCGCTCGACTGGGTAGTCGCCAGCGTCCACACCTCGTTCTCGATCTCGGGCGCGGCGATGACCGAGCGCGTGCTCGCCGCGATCGAGAACCCCGACGTCGACTGCATCGGCCACCTCACGGGCCGCCTGATCGGCCGCCGCGAGCCCTACGAGATCGACGTCGAAGCGGTGGTCGAGGCGGCGGCGCGGACCGGCACGATGCTCGAGATCAACGGCAACCCCAACCGCCGTGACCTCTCCGAGCAGCATGCCCGCCTGGCCAAGGAGGCGGGGGCGAGGATCGTGCTCAACACCGACGCCCACGGCGTCGACACGCTCGACAACATGGCCTACGCGGTAGCGACCGCTCGCCGCGCCTGGCTGACCGCCGCCGACGTGGCCAACACGCGCGGCTGGCGCGAGTTCAAGCGGCTGCTGAAGTAGTCGTCTGCTAGACAGATGTATTCATTTTAAGTATGGTGTTGTCGTCGCCATTTGGCGGCGACGCCCCCGCTGGCGGATCCAGACCCCGATATCGCAATTGGGGAGTGAGGGTTCGACTCCCTCCGGGGGCGTAAATGTGCTGTCCGCACGGATCCCCGCTATCATGGGTAGTGCGATATCGGGGCCTACAGATTCGACAGGCTCCCCAAGTTTCAGACGGCCCGCCTCGGCGGGCCGTCTGCTTTTCAGCCCGCCGCTCGCAGCCGGTCGCTGCGCAGGCCCGGGGTCCGCACCAGCTCGATCGGGCGCAGGGCGGAGTTGGGGACGACGTAGAACTTGACCCCGTCGCGCTGCTCGATCCCGAGCACCGCGGCCTCGCGGGTGCGCATCGCCAGCGCGACCAGCAGCGCGTAGCCGGCGCCGATCGCGGCGACGCCGGGGAGGATCACGCCGAGCACGCCGGCGGCGATCGCGGTCAGGCCGACCGGCCAGAGGCGGATGACGACGACCCGTCCCGGCGAGTCGTCGGGCAGCGAGGTCGCCGTGCGGGCGCGGGCGAGCGCATCGCGGACGCCGTCGGCCGCGCGCGACGGTCGTCCCAGCCAGACGCCGACGACGAGCGCCACCGCCCACCAGGCGATCGCGACGATCGCGGTCGTCCCGTCGTCGTCGCGGCCGGCCGCGATCGCCGTGATCGCGCCCAGCGCGGTCGCCTCGGCGCCGGTGATGAAGACGGTGACTCGCAGCAGGTCGGTGTAGGGCATCGCCGTCCTACTCCGCCAGCGACTCCAGCAGCGCCAGCCAGCCCTCGGGGCCGTCGACGGTCAGGTCGGCCTCGGCGGCGATCTCGGCCGGGCCCTCCGCGGAGGCGATGCCGACGCAGACCGCGCTCTCCAGCTCGCCCTCCGCGGCCAGCTCGCGCAGGCGCCGGAAGGCGTCGAGGTCGGTGCGGTCGTCGCCGGCGTAGGCCGCCGCGGTGACGCCGTCGGCGGCAAGCAGCGCCGCCACAGCCGCGTCCTTGCCACCGCCCCCGGGCGGGCGCAGCTCGAGCACCTTGCGGCCCCAGCGCAGCTCCAGGTCGGCGCGGCCCGCCGCCGCGGCGAGCTCGTGTGCGTGCGCCTCGGCCGCCTTCTCGTCCGCGGCGCCGCGCCAGTGCAGCGCCTGGATCGGGCCCTTGTCCTCGCGCCGCAGGCCCGCCGCACCGAGGTCGACCGAGGTCTCGGCCAGGAAGCCCGCCGCGTCGCCCTCGCGCCCCTGCAGGGCGGGGTCGAAGCGCGGCGTCTCCTCACCGGGCAGCAGCAGTTCGAGCCCGTGGTTGCCGGCGTAGGCGATCCCGTCGACGCCGACCAGCCGCCGCGCCTCCCCGGCCTGCCGCCCCGAGATGCAGCCGACCATGCCGTAGCGCTCGCTCAGCCGCGCCAGCAGCTCGCTCGCGCGGGCGGGCACGGCCGCTTCCTCGGGGCGGGGGACGATCGGGGCCAGCGTGCCGTCTACGTCGGTGAAGATCGCCGCCCGCGCGGGGTCCTCCCGCAGCCGCGCCAGCGGCCCGAGCTCCGTCTCGCGCTCCCCTCTGCCGGATTCGGGAGACACTGCGCTTAGTATCGCGCGATGGACTCGACGAGCGGCGACCGCACTCTCAAGCTCGTCGCGGTGGGCACTCTCGCCGGCGTCTTCAGCGGCCTCTTCGGGGTCGGCGGCGGCACCGTGATCGTGCCCCTGCTGATCTTCTGGTTCGGCTACGGCGAGCGCCTCGCGACCGGCACCAGCCTCGGCGCGATCGTCCTGATCGGCCTGCTCGGAACGATCGCGCAGGCCTTCTACGGCAACGTCCACTTCGGCACCGGGCTGCTGCTCTCGATCCCGGCCGTGCTCGGCGTCGTCGCCGGCACCGCCCTCCAGCAGCGGATTCCGCAGCGCGCCGTCTCCTTCCTCTTCGCCCTGCTGCTGGTCGGGGTCGCGGTCGAGCTGGTGATCAAGTGAGCGCCGACGTCCTCTTCGCGATCCTGCTCGCGATCGCCGGCGGCCTCGCCGGCGGCCTGGTCGGCGTCGGCGGCGGCATCCTCTTCGTGCCGGCGCTGACGATCTTCCTCGGCCTCAGCCAGGTCGAGGGCGAGTCGACCTCGCTGCTGATGATCGTCGTCGTCGCCCTGGTCGGCGCCGCCCGCCAGAACGGCTACGGCAACCTCAACCTGCGCGACGCGGTGGTCATCGGGGCGCTCTCGCCGGTCGGCGTCGCGATCGGCGTCGTCGTCGCCAACGAGGTTCCGCAGCGCGCGCTCGAACTCTCCTTCGCCGCGCTCGTCCTCTTCATCGCCTATGGGTTGTTCCGCCGCGCCCTCTCGCCGCAGACCTAGGTAGCGCTACGCTCAGAGCGTGGATTCACTGACCTGGCACGGGGACCTGCCCCAGCTGCGCTCGCCGGTCCTGGTCTGCGCGTTTCGCGGCTGGAACGACGCGGCCGGCGCCGCCTCGGCCGCGGTCGGCGCCGTCGCCGACTCCTTCGACGCCGAGCGCATCGCCGATATCGACCCCGAGGAGTACTTCGACTTCCAGGCGACCCGCCCGACGATCGTGCTCAGCGAAGGCCAGGCCCGCCACATCGAGTGGCCGCAGAACGACCTGATCGCGATCCGCATCCCCGGCGCCGACCGCGACCTCGTGCTCTTCGACGGGACCGAGCCCAACCTGCGCTGGCGCACCTTCTCCGAGACCCTCGCGACCGCAGCCGACGCGCTCGGGGCGGAGATGGTGGTCACGCTCGGGGCGCTGGTCGCCGAGGTCTCGCACACGCTGCCGGTGCCGATCACCGGCCTTGCCTCGGACGAGCAGCTGGTCGATGAGCTCGACCTGCAGCGCTCCAACTACGAGGGCCCGACCGGGATCGTCGGCGTCGTCCACGACTGCTGCCGCCAGCTCGGGATGAGCTCGGCCTCGCTCTGGGCGGCGGTGCCGCACTACGTCTCCGCGGTCCCCAACCCGAAGGCGGCGCTGGCGCTGCTGCGCCGGCTCGAGGGCCTGACCGGGATCGCCGTCGACGCCACCGAGCTGGAGGAGGAAACGGCGAGCTACGAGGAGCAGATCGGCCGCGCCGTCGCCGCCAACCCGGAGATCGCCGAACTGGTCGACCGGATCGAGGCCGATCAGGTCGAGCAGCTGGGCGGCGACGAGGAGGAGCTGCCCTCCGCAGACTCGATCGCGCGCGAGTTCCAGCAGTTCCTGCAGCAGCGCCGCGGCGAGTCCAACTAGGCCCGGCTCAACTCTCTGCTGCGGGGCAGATGAGGCGGTAGTCGCACCAGCTGCAGACCTTCGGCGAGGGACGTGGCTCGAAGTCCTGGCCGAGGATCCCCTCGCCGACCTGAAGCACGGTGCGCTCGACCCGCTCGGCGTCGCCGGGCCCGACCGGGGCCGCCACCTTCTCGGCGTCGAGCACGTAGTAGTAGCTGCCGGTGCTCGCCTCCAGGTCCCAGGCGTCGCGCGCGGCGAGTCGGTACAGCGCCAGCTGCAGGTCGCTCTCCAGATCGGCTTCGCTCTTGCGCTCGCCGGTCTTGTAGTCGATCAGCTCGTGGTCGCCGCCGGGCAACCGGTCGACGCGGTCGACGCGGCCGCGCACGTGGTGCTCGCCGATGCGGATGTCGAACTTGCGCTCGAGCCAGACCGGCTCGCCCTCGGACTCGCTCTCCAGCTCCCAGTAGAGGCGGATCGCCTCGCGCGCGCGGTCGCGGAACTGCAGCTCGTCGTCGCTGGAGCCGAAGCCGGTGCGCCGCCAGCCCGTCTCGAACAGGCCGATCAGGCGCTCGAGCCCCTCCTCGCTGTCCTGGTCCTCGCCTTCCTTGTGGAAGCGCTCGAGAACGTTGTGGATCAGGATGCCGAAGCGCTGGTTGATCGTCGGCTCCTGCGGGATGCCGAAGACGCGGCCGAACTTGTACTTCAGCGGGCAGGTCAGGTAGAGGTCGAGGTCGGAGGCCGAGAGGCTGAGCGCGCCGTCGCCGCGGCGCGGCAGGAATGCCTCGAGCGAGGGCTCGTGGCGAGCGTCGATCAGCTTGCGGCGCCCCTCGCGCTCGTGCTCGGAGCCGAGCAGGTAGGAGTCGAGCGAGGAGGCGTCGAGCTCGGTCTGCTGCTCCGGCGTGGCTACCTGGCGCAGCAGCCCGTTGACCGCCTCGATCGCCTCCGCCGTCGCCTCCTCGCCCGGCCGCTGGGCGAGCGCCGCGAGCTTGAGCAGCTCGAGGTAGCGGGCGATCGCCCGGTTGACGTCGATCGCCGTGTCGAGCCGCGGCTCGGAGAGCTCCCGACCCGCCTTCCACGACGCCTCCAGCACCTGCTCGCGCAGCGCCCGGTAGGTCGCGTGCAACCCCTCCGCCGGCCCGAACAGCTCCTCCTCGTGCAGCTCCTCCTCGGTCCCGGCGGCGGCGAGGGCGTCGGCGTGGAACTGCGACGGCCGCGCCTCCCCTTCCTCGACCCGGGAGAGCACGAGCCCGCTGCGCGCCGGTCGCCCGATCCGCGCCGCTTCGCCGTCGCGCTCCAGGCCGAGCACGAAGACGTGCTCGAACTCGATCCCCTTGACCGCCTGGCGGGTAAGGCCCTGGACGGCGTTCCTGGCTGGAGGCTCGCTGACCCCGGTGGGCTCGAGCCGGGCGTCGGCGACGGCGCTGATGTGACGGATGAAGTCTCGCGTCGACCCGTTCGGCTCGCGCTGCGCCCAGACAGCCGCCAGCTCAGCAAGGCGCGACAGGCCGAGCAGCCGCTCGGCGACCTCGGGCTGCGCCGCAAAGAGCCGCTGCCGCCGCAGCCCGACCGCCTCGACCAGCCGCCGGACGAAGACATCGGCACGGCGCTCTTCGATCACCGCCGAAGCCGTTCCATAGAGCTTCAGGAAGGACTGAATCCGCTCGCGCGCCTCGGGCGACATCTGCGGGCTTTCGAGCGCCGCCTCGCAGGCCGACACCATGTCGAGCTTGCGCCGCCTGGCGATCGTCGTGAGTCGGGCGAGATCCCCGGACCGCAGCTCCACCGGTGGCCGCGTCAGAGCCCGCGCCGCCGCCGCCGAATCCCCGGGATCGGCGAGCACCCGCAACCAGGCGATCGCATCGCGCACCTCCGGTCGTTGGAACAACGCCGCCGGTCCCGACATGTGAAACGGGATCCCCCGCTCCTCCATGGCGGCGGCGACCGGCCCACCGTGCTCCTCCGCTTCGACCAGAACGCAGATGTCTTCCGGCGCCGTCCCCTTTGCGATCAGATGCTCTGCCTCGCGAGCCACCGCCTGCGCCTGCGCCCGCTCACTGGCGCAGCGCCAGAACCGCACCGGGGGATTCCTGAACTGCTCGGTCAACTCGATCGACGGCCCGCGCGCCCACTCGGACACCCCCTCCCCCTGGCCCCCAGGATCAATCGCGTACAGGTGATTCGCGTTGTCCTGCGCCAGCCCCGCCAGGATCGCCCGCTGCGCCGGCGTCGTGTCCTCGAGCTCATCGACCATCGTGAACTCGAACCGGTGGGCGATCGCGCTGCGCACCTCGGCACGGTCCTCGAAGAGCTTGGTCAGCGTCAGGTAGACGTCGCCGCGGTCGAGGCTGCAGGTAGAGGCGAGGATGCGGTCGTGGGCCGCGATCAGCTCTGCCAGCTCGGGGTCGGGAGGATCTGCACCCGCCTTGACCTCATCCACCTGCTCCAGCAGACGAGCGAGCAGCCCTGCCGGATTGCCGCGAATCTCGCGCCCCCGCAGCGGCAGGTCGTCGATGCGGTCGAGCATCAGCGCGAGGCGCTCCGCTCTACCGAGAATGCCGAAGAAGGGGTCGAGGCCGGCGGCGGTGGCGTACTCGCGCAATAGCAGCTCGCCGAGCTGCTCCCAGGTATCGATCCAGAGTTGCTCCAGGGGGCGATCGAGCAGCTGTTCCACCCGCCGGCGATGGCGCTGCGCGGTGGCCCGGGTCGAGGAGAGAACGAGGATGCGCTCCGGGGCCACCCCCTCGGCGACCAGGCGCTCGAAGCGCTGCGCGAGGACCTCCGTCTTGCCGGTGCCCGCCTCGCCGGTCAGGAGCAGCGGCCCCTCGCGGTGGGCGAGCGCACGCTGCTGGGGCTCGGCGAGGGCAAGCATGGTCCAACGCTACCGGGACGGGCCGGCCCGGTGGCCTCCATAGGATGCGCAGGATGGACGTTCTATCCGCAGACTGGCTGGATATCTGCCGCCGCGTCGTCGCCGAGCAGCAGCTGCTTTTCGAGCAGACGCCCGGCCGCGCGGAGCGCACCGAGTACGAGGGCGTCGGCGAGGGCGGCGACCGCAGCCTCGTGATCGACCGCCGCTGCGAGGACGTGGTCTTCGCCGAGCTCGACCGGCTGGCCGCCGCCGGCGCCTCCTTCGTCGCGATCTCCGAGGAGCGCGGCGAGGTCGTCTTCGGCGACGGCGGGCCCGCGCGGGTCGTGATCGACCCGATCGACGGCTCGCTCAACGTGCGCCGCACGCTGCCCTCGCACAGCCTCAGCATCGCCGTCGCCTCCGGGTCCTCGATGGCCGAGGTCGAGTTCGGCTACGTCTTCGACTTCGGCGCCGGCGAGGAGTTCGCCGCGGCGCGGGGCGGGGGAGCGACGCTTGACGACAAGCCGACCGGGGTGGCGCCGGACGCCGAGACGCTGGAGCTGCTCGGCGTCGAGTCCGCCGCTCCCGGGCGGATGCTGCCGCTCGAGCAGGCGCTCGACGGACGCGTGTTCCGCCTGCGGGTGATCGGCTCGATCGCGATCACCGCCTCCTACGTCGCCGCCGGGCGGCTCGACGGGATGCTCAGCCTGCGGCCCTGCCGCTCGGTCGACATCGCCGCCGCGCAGCTGATCGCCCGCGAGGCGGGCGGCGCCGTCGTCTTCGGCGGGCTGGAGCTGGGCGAGGCGGATCTGGGCCTCGACGCTCGCTACGCGGTTGCGGCCGCAGCGGGCGAGCTCGGCCTGGCGACTGTCCGTAACGCATTCGGGTAGTCGGTTTAGGAACAGGTGTTCGGAAGAACATACGTTCGCTACACTCGCGAACTCCCCCCCGATCCAAACCACTCCCGAAGGGATGAACTTCATTGGCTACGAAAAGCAGTAAAGGCAGTAAAGCAAGCACCGGCTCGAAACCGAGATCGCAGGCGAAAAGCACCCCGGCCCCCGCGCCGTCGCGCGCCGACCAGGCGCTCGCCGCCGCGGAAAGCGCCGTCGACCTGCCGGTCGGCGTCGTGCTCGAGGTCAGCGATCGCGTCGCCGAGCTGGTCGAGCCGTTCACCGGCCGCACCGCCGCCGAAAAACAGCTCAAGTCCTACGGGACCCAGCTGCGCCGCACGGTCAAGCGCAGCGAGCGCCGCGGCGCCACCGCCCGTCGCAAAGCGCGCACCGAAGCGCGCAAGACCCGCAACAAAGTCGAGCGCGAGGCACGCAAACGCCGGCGCACGGTGCAGACCACGGTGAAGAAAAACCGCACCGAGGTCGAGCAGCGCGTCCGCAAAGCGATCGACGAGCAGAGCAATCGCGCCCAGAGCCTGGTCGGCCAGGTATCCGACCAGCTCGCCGCGCTCCGCTGAGCGCCCTCATCTGCCCCGCAGGAGGACTGGTCGCGAGCCACCCGGCTCGTACGGCCAGTTCTCCTGTGCTGGGACGAGAGCTCGAAACTGGAAGCGGGCGCCACGGCTGTCGTCGTCGCTGAAGCGGTAGCGGTAGTGGAAGCGGCCGTGGCGGTTTGTCTTCAGGGTGCGGAACGAGGACCAGGGCAGGCCCGCCAGGCGGAATTGGAGGTGCACCGGCCTCCCCGCTGCCGAAGCGCCCCGGGCGAAGAGGCGGCCGCGGAAGGTCACCGGCGCGCCCCCGACCCGTGCGACCCGGGACGAGGTCCGCAGCCGCACGCGGCTGCGGGCTCGGAGCTCCAGCCTGGGTGAGCTCGATCGGGCCAGCGTCGGCGTTCCCGCGAACTCGACATCGACTTCCCGACTCGGCCCGGGGTCGAGGCGGTGCGAGAAGCGGCCGCTCGGTTTCGTCCTCAACATCGAGACCCGGGTCGTCGGGCGAGCGCCGGATGCGAAGCGCTCGACGATCCGCACCGGCCTGCCGGCCAGCGGTGACCGCCTGCCGGTCGTGAGGCGGCCGGCGATGCGGATGCGGCGCCCGTAGGGAGCGGCTCGCCTCAGCCTGCCGCGATGGAAGCCCGCCCGCAGGCCGGTGGTCGCCTTCAGCGGATTCGAGAGCCTCATCTCGGTTCCATCGCGGCGGCGCCCGGTGACCGTGAGGTTGCCCGCGGCGTCGTAGGCGGCGGCGCGGAACTCGTACACCCCCCGCGGATAGGCGTCCGAGGGCCAGCGGGCGCGCAGCTCGTCTGCACCCGGGGACTCGGCTGGGAGGCGCTCGAAGCGATCGCCCGATTCGGCCCGCCGGACGCCGATCCAGCCGCGCGCCGGCTGCGGCCCGGAGAGCGGGTCGGCGATCCGGACCCGCAGCAGATCGGGATCCCCCGGGTCCTGGCTGTTGGCGAAGCCCGCGGCCGGCGGGGTGCGGTCGATCCGCACCCAGCTCGTCCGCGGCTCGCGGTTGACGACCCCGTTGGCGCGCGCCCCGTCGGCGACGTTGCCGGCTGCGTCGCGAGCGTAGTAGGCGACCCGGTGCGCGCCCTCCTCGACCACCTCCGAGCTCGCCACCGCCCCGAGCGCGATCGCCGGCGCGCCGTCGCCGACCCGGATTGCGGTGAACGGCGGCGGGCCGCCGCCGCGCGCGCTCATGCCGGCGCCCGCGTCGGTCGCCGTCGCAGCGAGCCGCACGGACCTGTTCGTCCAGCCGCCGGGCGCGCCGCTGAGTTGCACGACCGGGTCGGTGGTGTCGACTCGCAGCACCGTGTGGCCGCTGGGCGCGGACTTCATGCCGGCGCCGGAGACGGCGACGGCGCGCAGGTGGCCGGCGCCCTCCGGCAGGCTCGCGAACGTCAGCTCGTCGTCGTCGATCCCACCGGGCAGCGTGAGCTCGTCCTCGTCGCAGCGGTCGGAGTCGCGGCAGGGCTCGCCGGTGGCGTCGGGGCCGAGCGAGACGGCGTAACCGCGGATCCCCGAGCGCGGCGATACGCCGGTGGGATGGGTGAGCCGGATCCGCAGGGGAAAGGCGCTGCGACCGAGCCATTCCGCGACCGGAAACGGCTCGACCGGAGAAGGGCGGGCATCGTCGAAGCGCAGCTGCGCGGTTGCGGGCGGGCCGAGCGCGCCGTTCACGTCCTCCAGCCAGACGACCGCTTCGTAGATGCCGGGCACCCCGGGGGTCGCCGAGACGGTGACGCCCGTCTGGGTCCACGCGAGCGCTTCCTCATGAGCTGTCGCGCCCTGCGGGTCGCGGAGGCGGTAGTGCGTCTTGGCCAGGGGATCGTCGCCCGGCGGCGGGTTGCTCCAGGTGAGGTGGAACTCGCTGTCGGCCCTCCAGCCCGAATCGCCGGCGACCGTGAGGCCGGCGGGCGGAGGCGGGGCGGCGCCTGCCTGGGGAGCGCCGAGGCAGGCCAGAGCCGCAACGACAGCGGCAAGACCGGTCGCTCTCAAGGCCCGAACTCCCCGGCGGCGGCGCTGGGCTGTGGCGACGGACCGGCGGCGTCGGTAGGCCCCGGTTCGGGTGCCGGCGGCGCGTATTCGACCGCCCCCGCGGTCGCTTCCGGGGCCGGCTCGGCCGGCGTGGGCGCCGTTTCAGACGGGGGCTCCTCGGGCTGCGCCTGCGGCTCGGGACTCTCCGCCGCCGGCTCGTACTCGACCGCCGCCGGCGCCTGCGGCTCGACCACTCGCTCGGCGACCCGCTCGACCTTCGCCGGCCTGGCCTGCTCGGGCTGGAGCCCGAGCGGCGCCGGAGCGACCCCGGTGGCGACGCAGGCCGCGGCGCCGCCGACCGTGCCGGCGCAGATCGCCAGCCCCTTGGCCAGCGCCGCCATCCCGGCCCCGCGCGCCCCACCCGCCGCGGCGACCGACGCCGCACCGCCGTCGCCGGCGCCGCCCCCTCCGCCGGGGAGCCGCGCCTGTAGCCCGATCGCCAGCTCCTGCGCCCGCTCGAGCAGCGAGCGCGAGGCCGGCAGCAGCGGCGCCAGCGCGACGACGGCGGCCGGGGTCGCCCGGTAGGCGCGCATCGTCGCCCGGCAGACCGGGCAGGCGCGCAGGTGCTCGCGCACCGCGGCCGCGTCCTCGGCGACCGCCTCGCCGTCGCAGTAGGCCGAGAGCAGCGGCCCCAGCTCGGCGCAGCGGGTGCCGCTCTCGCTGGCCGTGAGCAAGCTGCGGAAGCGCTCCCGCCCCTCGGCGATGCAGCGGTTCACCTTCGTCTGGCTGTAACCGGTCTGGCGGCCGATCTCGGCGTAGGAGTAGCCCGCTGCGAGCAGGGTCAGCGCGCGTAGCTCAGCCGGCTTCAGCGCCTGCAGCGCCTCACGGGTGCGGTCGACGCGCTCGCGCTGCTCGACCCGCTCGCCGGGGCCGGCGGCGGCGGCGACGAGGCGCCCGACCGGGTCGTCGTCGCTGTCCTCGCCGACGCCGAGCATCCGTTCGCGGTTGCTGCGGATCGCCAGCGCCTCATGCTTGACCACGGTTTTCATCCAGTGGAACAGCTCGCGCGAGCGGTCGCTCGGCGCTTTGACCAGGAGGATCTCCAGCGCGCGCTGGTAGGCGTCCTCGGCGTCCTCCTCGCAGAGCGAGTAG
Organism: Solirubrobacterales bacterium; assembly: GCA_035759115.1. Taxonomy (GTDB): domain Bacteria; phylum Actinomycetota; class Thermoleophilia; order Solirubrobacterales; family 70-9; genus VRUE01. The sequence goes on along the minus strand of DASTVL010000312.1, from coordinate 1,553 downwards.
CGCCGCGCGGTCTGGCGCAATTCGGGATCCTCGCGAGCGATCAGCTCGACGGCCGCGCGCTTGCGCCCTGCTGTCGCGACTCCTGCCTGCACCGGTCGCGCGAACATGGCATGTAGAGCCAGGGACGGCGCCGGGTTCTCCCCCCTTCTGGACGGGTGGTCGGGCGAGAGCCCCGCAATTTGCGAACTCTTGCGTTTATCTCCCTTGCGGGGCTTCCTCTGTAGGATCCGCCGCCCCATGGCGACCTGCGTCATCACCGGCGGCGCCGGCTTCCTCGGCTCCCACCTCTGCGAGCACCTGCTCGGCAAGGGGCACCGGGTGATCTGCATCGACAACCTCGAGACCGGCTCGCTGCAGAACATCGAGCACATCCGCGACGACGCCTTCGAGTTCCGCCACGTCGACATCACCGAGCAGGTCGACGTGCCCGAGGAGGTCGACTTCGTCTACCACCTCGCCTCCCCGGCGAGCCCGATCGACTACCTGCGGCTGCCGCTGCACACGCTCAAAGTCGGCTCGCACGGCACCCATCACATGCTCGGCGTCGCCAAGTACAAGCGCGCCCGTTTCCTGCTCGCCTCGACCAGCGAGGTCTACGGCGACCCCCAGGTGCACCCGCAGAAGGAGGACTACTGGGGCCACGTCAACCCGATCGGCCCGCGCGGCGTCTACGACGAGGCGAAGCGCTACGCCGAGGCGCTGACGATGGCTTACCACCGCCAGCAGGGCGTCGATACCTCGATCGTGCGGATCTTCAACACCTACGGGCCGCGGATGCGCGCCCACGACGGCCGCGCGATCCCGACCTTCATGCGCCAGGCGCTCAAGGACCAGAGCCTGACCGTGTTCGGCGACGGCAGCCAGACGCGCAGCTTCTGCTACGTCGACGACCTGATCCGCGGCATCGTCGCCCTCGCCGAGTCCGACGTGCACACGCCCGTGAACATCGGCAACCCGAACGAGTTCACCCTGCTGGAGCTGGCGAAGGCGGTTATCGAGGTGACCGAGTCGCGCTCGGAGATCATCCACGAGCCGCTGCCGGTCGACGACCCGCAGCAGCGCCGGCCCGACATCGGCCGGGCCCGCGACCTGCTCGGCTGGGAGCCGAAGGTCGAGTTGCGCGAGGGCTTGCAGCGCACGATCGAGCAGGCCGGAGTCGAGCGCCTCGCCGGCGCCTCGGACTGATGGCCGGCCCAAAGGAGGAGCACCGCACGATCGCGCCGCGGGTCGGGCCCGAGGACGAGCGTGTCTTCACCGACTCGGGGATCGAGATCGACCGCCTCTACACCGAGGAGGACGTCGCGCCGGGCCTCGAGCAGCGGCTCGGCGAGCCCGGCGAGCCGCCGTTCACCCGCGGCATCCACGAGGGCATGTACCGCGACCGGCTCTGGACGATGCGCCAGTACGCCGGTTTCGCCACCCCCGAAGACACCAACGAGCGCTACCGCTACCTGATCGAGCACGGCTCGACCGGGCTCTCGATGGCCTTCGACCTGCCCACCCAGCTCGGCCGCGACTCCGACGACCCGCTCTGCCAGGGCGAGGTCGGCCGC
>DASTVL010000311.1:0-3509 GCA_035759115.1 Solirubrobacterales bacterium | reverse complement strand
GTAGACGCTGCGGTCGGGCTTGCCTTCGAATACGACCCGTCCGCGCTCAACCTCGACCAGATCGAAGCCGAGCGTTTGGCCGATCGGCGCCTTGAAGCCGCCACCCGGCATCGCCTGAAGCTGCTGCAGGCCGTCCGGCGCGGCATTGGTTTCGCCGTCCACAACGCTCACCACGGCTCGTGGAAGGGACGCACTTCTGCGAGGAACGACCAGGCGTCCTTCGGCTGGTGCGCGAGATGGAAGACCTCGGCGGCGATTGAGGCGGGCGAGATGAAGAAGTCGTCCTTCGCGTCCGGCAGCCGCTCGCGCTGCCAGGGCACGTCGATCACCGCGTCGACGACGAGGTAGGCGATGTGGACGCCTTTGGGCCCGAGATCGCGTGCGAGCGATTCGGCGAGGATGCGCTGCGCTGCCTTGGTCGGCGCGAAACCTGCAAAATTCGCTTTGCCGCGCTGTGCCGAGGTATTACCGGTGACGATGATGGCGCCTTCGCCGGCGGCCACCATCGCCGGTGCTATAAGTCGAGCAAGGTGGAACAGCGCCATCGTGTTGATCTCGAAGTTGCGCCGGAGCGTCTCCGCTTCGATCTGCTCGAAGGTGCCAAACGCGCCGCCGACCGCGTTGTGGACGACCACTTTCGGGTCGCCGACCTGCGCGACCGCTCGCTCCAGCGCTGCCGCATCGCTGACGTCGCACGGCACCGCGATCGAGTTCGGGATCTCCCGCTCCAGCGCCGAAAGGCGATCGGCGTTGCGCGCCAGCATCGCCACGCGATAGTTGCCCTCGGCGAAGCGTCGCGCGAGCGCGGCGCCCGTGCCGGGGCCTACGCCGGTAATCAGCGCCAATGGTTTGGCTGCGTCGGTCATGCGGCTTCCTCCAGGCGCGCGAGCTCCTCGCGCACGAACTCAAGCCGGTCGTTACCGAAGAACATCGCCTCGCCGACGAAGACGGTCGGCGATCCGAATACGCCACGCTCCGCCGCCTCGTCGGTGTTGGCATCGAGCTGGGCGGCCATCTCGGAGCGGTCGATCCGGGCGGCGATCGGCTCCGTGTCGATCCCGGCGTCAGCGATCGCCGCAACGACATCGGCTGCGTTCGCCAACGTCTTCCCCTCGCTCCAGATCGCCCGGTAGAGCGCCAGTGTGATCGCGGCGGCGTCCTCCGGCCCCTCGGCCGACAGCACCGCGCGCGAGCAGGCGTCGCCGTCGTTGGCGCGCATGTCCGAGGGGTTGAGCGGAACCCCGTAGCGCTGCGCCCAGCGTCTCACGTCGACGCGCGCATAGCGGCCCTTCGCTGCGCAGGTGATGGTCGTCGGGACGTTGCCAACCTTCTCCATGACCTTGAGAATCTTCATCGGCCGCAGCGTAATGACGACGTCCATCTGCCGGAGCTGGGTGAAGGCGAGATAGCTGTAGGGACTGCGGAAATCGTAGAAGAGCTCTATTTGCTGGGTCATCGTGCGGCTCCTGCGGCAGGATCGAGAAGGCGTTGGACGGCGTCATCGGCGCCCGGGGCAGGGCGGAGCTGGACGCGCTCGAGTGGGCTGGCCCTACTGGCAGCGTGACAATAGCGCTAGTCTAGGTCGGCCGGCGCGGCACCATCAGATTTGCGATCAGAACCTGCACGGCGTCGCCGTTCTGGTTCAGCGTCGTCGTCCGGACTTTGATCAGTCCTTGTTCCGGGCGCGACTTCGACGGCCGCACCTCGAGCACTTCGCTCTCCAGGCGCAGCTCGTCTCCGGGGCGGACCGGCCGCGGCCAGCGGAACTCGTCGAAGCCAGCGCCGACGATGCCTCCGGCGGGCTTGATCTCGCTCTCGACCAGGAGCCGCATCGTCACCGCTGCGGTGTGCCAGCCGCTTGCCGCGAGTCCGCGAAAGAGCGTGTCCTCCGCAGCATTCTCATCGAGATGGAAGGGTTGCGGATCGAACTCGGCGGCAAAGCTCTTGATCCGTTCCTTGTCGATCACGAGCCGTCCGGAGCCGAAGATCTGCCCGACGGCGAAGTCCTCGAGATGTCGCTCTCTCATCTCATGAGCTCCCGCACGACAGTTCGGGCGATCCGGACGGCCGTCGCCCACGGCGCTGACACACAGGGCGTGTGGTTCACACCGATCAGCTCGGCTCGCGCCATAAGGCGCGGGCGGCGGCAAGGATCTCATCGGACAGCTCCGCGTCGTCGACGGCGCGGGCAAGGATGAGGGCGCCCACCAGAGTCGACAGGCAGGCGAGCGCCTTCTGCCGCCGTGGTGCCCTGGACCTGCCAGGGATGATCCGAGCCAGGGTCTCGATCGAGGACCGCAGCCCCTCGGTGAAGCAGCGGCGCAGCGTCGGATTCTCCTGCCGGGCGACATCAGCGGCCAGCGCCGCATAGATGCAGCCTTCGCCTGTGCCGTCGCGATGCCTGCCGGACAGATAGCTGTCCAAGAGGGCGTCCAGCGGCGCCTCGGCAGCGTTCGCCGCCAGCTCGTTCCAACGCTCGCTGGACCGGGCAAGTACGCGCGCGCATGCCTGAACCTCCAGATCTTCCTTGGATTCGAAGTGGCCGTAGAAGCCGCCATGGGTGAGGCCGGCGGCCTTCATCAGGTTCGCGACGCCGATGCCGTCGAAGCCCCGCTCGCGGAAGAGCCGGCCGGCGGCGTCGATGATGCGGTCCCGGTTCTCGGCGGCCTGTTCCCTGCTCACTCTCATCGCTCTCTGCCTGGTCCGAGAAAAACGCTTGACTCTTTATATGATGTTCGACATCTATCGTCAAGAATGATGATGATCGTCATGTAACGAGGCGTGGCCCCAGCCGGGCCAGCCGACATCCAGGAGGCTCGCTGTGCGCTACAAGGTCTTCGGCCGGCACACCGGCCTGCGCGTTTCCGAACTCGTGCTGGGAACCGGGGTGTTCGGCACGAGATGGGGGCACGGAGCCGACGCCGACGAGGCGCGTCGCATTCTCGATGCCTATGCCGAGGCGGGCGGCAACTTCATCGACACCGCCGACAGCTATCAGTTCGGCGAGTCCGAGGAGCTCCTCGGGCAGTTCCTTGAAGGCCGGCGCGACGACTTCGTTCTCGCCACCAAGTTCACGCAGAGCGCGACGCCAAATGCCGGCACCCTGGTCACCGGCAACAGCCGCAAGGCCATGGTCGTGTCCCTCGAGGCCAGCCTGCGACGGCTCAGAACCGACCGGATCGACCTCTACTGGGCGCACTACGCCGACGGCGTGACGCCGGTCGAGGAAATCGTGCGCGGCTTCGACGACCTCGTGCGCGGCGGCAAGATCCTCTATGCAGGGCTCTCCGACTTCCCGGCCTGGCGCGTCGCGCGGGCGGCGACAATCGCGGAACTGCGCGGCGCGGCCCCGATCGCCGCGCTCCAGGTCGAGCACAGCCTGGTCGAGCGCACGACAGAGCAGGAACTGCTGCCGATGGGCCAGGCGCTCGGCCTCGGGATGGTCGCCTGGTCGCCGCTGGGCGGCGGTATGCTCACCGGCAAGTACCGCCGCGGTGAGGCCGGGCGCG
>DASTVL010000310.1:0-7755 GCA_035759115.1 Solirubrobacterales bacterium | reverse complement strand
GCTGAGCGAGCGCTTGATCACGATCACCTGCTGGGCCTCGGAGACTTCGATGATCGGCATCCCGGCGATCGGGCTGTCGGGGTCGTTCTTCGCCGCCGGGTTGGTGACGTCGTTGGCGCCGACGACGACGCAGACGTCGGTCCGCGGCAGCTCCGGGTTGATCTCCTCCATCTCCCTGAGCTGCTCGTAGGGCACGTCGGCCTCGGCGAGCAGCACGTTCATGTGGCCGGGCATGCGGCCGGCGACGGGATGGATCGCGTAGTTGACGGTGACGCCGCGGCCCTCGAGCTCGTCGGCGACCTCCTTGATCGCGTGCTGGGCCTGGGCGACCGCGAGGCCGTAGCCGGGCACGATCGTGACCGTGTCGGCGTAGGCGAGCTTGATCGCCGCGTCCTGGGCGCCGATCGCGGTGTGCGGCCGCTCCTCGCCGTCCCCCCCGCCGCCGCCCGACGGGGCGCCGCCGAAGCCAGCGAAGAGGATGTTGCCGACCGAGCGATTCATCGCCGTCGCCATCTCCAGCGTCAGGATCGTTCCCGAGGAGCCGACCAGGGTGCCGGCGACGATCAGCGCGACGTTGTCGAGCGCGAAACCCGCCGCCGCGGCCGCGAGGCCGGTGAAGGCGTTGAGCAGCGAGATCACGACCGGCATGTCGGCGCCGCCGATCGGCAGCACGACGAGGTTGCCGAGCACCGCGGCGGCGATCAGGATGCCGATGAAGAGCGCCTGGTTGGGATCGTCGTTGTTGATCGCGATGCTGGTGCAGGCGGCGAGGATGCCGATCAGCAGGACGACGTTGATCACCTGCTGGCCGGGCACCGCGAGCGGCTTGGTCGGGATCAGGTCCTGGAGCTTGGCGAAGGCGATGTTCGAGCCCCAGAAGGAGACCGAGCCGACGACGGCGGAGAAGAGGATCGGGATCAGCGTGTCGAGCGGCAGCTCCTCGCCGAGCGAGATCCCGTGGCGGATCTCCGACCAGGCGATCAGCGCCACGGCGCCGCCGCCGACGCCGTTGTAGAGGGCGACCATCTGCGGCATCTCGGTCATCTGCACGCGCACCGAGGCGATCACGCCGACGGCGGTGCCGACCCCGAGCCCGATCGCGATCAGGCCCCAGTTGCCGATCCCGTCGAGCAGCAGGGTGGTGATGACGGCAAGCGCCATGCCGACGGCGGCGACCAGGTTGCCCTGCTTGGCCGTCGTCGGGTGGGTGCCGCGTTTGATCCCGACGATGAACATCGAGAAGGCGACGATGTAGAGCGCCGTCGCGGCGTCGCCGCCCGGCTCGAGCACGGCCTGCAGCATCAGCCCGCCCCGCCCTTGCCGTCGCCCTCGGCCTTCGGCTTCGGCTTTTTGGCGAACATGCCGAGCATCCGGTCGGTGACCATGAAGCCGCCGACGATGTTGATCGCGCCGAAGGCGATCGCGATCGTGCCGATGATGTACTCGAGCGGGTCGTTCGCGTAGCCGACGACGATCAGTCCGCCGAGCATGACGATGCCGTGGATCGCGTTGGTCTGCGACATCAGCGGCGTGTGCAGGGTCGTCGGCACCTTCGAGATCACCTCGAAGCCGACGAAGACGGCGAGCACGAAGATCGTGATCTCGGTGAAGAGCGTCATTTCGCGGCCCTCTCGTTGCGGATCTCGCCGCCGTGGGTGATGCAGGCGGCATCGACGATGTCGTCCTCGAAGTCGACCTTGAGCCCGCCCTCCCCGTCGACCAGCAGGCCGAGCAGGTTCTCGAGATTCTTGGCGTAGAGTTGCGAGGCGGGGGCCGGCATCTCGCTGGCCAGGTTGCGCGGGCCGACGACTTTGACGCCGCCCTCTTCGACCGTCTGGCCGGCCTCGGTCAGCTCGCAGTTGCCGCCGCTCTCGGCGGCGAGGTCGACGATCACCGAGCCCGGTTGCATGCCGCGCACCGCGTCGGCGGTGATCAGCACCGGCGCCGGGCGGCCCGGGATCGCCGCGGTGGTGACGATCACGTCCTGCTTGGCGGCGTTCTCGCCGAGCGCCTCGACGACCTTTTCGTTCTCCTCGTCGGTCAGCGGACGGGCGTAGCCGCCCTCGCCTTCGGCGTCGGGGATGAAGTCGAGTTCGAGCGGCCGCCCGCCGAGCGAGGCGATCTGCTCCCAGGCGGCGCGGCGGATGTCGAAGCCGGTGACGATCGCGCCCAGCCGCTTCGCCGTCGCGACCGCCTGCAGGCCGGCGACGCCGGCGCCGAGCACCAGCACCTTCGCCGGCGGCACGGTGCCGGCGGCGGTGGTCATCATCCCGAAGAAGCGGCCCGACTCGCGGGCGGCGATCAGCATCGCCGCGTAGCCGCCGGCGGCGGCCTGCGAGGAGAGCGCGTCCATCGCCTGCGCCCGCGTCGTGCGGGGGATCGCCTCCATCGCGAAGGAGGTGACGCCGGCGCCGGCCAGCGCCCTGTTGGTCTCGGCCGCGGTCCAGGGCGAGAGGTGGCCGATCAGGATCTGGTTCGAGTTGAGCTTGCCGATCTGCTCGGCGGTAGGGGCGGCGACGCGGAGGACGACGTCGGCGCCCCAGGCGACGTCGGGGTCGACGATCTCGGCGCCCGCCTCCTCGTACTGGGAGTCGGGGTGCCCGGCGGCGTCGCCGGCGCCGCGCTCGACGGCGACGTCGAGCTTCTCGTTCTTCTTCAGCGACTTGACCACGTCGGGGACGAGCGCGACGCGGCGCTCCCCATCGACGGTCTCTTTCGGCACTCCGATCTTCATGCGGCGGGGGACCTTATGACAAGGCGCTAGGCGTTTGTCTTGACGCCCGCCAGCTCGGCGAGTCGGTTCAACGTGTGCAACTGCTGGTCGCGCTCGACATGGACCGGTGAGACGATCAGGCGGTCGATGCCGGCGCCGCGGAAGCGCTCGATCCGCTCCGCCACCTCGGCCTCGCTGCCGACCAGCGAGGTCGCCTCGACGATCTCGTCCGGCATCGCCTCGAAGGCGCCGCCTCTGTCGCCGTCCTGGAAGCGGCGCTGGACCTCGTCGGCGACCTCGCCGAAGCCGAAGCGGTGGGCGAGGTCGACGTAGAAGTTGGTCTTGCGGCTGCCCATGCCGCCGAAGTAGAGGACCAGCCCGGCCTTGACGACGCTCTTCGCCGCCTCCAGGTCGCCGTCGATGGCGACCTGCAGCGAGGGGCTGACCTCGAGGTCGGAGCGTTGCCGGCCGGCCTTGGCGAAGCCGGCCTCGAGGTGCTCGCCCCAGGTCTGCTCGAAGGCGTCGACGGAGAAGAAGATCGGGATCCAGCCGTCGCAGATCTCGGCCGCCATCTCGACCGATTTGCGCCCGATCGCGCCGACGAAGACCGGGATCCGCTCGCGCTCGGGGTGGAAGTTGAGCTTCAGCGGCTTGCCCTCGCCGCCGGGCAGCGGCAGCTGGTAATGCTCCCCCTGGTGGTCGAGCTTGGCCTCGCGGGCGACGATCTCGCGCACGACTTCGATGTACTCGCGGGTGCGGCCCCACGGCTTCGCGTAGGGGACGCCGTACCAGCCCTCGGAGACCTGCGGGCCGGAGGGGCCGAAGCCGAAGAGGAAGCGGCCGCCGGAGAGCTTGTCGATCGTCGCCCCGGCCATCGCCGCCGCCGCGGGCGGGCGCGCCGGCACCTGCATGATCGCGGCGCCGAGCTTGATCGTCTTGGTCTGCGGGGCCAGCCAGGCGAGCACGCTGACCACGTCGGAGCCGTAGGACTCGGCAGCCCAGACCGACTCGAAGCCGGCCGCCTCGGCCGCCTGCACGACCTCGACCGCGTCGTCGCCGGCGGGGCCGATGCCCCAGTAGCCGAGATTGAGCCCTAGCTTCAACGCCATCGCCTGCCAACCCTATTGAATGTGAGGCGATGGCCACCGCCGAGACCGCCGAGATGCCCGGCGCCGCCGAGCGCGGCCTGAGCAGCGCCGAGGCGGCGAAGCGCCTGCGCAAGCTGGGCTCGCCGCCCGATACCTCCTCGCGCTCGATCTCGAGCATCGTCGCCGGCAATGTCTTCACGCTGTTCAACGCGATCATCGGCGGCTTCTTCGTCCTGATCCTCTCGCTCGGCCTCTTCGCCGACGCGGTCTTCGGCCTGATCGCGATCGTCAACTCCTACATCGGCATCCGCCAGGAGCTGAAGGCGAAGAAGACGCTGGACGAGCTGGCGGTGCTCGTCGCCCCCCATGCCAAGGTCATGCGCGACGGCGAGATCGTCAGCCTCGTGGCGGAGGAGATCGTCCCCGGCGACGTGATCGCGATCGAGCCCGGCGACCAGCTCGTCGCCGACGGCGAGACGATCGCCAGCCGCGGCATGACCCTCGACGAGTCGATGCTGACCGGCGAGGCCGACGGCGTGCGCAAGGAGCTCGGCGAGCGGGCGCTCTCGGGCTCGTTCTGCATCTCCGGCTCGGGCAGCTACCGGGTCGACGCGGTGCGGGAGGAAAGCTACGCGGGCCGGCTCGCCGGCGAGGCGAGAGCCTTCCGCCACCCGCCCTCGCCGCTGCAGGAGGAGGTCAACCGCGTGATCCTCGTCTGCACCTGGGGGATGCTGCCGCTGGCGGCGCTGCTGCTGCTCACCTTCCAGCTGCGCAGCGTCGACCTGGTCGAGGCGGCGCAGACCGCGACCGCCGGCCTGATCACGCTGATCCCCGAGGGCCTGGTGCTGCTGATGAGCGTCACCTTCGCCGTCGCCGCGGTGCGGCTCGCCGGGCGCGACACCCTGGTCCAGCAGATGAGCGCGACCGAGAGCCTCGCCGCGGTCGACACGATCTGCGTCGACAAGACCGGCACCCTGACCGACGGCCGGTTGCGGCTGCTCGGGGTCGAGGTCGCCGACGGCGTCGATCCCGACGAGGCGCGCCAGGCGCTGGGCCGCTTCGCCGCCTCGGCCGGCGAGCGCAACCGCACGCTGGAGACCGTCGCCGACGCGTTTCCCGCCAACCCCGGGCGGATCGGCGGCGAAGTGCCCTTCTCCTCGAAGTGGAAGTGGAGCGGCCTGCGCCTCGGCGGGGCCAGCTACGTGCTCGGCGCCCCCGACATCCTCGCCGGCTCGGGCGCCCTGGAGCTGCCGCCTGGCCTCGCCCGCAAGCTGGCGGAGGAGACCGCAGCGGGACGGCGCGTCGTCGCCTTCGGCCAGGCGGCCGAGGCGCTGCCCGACGACCCCGAGCACGCGCCGCCACCGCGGCTGAGCGCCGTCGCCCTGGTCGTGCTCGAGGAGACGCTGCGCGTCGACGCGGCCGAGACGATCGCCTTCATCCGCGAGGAGGGCGTCGACCTGAAGTTGATATCCGGCGACGCGCGAGCGACCGTGACCGCGGTCGCCTACGCCGTCGGCGTGCCGGCCGACGCCGGCGTGATCGAGGGCTCGGAGTTGCCCGAGGACCCCGAGGCGCTCGCCGCCGCCGCCCAGGCGAACACGATCTTCTGCCGGATCGCGCCCGAGCAGAAGCGGGCGCTGGTCGAGGCGCTGCGGGCGGCCGGCCGCTACACGGCGATGATCGGCGACGGGGTCAACGACGTGCCGGCGCTGAAGCAGGCCCGGCTCGCGGTGGCGATGGGCTCGGGCGCACAGGTGACCAAGGGGATCGCCGACGTCGTCCTGCTCGAGGACCAGTTCGCGCGCCTGCCCGAGGCGGTGGCGGAGGGGCGGCGGATCGCTCGCAACATCCACCGGCTCGGCCGCCTCTACCTGACCAAGAGCGTCTACGCGGCGACCCTGATCCTGCTGGTCGCCGTGCCCGGCTTCGCCTTCCCCTTCCTCCCCCGCCACCTCACCCTGGCCGTCTTCCTGACGATCGGAGTGCCCTCCTTCGTGCTCGCCCTGGCGCCCTCGGACGGGCCGTTGTACCGCGGCCGCCTGCTGCGCGCCCTCGCCGCCTTCGCCGTGCCGGCCGGGGTCTCGACGGCGCTCGGCTCGATCCTCTGCTTCTTCCTCGTCGACACCGTCTTCGGCGGCTCGCTCGAGGCCGGGCGGACGGCGGCGACGACGACGCTGATCGTGCTCGGGCTCGCCTTCGTGCTGCTGCTCGAGCGCGGCCCGGGGCGCGAGCACATCGCGATCCAGAGCTACATGCTCGGCATGGTGCTGGCGCTCGGCGGCCTCTTCGCCGGGATCCTCGCGATCGGCCCGCTGCGCGACTTCTTCGAGATGGAGATGCTGACCGCGGCGCAGTGGTTCCTCGCCCTGGTCTGCGGCGCCGTCGGCCTGACGATCGCCAGCATCATGTGGCGCCTGCCTCAGATCGAAGCGCTGGAAGCTATCCCGGAGGAAGAACGAACTGGCTGACGATCAGGTTTGCGGCCAGGCGCGGCCCGGCCCCCTCGCGGCGGCGCTCGATCCGCACCTCGATCACGACCGTGCTCTTGCCCGCGTGCAGCGGCTCCGCCGTGGCGACGATCTCGTCGCCGAGCACGCCGGCGGCGAAGACGTTCAGCTTCAGCTCGATCGTCGTGAAGTTGTGCCCGGCCGGGATGCTGCGAAAGGTCGACCAGGCGGCGACCGTGTCGCCGAGCGCGGTCCAGACCCCGCCGTGGACGAAGCCGCCCGGGTGCAGGTGGCGCTCGTCGACGACGATCCGCCCGCGCGCGTGCGTGTCCTCGACCTCCAGCGGCTCGATCCCGAGGTCGCCGGGGAAGCTGCCCGGGAGGAAGTCCCGCACCGACTCGGGCGTGATCAGGGAGCTGGGATGAGTGTCGGTCACAGCGGGTGGACCCTACCGAGAGGTCGTCTGCGGAGCCCTACGGAACGCCGGAGCCCCCCAGGCCGAAGTCCCCGAACGGCTCGTCGCGCTGCCGCACCGCGTCCTTGAAGCCGCCCTCGGCGGCGCGGCGGACGAACTCGTGGCCCTCCTCGGTGTGGCGGGCGACGCCGTCGAAGAAGGTGCCGAGCAGCTGCGTCTGGTGCAGGCCCTGGGAGTAGAGCGACTGGTTGACGAGCAGCTTCATCATCACCAGCTGGTTGACCGGCAGCCGCGCGACCCGCTCGAGCAGCGCCTCGAAGCGCTCGTCGAGCTGCTCGGCCGGCGGCGCCTCGGTCGCCAGGCCCCATTCCGCCGCCTGCTCGCCGCTCAGCGAGTCGCCGGTCAGCAGCAGGCGCTTGGCCCGCATCGGTCCCAGCCGCGCCGCCCACATCGCCGTCGTCGGCGAGCCCCAGACGCGCGCCGGCGGGTAGCCGATCTTGGCGTCGGCGCCGATCGCCAACAGATCCGAGCAGAGCGCCATATCGGTGCCGCCGGCGACGCAGTAGCCGTGCACCTTGCAGAGCACCGGCTTCTCGGAGTGGAAGAGGCTCATGAAGCCGCGCACGTTGCGCGACATGAACTGGTAGTCGACGACCGGGTCCCAGTTGGTCTCCGGCGCGTGGTTGGCGCCGATCGTCGCCGGGTCGGTCGGCGCGCCGGGCGGCGCCTCCATCCCCTCCCCCAGCCCGCCCATGTCGCCCTCGGCCGAGGCGACGAGGTCGTAGCCGCCGCAGAAGCCCGTGCCGGCGCCGCTCAGAGCGATGACGTGGACGGCCGGGTCGAGGTTGGCGCGCTCGACGCAGGCGGCCAGCTCGACCGGCATCCGCGGCACGATCCCGTTGCCCCGCTCAGGCCGGTTCAGGGTGATGCGGCCGACCCGGCCGTCGGTCTCGTACAGAAGCGTCGTCAGGTCCACCAGTCGACCTTAGTTCGTCTGACGTCGCCTGACCAAGCAGATCAAGGACGCAGGGAGCGTGGCGTGCTGCTGCACGCGAGCGACCGAGGACGCCGAGATGCGCCGGTCAGGCGACG
>DASTVL010000309.1:0-2110 GCA_035759115.1 Solirubrobacterales bacterium | reverse complement strand
CCCACTGCCAAATCATCGTTTAGGGACGGGCACTAGCTAGTGCTCATCCACAAACGTAAACCATTGGAATAGTGCGAGGAATCGCGATTTTGCGTGGGCAAGCTCCGACGGCTTCGGGTAGACTTTGGCATCAAGCCACTGATTCCAAAGCACAACCCGCAGCCACCGGAGCCGACGATGCGCCAAGAACGCACGGTCCAGGCCAGCATATTCGATCGGTTCGCCGGGCACGAGATCGGCCGCGAGCTGCAGGCGATGTCCGCCTGGCTCGACGACCATCGCGAGCTGGCCAGCCTGGTTGCAGCGGACCTGCGCCGGCACGGCGTCAAACCGACCGGGCGGCAGGGATTGCCGGCCGAGGCGGTGCTGCGCTGCGCCGTGCTCAAGCAGTACCGCCAGCTGAGCTATCAGGAGCTGGCCTTCCATCTCGAGGACTCGGCGTCGTTGCGGGCGTTTGCGCGGCTGCCGTACGCCTGGGCCCCGCCGAAGTCGGTGCTGCACCGGACGATCAGCGCGATCCGCGCCGAGACCTGGGAGCAGATCAATCGGACGCTGATCGCGAGCGCCCGCGACACCAGGCTCGAGCGCGGCCGCGTGGTGCGGCTCGACAGCACGGTCACCGCCGCGCCGATCCACGAGCCGAGCGACAGCAGCCTGTTGTGGGACGCGGTGCGGGTCATGGTGCGCCTGCGGCGCGAGGCGGAGCGGTTCATAGGCCGGGCGCGGCTCTGGTGGCGCGATCACCGGCGGGCGGCGAAGCAGCGGGCGCGCGACATCCAGTTCACCCGCGGACGCCCGAGGCGGGTTCAGCTCTACCGCGAACTGCTCCAGACCACGCGCGCCACCTTGGCCTATCTGCAGCACGCTGCGGCGCAGCTGACGACCCCGCCCGCCGGCGCGGCGGCCCGCTGGCTGGCCAAGGTCGAGCATTATCGGCCGCTGATCGAGCGTATCATCGCGCAGACCGAGCAGCGCGTCCTGGGAGGCCAGCCGGTGCCGGCCGGCGATAAGCTGGTGAGCCTGTTCGAGCCCCATGCCGACATCATCCGCAAGGGCCGCGAGGTCGCCTACGGCCACAAACTCAACCTGACCACCGGCCCGAGTGGCCTGATCCTCGATCTCGTGATCGAGACCGGCAATCCGGCCGACAGCGCGCGCCTGCTGCCGATGCTGGAGCGCCACCGCACCTTCTATGGCCGGCCGCCGCGCCAGGCGGCCGCCGACGGCAGCTATGCCAGCCAGGACAACCTGCGCCGGGCCAAGGCCTGTGGCGTGCGCGACATGGCGTTCCACAAGAAGGGCGGGCTCGCCGTCGAGGACATGGTCAGGAGCCGCTGGGTCTATCGCAAGCTCAGGAACTTCCGTGCCGGCATCGAGGCCGACATCTCGTGCCTCAAGCGGGCCTACGGCCTGGCGCGCTGCACCTGGCGCGGGCTCGGTCACTTCCGGGCCTACGTCTGGTCCGCGGTGGTCGCCTACAACCTCGCCCTCTTCGCCCGCCTCAAGCCGACCTGAGGCTGCTCAGCCGCCCACAGGCTCGACCAGCGACCACGGGTCAACCGGGCCGCTCGCGCCGGCCGCCCGCTTCGCCCCCCTTTCTCGCTCCTACGGATCCCATCGGCACCCGAAGGCCCTCAGAAACCACCTCCTGCCACCCCCTCTAGCACCCTAACCCACTGCCAAATCATCGTTTATGGACGGGCACTAGCTAGCGTCGACCAGCTACAGCGTACCCGGATCGTCTACTCGGTCATGGTTTCGCGATGAAGCACCTGCTATCGGTTCGCCTCGAACGCGGCAGCTTGGGCGGGGGCCGATCTCGGCAGTCAACCTGCGACCTCGAAAGCTCATCAATGGTCCTGTGCAACAGGCACCTCGAGATCGAGGAGCGGCGCATACTGCTGCGCGCCGAAGATATCAGCGTCACCCGGGCTGCCGCTCGGCCGCTCGCGAAAAATCGAGAACTTGATGGCGAAGGCCGGGTCGAACTCGACGAAATCCGAGATCCGGGCATCGGGGATGCCATAGAGCCTGGCCACGCTCGCACGCGTCAGCACCCGGCTCGTCTTCACCAGCTCGTAGTTCTCCGGCCCCTGAAAGATGATGTCGA
>DASTVL010000308.1:0-2107 GCA_035759115.1 Solirubrobacterales bacterium | reverse complement strand
CGGAGGCCGCCAAGGCGCCGAGCGAGTTGTCCTTGATGCACCTCTACCCGATCGACGGCGCCGTCGGCCGCGTCGCGAAGGCCGCCACCGCCTGGAGCGCGCGAAACGCCAAATGGTCGATGGTGATCGCCGGGATCGATTCGGACCCGGGCAAGGCCGAGGAGCTGAAGCGCTGGGGCCGCGGCTACTGGGACGCGGTGCACCGGTTCAACCCGGGCGGCGCCTACGTGAACTTCATGATGGACGACGAGGGCGAGGCGCGGGTGCAGGCGAGCTACGGCGAGAACTACGCCCGGCTCGCCGCGGTAAAGAAGCGGTACGACCCGGACAACCTGTTCCGGGTGAATCAGAACATCAAGCCGGCGGCCTGACCCGCACCGGGACGGGGCCGGCACAGACCGCGTGCCGCGGGACGAGCGCACGCGGCGTGCCGGCGTTTACACGTGTTGCAAGTGTCCTAACCCAAACCGATTTCCGGCGTGTCTTGAACGACTTGGCCGTTTGAGCAACCTCGTAGACTCACAAACCAAGTGCGACACCGGCTATGTCCGGTGTCGCCATGGGAACGAGATACAGCCACCTCTGCCTTGAGGAGAGATGCCGCCTGCGCGGCATGATGGAGATGGGCCTGAGCATCAGCGAGACCGCGCGGCGGCTCGGCCGGCATCGGAGCACGATCCAGCGCGAGCTCGCGCGCAACCGGTGCGCCGACGGCTACAGGCCGGACAGCGCCGCGCGCCGCGCCTGGGCGCGCAAGCTGCGCGGCTCGAGGATCGCGCACTCCACCCGGCTGCGGACCCATGTCGAGGACCGCCTTGCCATGGGATGGTCACCCGAGCAGATCGCGGGGCGGATGGAGCGCGACGGATCGGAGCACACGGTCAGCGCGGAGTCCATCTACCGCCATGCCTACAGCCCGGCCGGCCGGCGTGCGGGCCTGCCGGCTGCTCGCGCAGCGCAAGCCGAAGCGTGGCCGCAGGCGGCGCAACGGACGGCGCGAACCGGCGATCCCCAACCGGACGCCGATCCATCAGCGCCCGACCAAGGCGCATCTGCGCAGCCAGCTCGGCCACTGGGAGGGCGACCTGATGCACTTCCGCCGCCGGCGCGACATCCTCCTGACGCTGCAGGAGAGGCGCAGCAGGCTGACGCTGGCCCGGCGTCTTCACGGCAAAGATGCCGACGTCGCCGCCGAAGCCATCGCCGACGAGCTGGGCGGACTGCCGGCCAGGGCCCGCCGCACCATCACCCACGACAACGGCGGCGAGTTCGCACAGCATGAGGCCGTCACCGAGGCGATCGGGCTGCGCGCCTACTTCTGCGACCCGCACAGCCCTTGGCAGCGCGGCGCGATCGAGAACGCCAACGGCCGGCTCCGCCGCGACCTACCCCGCGAGACCAGGCTCGGAGACTACAGCGATGCCGACATCGACGACGTAATCTGGAACCTCAACGCCACGCCGCGGAAGTGCCTCGGCTACCGAACCCCGATCGAAGCCTTCGCCGCCAACCTCGGTGTCGCACTTGAAATGTGAATCCAGCACCGAGCATCTTCGCCGCGGTCTCAATTCTTCCACCCGATACGGATGGCGAAGTCGGGCACGCTGATCCCGGCCCAAACCATCTCGGTTACCTTGGTCGGTGTTGTGGTGGATGTAGCCGCCGAAACTGCCGAACTCGCTGGATCGACAACGACTTTCGCGCCGCCGCTCGATAGCTGCCTTCGACGTCACTCCGCTCCGACGAAGCGCGCCAGCTTGCCGAGCGTCTGTAACCCCAGCTCGACCGCACCGAAGCTCTTGGCCTCTTGAAACTCGGCCGCCGTGCAGAACGCCATTGCGAGGGTCACGGTCGTCGTGCCGTCCTGCTCTTCGAACGCGGCCCAGGCATCGGCGTGCTTCGGCCCGTTCTCGCCCCACAGCAGCGTGTAGCCGATCCGCTCCTCGGCCCGGATCTCGCGGTAGAGATGGTGGTTCGGATATACCGTTCCGTCCGGCGCGATCATGTCGAAGACCCACTCCCCGCCGGCCCTGAGGTCGATCTTCTTCGTCCGGCAGGAGAACCCGTCCGGCCCCCACCAGCGCGGCAGCGCCTCCGGGTCCGTCCA
>DASTVL010000307.1:0-14627 GCA_035759115.1 Solirubrobacterales bacterium | reverse complement strand
GTCGAAGACCGGCACGCCGTGCACCTCGCGGCCCTTGCGGCCGGGGGTGACGCCGCCGACGACCTTGGAGCCGTAGTCGAGGCACTCCCGGGTCAGGTTGACCGCCTCGCGCCCGGTGATCCCCTGGACGATGAAGGTCGTGTTCTCGTTGAGCAGGATCGACATCAGGCGGCCGCCCCCTGGATCTTCGAGACAGCGCGCCCGGCGGCCTCCCACATCGAGACCGAGCGGTCGCAGTACTCGACCCCGTACTTGTCGAGGATCTTGAAGCCCTCGTCCTCCCAGGCGCCGGGGATGCGGAAGATCGCGATCGTCTCGCCGGGGTCCTTGCCGAGCTCGAGGCAGGCCTTGATCGTGCCGCGGGCGACGATGTCGACGCGGGTGTTGGAGACGATCGACATCATCACGGCGATCTTCTCGACGCCGTCCTTTTCCAGCACCTCCTTGGCCAGGCCGCAGGCCTTGGCGACCGAGGGGTTGCCGCCGATCTCCGAGTAGTTGGCCGGCCTGCCGCCCTGGCTGCGGACCGCGTCGGTCAGGGTCAGCGAGCCGCCGCCGGCGCCGATCACCAGCCCGAGGTCGCCCTCGAAGCCGTGGTCCTTGCCCTGGATCACGCCGCGGTGGTCGGCGGCGTCGATCGCGGCGACGTTGCGCTCGAAGGCGGAGGGCTCGTAGGGCTCGCGGGTGTCGTCCTCGGCGATCTCCAGCGCCTTGCGCAGGAGGCCCTTCTGGCGGCCGACCGCCTCGTTCTCCATCTCCATGTGGGCGTCGAGGGCGACGAAGCTGCCGTCGCTGAGCTCGGCCAGCGGGTTGATCTCGGCCAGGGTCATGTCGTTGTCGCGGAAGAGCCGGGCGAGGCGGGCGAGGATCGGCGTCGCACGCTGCAGCTGCTTGCCGGTGACGCCGGTCGCGGCGATCGCCTGCTTGGCCTCGAAGTCGGCGATCGGGAAGAGGTTGGAGAGGTGGCCACGGCCGACGTGGTCGGGGTGCTGCTCGGCGACCTCCTCGATATCGATCCCGCCCATGTCGCTGAACAGCATCAGCGGCCGCTTCGCGGTGCCGTCCCAGACGACGCTCGCGTAGTACTCCTGCTTGACCTCGGCTTTCGGGTCGACGAGGACGCCGCGCGGCATGTTGCCGTTGATCTCGAGTTGCAGGATCGCCTCGGCGTGCGCGGCGGCCTCCTCCGGCGTGTCGGCGAACTTGACCCCGCCGGCCTTCATCCGGCCGCCGCTCAGCACCTGCGACTTGATCACGGTCGGGCCGCCGATCTCCTCGGCGGCCTTGCGCGCCTCCTCGGCGCTCTTGCAGAAGCCGTACTTGGTGACGGGGATTCCCGCCAGCTCGACGATCCTGCGTGCCTCGTACTCGTAGAAGCGCATACGCGGCGCGGGACCTTATCTAAGAGCGTCGGAGACCCGGCGCTCGTCGCCGAGCGCGGTGCCGTCGAGCGAGGTGGCGGGCTCGATTCCGCGCACCGAGCCGGTGAGGAAGACCTCGTCGGCTGCGAGCAGGTCGTCGCGGCTCAGCGCCCGCTCGTGAACGGGGATGGCGGCCGAATCGGCGCGCTCGATCACACGCGCACGTGTGACGCCGGGCAGGATGCGGCCGTCGAGCGGCGGTGTGTGCAGGACGCCTTCGAGAACCGCGAAGAGGTTGGCCCGCGAGGCCTCGAGCACGGCGCCGTCGGAATCGACGATCAACGGCAGCGCATCGCCCGGCAGCGCGGCCTGCGCCTCGTCGAGCAGCGAGCGGTCGACCCACTTGTGCCCGCCGAGCCCGCCAGGCGCCGTGACGCTCGCGAGCGAAGCAGTTCCGCCCCGTGGCGCCTCGCGCTGCTCGACCCGCGCCTCGAGCCCCCCATGCGCCGCGGGCGCCACCGCAATCCGCAGCGCACCTACCGACGTGCCGTCGCCAGGGGGTCCATATGGGCGCCCTCGCGGCGGCACGTCAACGTTGGGTGGGGGGTGGTCGGGGAAGAGAGTGCCGAGGCTGGCGCGGAGGCGGGTCAGGTGGGCGTCGAGCTCGACCGGGACGCCGTCGAGGACGAGCACGGTCTCGAAGACTCCCTGGCTCACGTCAGGGCGCCAGGCCCGGGGCCGGGTTTTCGGCATCTCGACGGGCATCGCGCGGCCATTGTGGCAACCTCACCGATCCGCCCCGTCCGAGGCGATCGTTGAAGACCCTGCTGATCGACAACTACGACTCCTTCACCTACAACCTCTTCCAGCTGCTGGCGGAGGTGAACGGCGAGGAGCCGACGGTGGTCCGTAACGACGCGGGGAGCTGGGACGAGTTGGCCGCGCTCGGGTTCGACAACGTCGTGATCTCGCCCGGGCCCGGGCGGCCGGAGCGGGTCGAGGACTTCGGCGTCTGCGCTGACGCGATCCGCCAGGCGAAGGTCCCGCTGCTCGGCGTCTGCATCGGCCACCAGGGCATCGGCGCGCTGCACGGCGCCGCGATCGTTCCCGCCCCCGAACCCGTGCACGGCCGCCTCAGCGCCGTCCTCCACGACGATGCGCCGCTGTTCGAGGGTCTCCCCAGGGAGTTCCAAGCGGTTCGCTACCACTCGCTCTGCGTAGAGCAGCCACTACCTGACGACCTACGGGGGATCGCCTGGACAAGCAACGGAATCCTGATGGCGCTCGAACACCGTCACCGTCCCCTCTGGGGCGTCCAGTTCCACCCAGAGTCGGTCTGTGCCGAGCATGGGCGGCGGCTGCTTGAGAACTTCAGGGATCTGAGTCGGCGGGAGGGGCGACGGGGACACCCCCGCCCGAACTCGCGGGCTTCGCCCGCTCTGAGTATCCGTCCGTTCGGGGGTGTCCCCGTCGCCCCTCCACGGAAGCTGATCGCGAAGACACTCGATAAGCCGGTTGACGCCGAGCTGGCGTTTACGAGCTTGTATGGAGATAGCGAGAACGCGTTTTGGCTCGATAGCAGTCGGACGGATGGCGATGCTCGGTTCTCGTTCATGGGGGACGACGGGGGGCCGTTGGGGGCGAGGGTCACCTATGACGTGACCGCCCGGGAAGTGCGGGTCGATCGAGGCGGCGAGGTCGAGCTCCGAAGCGAATCGATATTCGACTACTTGGCCGGGGAGCTGGCGAACCCCCGGCCGGAGCGGCCGGAGCTGCCGTTTGAGTTCGACTGTGGGTTCGCGGGCTGGTTCGGCTACGAGCTCAAGGCCGAGTGCGGCGGCGATGCGGCGCACGAGTCGGCCTTGCCGGACGCGGCGTTCGTCTTCGCCGGGCGGATGATCGCCTTCGACCACACCGCCGGCGACACGTACTTGCTTTGCCTGGCCGAGCCAGGTGGGGAGCAGGAGGCCGAAGAGTGGCTTGCGATCACGGCGCGTCGGCTCGAATCGCCGCCGGCGGCGAACTGGAGTCTTTCTGGGGTCCATAGCCCCCCAAATCGCTCCATCGGCGATGCGTCGAGGCCGCGACTGGCGCGCTCGCGCGAGCGTTACCTGGAGGAGATCGCGGAGTGTCAGCGGCTGTTGGGGGAAGGGGAGACCTATGAGGTCTGTCTGACCAACAGCGTCGTCGCCGATCCGGGCGAGCTGGAGCCGCTCGAGCTCTACCGGCGCCTGCGCCGCGTCAACCCGGCCCCGTTCTCGTCCTTCGTGCGCTTCGGCGAGACCGCCGTGCTCAGCTCCTCGCCGGAGCGCTTCCTTCGCATCGGCCGCGACGGCTGGGTCGAGGCGAAGCCGATCAAGGGGACGAGCCGGCGCGGCGCGACCCCGGCCGAGGACGTACGGCTCGCCGAGCGCCTGCGCGCCGACGAGAAGAACCGGGCCGAGAACCTGATGATCGCCGACCTGCTGCGCAACGACCTCGGCTCGGTCTGCGAGGCGGGCACCGTCCATGTCCCGGCGCTGATCGGCGTCGAGAGCTACGAGACCGTGCACCAGCTGGTCACCACCGTGCGCGGCCTGCTGCGCGAGGAGCGCACTGCGCTCGACTGCATCCGCGCCTGCTTCCCGCCGGGCTCGATGACCGGCGCGCCGAAGCGGCGCACGATGCGGATCATCGATGAGCTGGAGGGCTCTGCCCGCGGCGTCTACTCGGGCGCGATCGGCTATCTCGGGCTCGGCGGCGGCTGCGACCTCAGCGTCGCGATCCGCGCGATCGTGCTCGACGGCGCCAAGGCGACCGTCGGCGCCGGCGGGGCGATCGTCGCCCAGTCCCACCCTGAGGCGGAGTACGAGGAGATGCTGCTCAAGGCCGGGGCGGCGCTGCGGGCGATCGACCCCGGCGCCGGCGCGGCTATAGACGGGTCAGCTTCGGCGACTCGATCTCCCGCGTGATCCCGCGGAAATCGATCGTCAGCGGCGCCCGCTCGACCACGTCGACGTAGTCGATGCCGGGATGTGGCGTGACGATCGCCGCGAGGTCCGCCGTGGCCAGGCCTTCGTCGAACTCGACCGACTCCAGCCCGAACTCGGCCAGCCGGGGCACGAAGGGGTCGTGGTAGGTCACGTTCGCCCCCCGCTCGCTCAGCAGGCTGACGATCTCCAGGGCGGGGGACTCGCGGATGTCGCCGACGCCGGGCTTGTAGCTGACCCCCAGCAGGAGGATCGTCGAGCCCTTGATCGACTTGCTGTCCTCGTTCAGCGCACGGGCGATCCGCTCCACGCAGTAGCCGGGCTGGGCGCGGTTGATTTTCCCGGCGAGCTCGATGAACTCGGGGTAGAAGTCGTGCTCGCGCGCCTTGAAGGCGAGGTAGAAGGGATCGACGGGCAGGCAGTGGCCACCCATTCCCGGTCCCGGGTCGAAGCGCATGAACCCGAACGGCTTGGTCGCGGCAGCCTCGATCACCTCCCAGACGTCGATCCCGAGCTTCTCGCAGAGCTGCGACAGCTCGTTGACGAGGGCGATGTTGACCGAGCGGAAGATGTTCTCGAGCAGCTTCGCCAGCTCGGCCGACTCCGGCGAGGAGAGGACGACCACCTGCTCGCAGATCAGCGAGTAGAGCTCACGGGCGCGATCGGTGCAGGCGGGCGTCACCCCCCCGACGAGCTTCGGCGTGGTGCGAACGGTGTAGTCGGTGCGCCCCGGGTCGATGCGCTCGGGGGAGAAGGCCAGATGGAAGTCGCGTCCGGCCGCCATTCCCGACTCCTCGAGGATCGGCTGAATGCGCTCGCGGGTCGTGCCCGGATAGGTGGTCGACTCGAGCACGACCAGCTGGTCCGGCTGCAGGATCGTCGACAGAGCCGTCGCCGACTCGGTGAGGTAGGTCAGATCCGGTTCGCGCGAACCGGTCAGCGGGGTCGGCACGCAGATCACGATCGCCATGCAGGAGGCGAGGTCGTCCTTGTCGAGGGTTGCCCGGAGGCGGTCTCCGAGTGGCTCGAGCACGGCGTCCGGGATGTCCTCGATGTAGCTGCGGCCCTCGTTGAGGGCCTCCACCTTGCGTGCGTCCGCGTCGAGGCCGACCACCTCGTGCCCCGCCTCGGCAAAGGCCACGGCGAGCGGCAATCCGACGTATCCGAGCCCGACGATCCCGATCTTCATCGCCGGGAGTGTAGAGCGAGCAGTGGCGCTCTAACCGAACGGAGGGTGAGAGAAATCCGCAACCGGCCGCATCGAAAACGGCACCGAGGACTCACCGCGGAAGACCGCACGGGCGAGGCCGCGCTTGTTGTTCCCGTAGCGCTTGCGCAGCAGGCCACGGAAGATGCCCACCCTGTCGGCGCGGACGACGAAGGCGCGGCGCCAGCGCGAGCGCTTCCAGAGCTGGATCGTCACCTTGCCGCCGCTGCTGGTCGGCGTCCTTCCCCAGAACGACAGACCCCTGCGGCCCGGGTACGCGACGAACGGGAAGCGGAAGGCGTAGAGCACCTCCTTCGGCTCGTCCTGGGCGAGGGTCGCGCCTCTGAAGTAGAGCCCCGACTGCAGCGTTTCGCTGAACGGGAGGCTCGGCTCGGGCGGCGCGTCGCGCAGGCTGTACCAGAAGAACTTGCCGATGCCGACCCGCCAGGCCTGGTGCAGCGCCTCGGCCGTCCAGCGGGTGAGGATCTTCATCGGCAGTCCGCCCGGGTCCGGCGGCTTGGAGTCCCAGGAGAGCTCCATGATCCACAGCGGCGTGCGCTTGAACGCGCCTTTTATCCGGCCGGCGCGATCGGCTGCGGCGAGCAGCGTCTTCAGCTTCTTCAGGTCCCCCAGCTGGACGTCGTTGACGCCGCCTTCGTGGGTCGGGCCGCCGGTGGTGTACGGGTGCATGTCGAAGATGTCGAAGTTGACGCCGCCACCGCAGTCGCCCGCGGTCGGACGGGGCTTGCGGTGCCCGCGCATGCAGAGCAGCTGGCGGGTGAAGCGCATCGGCCCGATCGTGTATTTGGGCACGGCGATCGGCCCGAGCCCGCCTGCGATCACGAGATTCGACGGATCGACCGCCTTGACCGCGGCGTAGAAGCGGTTGACCAGCGTCCTGTAGAGCTCGGGGGAGACCGCCTTGTTGCCGGCAAACTGAGGGTTGAAGAAGAGGCTCAGGTTGGGCTCGTTCAGCGCCTGCCAGTACTGCACGCGAGGCAGGCCGTTGTAGGCGCCGCTGTAGCGCTGCGCCGCCGCCGTCGCGAAGGCCGCCAGCGCGTCGGGGCCGGGGTCGCAGGGGGCATCGACCTGGTTCGCTCCGAGGCAGCGTTGGGCCCAGAGCGGGGCGCCGCGGATCTGCAGCACGGGGACCAGGCCCGCGGCGGCGGCGTTGCGCACCCAGGTGTCGAACGGCTCCCAGTCGTAGTGCGGATCGCCGGGGTCCGAAGGCTGCCAGGAGGCCGGCTCCTGCGCGGGGGCGACGCTGCCCCAGCGCAGCGGCGTCATCGCCATCTGGGAACCGGTGCGTTTGACGTTCTCCAGCGCCGTCGCCTGGTAGTCGTAGACGTAGGAGACGCCCGTGGTCAGCGGCCGCACCGCGGCGCCGGCGGGTTGCGCCCAGCAGGCGAGCGCCGTGAGCCCGAGCAGCAGGCCGCAGGCAGCGAGGACAGCGCGGCTCGTGGCGGCGCGGGGGCCGCGCTCTCTCAACACCCGATCAGCCAACGTGCTGTCTCTGTCTCCAGGCGAAGCCGAACGCCCAGGCGAGCGCGGCGAGAATCACCAGCGGCAGCAGCAGCCCGGTCTGCCCCGAGGAGGTCGAGCCGGTTGCCTGAGCGAGCACCTCGGCAAGCCCGGAAGAGCCGTCCGGCAGTTCGGTGGTCGCCGCGGGCGGCCGGTTCTCGGTGCGGCCGGAGGAGCCATCCAGCGAGCTCGAATCGGAGGAGCCGCGCGAATCACCTTGGCCGGCCTTGCCGTCGGGGACGTTCGAGGTCTGCGATCCGGTGTCGGCGGGAGCCGCGGCGGTGGTCTCGACAGGCGCCGTCGCTGCCGCGGTCTCGGCCACGGCCTTGCCGACCGGCCCCTGCGCTTCGAGCTTATCCGCCTTGCGCTTGCCGAGGACGTGGGTGGGCGTGCGTCCGGCCTGTCTTCCCCCGGCACGGTCCGAATCGCGGCCGCCGCCGCTGGTCGGAATCGTCTCGGTGTACTGATTGACGGCCGAGTTGCCGGAGGGGACGACGTACTGCGCCCCGGCGGGAACGGGCAGGGCCAGCAGCGTCAACGCTGCCGCCAGACCGGGTGCGGTTCCGAGCAGTTTCATGTTCGTGCGGGGCATGCGGCGCGGCCCTGGCCGTCCGACTTGCGCTCGTAGCATAGAACCCAATGGACGCGACTTCGATGCGGCTGGGTGCGGCCGAGCGTGTGCGCAGCTTCGATTGGGGCGCTCTGCCGACCTGGCTGCTCGGCACCGGCCTGGTCGCCTACCTGGGACTGAAGGGCGGCGGCTACGACCCGCTGGTCCACGACCAGGTGGGGATAGCCGCCTGGTGGGTCGCCCTGGTCGCGGTTCTTGCCGGCGCTCTGCCGCGCCGCCGCCTCGGCCGCCTCGGCTGGGCCGCGCTCGCCCTGCTCGCGGCGCTCGCCGCCTGGACGGCGCTGAGCCTCACCTGGACCGAGAGCGTCGAGCGGACCTTCCGTGAACTGGCGCTGGTGACCACCTACGCCGGCGTCTTCGTGCTCGCTCTCGGCAGTCGCGCCCGCGGCGAAACGGAGCGCCTGCTCTGCGCGCTGGCGCTCGGCGTGGTCATCGTCTGCGCTGTCGCCCTGCTCTCGCGGCTGCACCCGGCCTGGTTCCCGACCGGCAGCCAGACTGCGGCCTTCCTCTCGAGCACGCGCGAACGGCTCTCTTACCCGCTCAACTACTGGAACGGCCTGGCGGCGCTGGTTGCGATCGGGTTGCCGCTGCTGCTGCAGACGGCCGCCGATGCCCGGTCGGCGCTGCTGCGGGGAGTTGCGGCGGCAGCCCTGCCGGCGATGACGCTGACGATCTTCTTCACCCTCTCCCGGGCCGGCATCGCGGCGGCCGCGATCGCGCTGGCCGTCTACCTGGCCCTGGCCAAGGACCGGCTGCCGAAGCTGGCGACCCTGCTGGCCGGGGGCGCCGGCGGGGCTGTCCTGATCGTCGCGACGAGCCAACGCGACGCTCTCCAGCATGGCCTGCTCAACGAGGCCGCCCGCCAGCAGGGCAACGAGATCCTGGCGATGACCGTCGTCGTCTGTCTGATCGCGGGCCTGGTCGGGTCGTGGATCTCGCGCCCGCTGCGCGAGGAGAGAAGGCCCCGCTGGGCGGTCGTCACCCAGCGGCAGGCGCTCGCCGCCACCGCGGCGGCGGCGATTGTGCTCTTGGTTGCCGCGCTTGCGCTCGATGCGCCGGGCCGCGCGTCGGACGGGTGGAGCGAATTCAAGCGGGGGGACGGGCCCGGCAAGGGGGCGGGGCGGCTGGCCAGCGCGGCCGGCCAGAGCCGCTACCAGTTCTGGGCTGCCGCTGTGCGCCAGAACGCGACCAGGCCCCTGAGCGGGACCGGCGCCGGCACCTTCGAGTACTGGTGGGCGCGGGACGGCGACGCCGACGACATCGTGCGCGACGCGCACTCGCTCTACTTCCAGACCCTCGGCGAGCTCGGCATCGTCGGGCTGGTGCTGCTGGCTGCGTTCCTGCTCGCGATTCTCGGCGGCGGGGCACGCGCCGTCGCCAGGGCGGGAGAGGACCTGCGCTCGCCGCTCGCCGCCGGGCTGGCCGGCTGTGTCGCGTTCTGCGTCATCGCCGCGACCGACTGGCTCTGGCAGATCCCGGTCCTGCCCGTCGCCCTGCTGCTTCTGGGCGCCGGGCTCCTGGGCGAGGCCGGCGGCGTCGGGAGGGGTGACCGGCGCCGGGGGTTGCGCCTGCCACTGCGGCTGGCCTTCGTCCCGGTCGCCCTGCTCGCGATCGTCGCGATCGCGATCCCCCTGGCCTCCGCGACGCTGTTGCGACAGAGCGAGGCGGACGCCCGCGCCGGCGATCTCGACGCCGCCCTGAGTGCGGCCCGCGGCGCCCAGAACGCCGAGCCCGGCGCGGCAGGCCCGCGACTGCAGCAGGCGCTGGTGCTCGAGTCGATGGGCGACCTGGAGGCGGCTGTCGCCGCGGCGCGGGAGGCTGCCGAGCGCGAGTCGACCAATTGGCGCAACTTCCTCGTCCTCTCGCGGATCGAGGCCGAGCGTGGCAATGCCGCCGCTGCGATCGCCGCCTACCGGCGCGCTCGCTCGCTCAACCCGCGGTCGCCGCTGTTCGAACGCTGAGCGCGATGCGTGCGGCGGCGCCCTGGGATACTGCCCGGCGAGATTCGTCGAAAGGAGCGAGAGATGAGCTTGCTGGGCCGATCCAGCGCGCTGGCCGCGCTGGCACTTGCCGTCTTCCTTGCGACCGGCTGCGGGGAAACCGTGATCGACGACGTCAAGACCGCGGACGCGATCGAACAGAACCTCGAGGACTCGCTGGGCAAGAAGGTCAAGTCCGTCGAGTGCCCGTCCGGAGTCGAGGTCGTGCAGGGCGAAAGCTTCGAGTGCAGCGTCGCGTTGTCGGGTGGCAAGCGGGAAACGGCGACGCTGAAGATCCTCAACGAAGACGCAGACGTCGAAGTGACCGACCTCCAACCCGATAAGTAGAGTGGGCCGAATGAGCCAATCCATCGCGGCCGCAGCGCCGACCACCAATAAAAAGCTCCTCGACTGGGTCGGGGAGATCGCAGACCTGACCCAGCCGGACGCCATCCATTGGTGCGACGGCTCGGCCGAGGAGTACGACCAGCTGGCGCAGGCCCTGATCGACGCCGGCACCTTCGAGCGCCTCTCCGACGCGAAGCGTCCCAACTCCTACCTGGCGCTCTCCGACCCCGGCGACGTCGCCCGGGTCGAGGACCGCACCTACATCTGCACCGAGCGCGAGGCCGACGCCGGCCCGAACAACAACTGGTGCGACCCGGAGGAGATGCGCGGCACCCTCAAGCCCCTCTTCAGCGGCTGCATGAAGGGCCGCACGATGTACGTCGTTCCCTTCTCGATGGGCCCGCTCGGCTCGCCGATCGCCCACATCGGCGTGCAGCTGACCGACTCCGCCTACGTCGCGACCAACATGCGGATCATGACCCGGATGGGCAAGGGCGCGCTCGACGCGCTCGGCGCCGATGGCGAGTTCGTCCCCTGCGTGCACTCGGTCGGGATGCCGCTCGCCGAAGCTCAGGAAGACGTGTCGTGGCCCTGCAACGCCGACAACAAGTACATCGTCCACTACCCGGAGACGCGCGAGATCTGGTCCTACGGCTCCGGCTACGGCGGCAACGCGCTGCTGGGCAAGAAGTGCTTCGCGCTGCGGATCGCCTCGGCGATGGCCCACGACGAGGGCTGGATGGCCGAGCACATGCTGATCCTCAAACTGACCTCCCCCGAGGGCAAGGTCAAGTACGTGACCGGCGCCTTCCCCTCGGCCTGCGGCAAGACCAACCTGGCGATGCTGATCCCGAGCCTCGCGGACTGGAAGGTCGAGACGGTCGGCGACGACATCGCCTGGATGAAGTTCGGCGAGGACGGCCGCCTCTACGCGGTCAACCCCGAGGCCGGCTTCTTCGGCGTCGCTCCCGGGACCGGGCACAAGACCAACCCCAACGCGATGGACACGATCGAGCGCAACACGATCTTCACCAACTGCGCCAAGACCGACGACGGCGACATCTGGTG
This sequence comes from Solirubrobacterales bacterium, assembly GCA_035759115.1. Taxonomy (GTDB): domain Bacteria; phylum Actinomycetota; class Thermoleophilia; order Solirubrobacterales; family 70-9; genus VRUE01. The sequence goes on along the minus strand of DASTVL010000307.1, from coordinate 3,543 downwards.
GGAGGGGATGACAGGTGAGCCGCCCGCGCACGCGATCGATTGGCACGGTGAGGACTGGACGCCGGACGCGGACAAACCCGCGGCGCACCCCAACGCCCGCTTCACCACCCCGGCCTCGCAGTGCCCGAGCATCGCCCCCGAGTGGGAGGACCCGGCCGGCGTGCCGATCGACGCCTTCCTCTTCGGCGGCCGCAGGGCGACCACGGTGCCGCTCGTGCACGAGGCGCGCGATTGGGAGCACGGCGTCTTCCTCGGCGCGACGATGTCCTCGGAGAAGACCGCGGCAGCCGCCGGCAACGTCGGCGAACTGCGCTTCGACCCGATGGCGATGCTGCCCTTCTGCGGCTACAACATGGCCGACTACTTCGGCCACTGGCTGGAGCTGGGCAAGCGCGAGGGCGCCGAGCTGCCGAAGATCTTCTATGTCAACTGGTTCCGCAAGGACGCCGACGGCAAGTTCATCTGGCCCGGTTTCGGCGAGAACAGCCGCGTGCTCGAGTGGGTCTTCCGCCGCTGCGACGGCGAGGCCGAGGCGGTCGAGACGCCGATCGGGTTGGTCCCGGCCGAGGGCGAGATCGACACCGAGGGCCTCGACCTCGGCGACGAGCAGATGCGCGAGCTGCTCTCCGTCGACGCCGAGCTGTTCAAGCAACAGCTGCCCCAGGTCAAAGCGCACCTGGCGCAGTTCGGCGATCGCCTTCCGTCCCAGCTCGAACAGCAGCTGACGGATCTCGAACGGCGCCTGGGCTGAGCCCAGGCGCTCTCGGCCGGCGCGCTCGGCGCCGGCCGAAGAGGCCTACAGCCCGTAGGCCTCGGCCAGCTCGGGGTCCTTCGCGGACAGCATCTCGGCCAGCTCGACCATCACCTTGCACTGCTTCCAGGTGGCGTCGTCCTGCATCTTGCCGTCGATCATGTGCACGCCGCGGCCGTCGGGGATCGCCTCGAGCACTTTCTTGGCGAACCTGACCTCGTCGGGGGGAGGGCTGAAGACCTTCTTCGCGATCTCGATCTGGACCGGGTGCAGCGACCAGGCGCCGACGCAGCCGAGCAGGAAGGCGGCGCGGAACTGGGTCTCGCAGCCGGCCGTGTCCTTGATGTCGCCGAACGGGCCGTAGAAGGGCAGGATCCCGGTCGCGGCGCAGGCGTCGACCATGCGCGCGATCGAGTAGTGCCAGGGGTCCTGCTGGGCCGTGACGCGGTCGCCCTGCTCGGGGTTCTCCGGGTCGGCCGGGTCCTCCATCGAGCGGTAGCCGGGGTGGCCGCCGCCGACCCGGGTCGTCTTCATCCGCCGCGAGGCGGCGAGGTCGGCCGGGCCGAAGCTCATCCCCTGCATGCGCGGGCTGGCGGCGGCGATCTCCTCGACGTTGACGACGCCCTGCGCGGTCTCGAGGATCGCGTGGACGAGGATCGGGCGCTCGAGGCCGGCCTTGGCCTCGAGCTGGGCGAGCAGGCGATCGACGTAATCGATGTCCCAGGGCCCCTCGACCTTGGGCACCATCACGACCTCGAGCTTGTCGCCGATCTCGCCGACCAGCGTGGTCAGGTCGTCGAGCACCCAGGGGCTCTCCAGCGAGTTGATCCGGGTCCAGAGCGCCGTCTGGCCGAAGTCGGACTCGGTCGCAGCCTTGACCAGGCCGGCCCGGGCCGCCTCCTTGCGGTCGACCGGGATCGCGTCCTCGAGGTTGCCGAGCAGGATGTCGGTCTGCTCGGCGATCGCGGCGGCCTTGGCGACCATCTTCTCGTTCGAGAAGTCGAGGAAGTGGATCATCCGCGACGGGGTGACGGGGATCTCGCGCAGCGGCTCGGGGGCGCCGATCGCAAGGGGCTGGAAGAAGTCTCTCGGGTTTCTCATCGGGCGGGACCCTATATCGAGTCGAGCGTGCGACGCAGGCCGTCGGCGATGCTCGTCTCGGCGCGCCAGCCCAGCTCCCGCTCCGCCCGGCTCGCGTCGAGCGCGATCCGCAGCACCTCGCCCTCGCGGGCCGGCGCGAACTCCGGCTCGAAGCCCTCGGCGCCGCCGATCTCGGCGAGCAGGGCGGCGAGCTCGAGCACGTCGGTCTCGATCCCGGCGCCGATGTTGAACGGTCCGCCGGCCTCCGATTCGGCCGCCGCCAGGGCCGCCTTCACGACGTCGCCGACGTAGAGGTAGTCGCGGGTCTGGCGGCCGTCGCCGTAGACGAGCGGCCGTTCGCCGGCGCGCAGCCTGCCGCAGAAGATCGCGATCACGCCGGCCTCCCCCAGCGGGTCCTGGCGCGGCCCGTAGACGTTGCCGAGCCGCAGGCTGATGCCGGAGACGCCGTAGAGCCGTTCGTAGAGCGCCAGGTAGCCCTCGGCGGCGTACTTGCTCTGGCCGTAGGCCGAGAACGGTTCGATCGGGGCGTCCTCGCCGAGCGGAAGCGGCTTGCCCTCGCCCTCGCCGTAGATCGCCCCACCGGTGGAGACGAAGACGATCCGCCGCGAGCCGGCTCTGCGCATCGCCTCGAGCAGGTTGGCGGTGCCGCCGACGTTGACGGCGGCGTCGAAGGCCGGGTCGGCGAGCGAACGGCGCACGTCGATCTGCGCGGCGAGGTGGAAGACGACGTCGGGCGCCGCGGCGGCGAGCCGCCCGGAAAGCGCCTCCGCGTCGCGGATGTCGAGCTCGGCCAGCTCTGCGCCCGCCGCCAGGGCGCCGTCGAGGTTCGAGCGTCGCCCGGTCGAGAGGTCGTCGACGACCGTCACCTCGTCGCCGCGGGCGAGCAGGGCGTCGACGAGGTTGGAGCCGATGAAGCCGGCGCCGCCGGTGACCAGGGCCTTCACCGGCCCGATCCTGCCAGAGGTGACGGCGGTGAGGGCGTCTCGCAGGGATTGGCCGCTCGCCGCCGTACATGGAGGGGATGAGCGAGCTTGCCGAGGACTGGAGCCTGCCCGAGCGGGCGCGGCCGCCGCTGCTCGGCGAGCTGGTCGAACGGATCGACGAGGCGATGGCGACCGCGCGCGCCTCCGAGGCCGCGGTGATGACGGTCGGCGCCGCGGCGCTCGACGCCGCCGAGCAGGCAAAGCGGGCGGCCGAGCTGGCCGAGCGCGCAAGCGCCGCGATCGCCGCCTCGGCGCCGATCCGCATGCGCTCGATGCCGACGGGCACGCCGGCGCCACGCCCGTTCGAGCCGGCCCGCACCGACGATATGAGCGACTTCAACGCCCGCGCCGACCGCGTCGCCGAGCGCCTCCAGCGCCTGCAGACCGTGCCGCTCTCGGCCTGAGGCCGCGGCGCCGATATCCTTCGGCTCCTTCCAGCCACCGACCGGATCAGGAGCCATGGCCGTAGAGACCGCCGCTTACACCGAGCAGACCGACATCCAGCGCGACATCACCGAGATGGTGCGCCAGTTCGTCGACGAGCAGATCCTCCCCAACGCCGAGAAATACGACCACGAGGACTCCTTCCCGGAGCCGATCGTCGAGCAGATGAAGGAGCTCGGCCTGTTCGGGGTGACGATCCCCGAGGAGTACGGCGGCATGGGGCTCGACCTGACCACCTACGCGATGATCGTCGAAGAGCTCTCG
>DASTVL010000306.1:0-2557 GCA_035759115.1 Solirubrobacterales bacterium | reverse complement strand
GGGGGAGGGTCACACGCGCCTCCGCGACGCCCCCTTCTCTCGTTAGCTTCGGGGTGGGCCGTTTGGCCCATCTCTTGGCGAGGGGGTGGGAGTTGCTGGCGGGGGTGCTCAGAATGCCGACGGTGACCGATCTGACTTTTGCGCGCCTCCGCGTTGTGGCGGCCCTCGTCGGTGCAGGCCTCTTGGTGGCTGCCGCACCCGCCGGTGCGGTCACGGTTGGCGCCCCGTTGGGGGCTGACGCCAACTCCGGCAGCAGCTGCCAGGGTCTCGTCCTGGTCGGGTCGGCGCCGAGCTGCACGCTCTTCGGCAGCGACAGCGGCGGCGCATGGACTTCGCAGACGCCGCGCGGCAGCTGGAGGATCATCAGGGCGCGCGTGCGCACCGGCCCGAACGTCGGGCCGATGGTCTTCACGGTGCTCCGGGCGCTCCGCTCTCAGGCCGGGTCGCCGCCCGCGGGGATCATCTGCTGCACCGCGCCGGCCGAGAGCGCGGTCTTCACCCCGGCGCCGAACTCGGTCAACGAAGTCGCCGTCAACCTGCCCGCCGTCAACACGGTCGAAGACATCGACGGCGAGCCGGTCGAGATCGTCGACTACCTCGGGATCAGCGTTCTCAGCCCGGCGAGCACGCTGCCGATGCATGTTGCGGAATCGCCATCCGATCCGGGCGCCACCGCTTCGCTTTCATACTTCATTCCCGCGATGCGAGCCGGGCAGCAGGCGCTGCCGGGCGGCACCAGCGGACTGGTGCCGCTCGTCAACGGCGAGTTCGAGCCGGCGCCGACGACCACCCCGGTGCCCGAAACCGTCGCGCCGGTCGCGCCCCCTCCTCCGGTCGCCTCTCCCTTCCGCCTGCTCCCCGGGTTCAGGCTGCTGCCGGGCGGCTCGCGCGCCCGGCTGGGCGTCGCCGCCCCCGGCGCCGGCCTGTTGCGCGCCTTCGCGCCCGCGCTCGGCCGGGCCCGTGTCAGCGACGCTCCGGCTGCGACGGCGAGCGCGCGCCGCAAGAAGGGCAAGCGCGGGGGCAAGCGGCGCCGACCCCGCCTGCTGATCCCCGCCAAGCGCCGCGTCAAGAAGGCCGGCAAGGCCTACATCACGGTCAAGCTGACCCGCCTCGGCAAGAAGAGGCTCGGCCGGCGCGGCAAGCTGACGGTGCCGGTAAAGCTCGTCTTCAAGCCGACCGCCGGCAGCACGGTGCGGCGGACCAGGGCGGTCACCTTCCGCAAGCCCAAGGCGGGCAAGCGCAAGAAGAAGCGGGCCGCGGCCTCGGCCGCCCCCGCGGCGGGCCCGCGCCTGGCCAGGTGCGGCAAGCGCCGCAGGCGCGCCGCCAAGCGCATCTGCCTGAAGCAGAACAAGGCGAACCGGATCGCCTTCAACCAGATCAAGGACTCGAAGTTCGTCGGCGAACGCGGCGACGGAGAGGCGGTCGACAACTTCTACTGCCGCAACGGCCGCTGGGAATCGCGCCTCACCGGCCGCTACGGCACCGGGATCTCAACCGGCAGGCGCTGGTGGATCAAGGATGCCGTCGTCCGTCGCGGCGGCAAGTGGATCGACGCCTTCCTCGGCGCTCCGGGCGGCTACGAAGTCGCCTTCCAGCGCCGCGGCTCGCAGTGGAGGTACGGCATCGCCAGCTTCGACCGCATCACCGAGCCCGGCGACGTCGTCAAGTCGAACGCCAAGGAGGACTGCGGAGCCTAGTCCTCGGTGTCGAGCCAGTCCTCGATACGGAGATCGGGTATCCGGGCGAAGTGGCGGGTGTTTCCGGATACGACAGTGAGGTCTAGCGCAAGCGCGATCGAGGCGATTCGCAGATACGGCTCGGCCAGGGGTTGTCCTTCGGACTCGAGACGCGCCCGGAGCGGGCCATAGACCTCGGCTGCTGCTTCGTCGAACGGCAGAATTGTCAGCGCGCCGCGAACCAAATCGCGGATCTGGCGGCTGAGCCTGTCGCTGTCGCGTTTCGCCGCGCCGAACAGAAACTCTCCGAGGGTGATCGTGGTGGTGAACTGCTCGTGTGGGGGCACCTGAGCCAGCCGCCGGACGACCGGCAGCGACGGAGCCCGCCGCATCGTCGCGCTGAGAATGTCGGTGTCGAAGCAGTACACGCTGCCCAGCCGAGGTCAGGCGCCGGGCGATCGGTGCTCGAATCGCGAGCCGCGTAGATCTCAGCGACCACGTCATCCAGCTCGTCCCAATCAGCCATGGCGCCGGCGAGGGCAGCGAGTCCCTTGACCGGCGGTCTCGGTGCCTCTGGCGTGCCCGCCTCGGGCGAGACAAGCGCGACGACAGGTCGACCTCGCCTGGAGATGACGAATCGTTCGCCCTGTTCCACGCGGTCGGCCAACTCGGAGAAGCGTCGCTTTGCCTCAGCGGTCCCGATCTTCTGCGCTTGCTCCGACACCTCGTCGCCTCCTATCTAAATGACATGTCGGCAAATTATGTCATTTCATGCCCGAGCTGTCATCTCATTGCCGAATAGTTGTACTGAACGCAAATCGGATTGCATCTGGTTGTGGGGTAGATTTGGCCACATGGCCAAGCCAGGGAAGGTCTGCATA
>DASTVL010000305.1:0-3735 GCA_035759115.1 Solirubrobacterales bacterium | reverse complement strand
TCGGCGGCGGCCTCGCCGGCCACAACGGGCTCAAGAGCCTCGACCGCGGGCTCGGCAGCCGTGAGTTCTGGCGGGTCAGGGTCGGTGTCGGGCGGCCCGACTCGACCGACCCCGAGATCGTCTCCCGCTACGTGCTCGGCCGCTTCCGCGAGCCCAGGGCCGAGGTCGAAGAGCTGATCGCGGCGGCCGCGGACGAGACCGAGCGCCTCGTCGAGCGACTCGACGAAATAGGCTCCGGCGCCGATGAGCAGCCCTGAAGCCAGCGCCGCGCGGACCAGCTACGCCGTCGATCCCGATGGCGTCGCCCTGCTGCGGCTCGAGCGCCCCGAGGCGCGCAACGCGATGGACACGCGGATGCTGGAGGAGCTGCTCGCCCACCTGGCGGCGGCGAGCGAGGACGAGGCGGTGCGGGTGCTGGTGCTCAGCTCCTCCGACCAGATGGGGCTCTCGGCCGGCGCCGACGTGCGCGAGAAGCTCGACGAGGAGGGCGGGATCCGCCGCATGCAGCTCTTCGCCGACCTCTACGACGCGATCGTCGCCTTCCCCAAGCCGACCGTCGCCGCCTGCCACGGCGACGTGGTCGGCGGCGGCGCCGAGATCGCCGTCGCCTGCGACATGCGGGTCGGCGGCGCCAACCTGCGCCTGCGCTTCCCCGGCGCGGCGCTCGGCGTCCCGGTCGGCCCGGCCCGCCTGGTCACCCTCTGCGGGCTCGCCGCCGCCAAGTACCTGCTGTTCAGCTCACGCACGGTTGGCGCCGACGAGGCGCTGCGGCTGGGCCTGGTCAACCGCGTCGCCCCGGCCGCGACCACGGAGGAGTCGGCGCTGGAGCTGGCCGCCGCGGTCGCCGCCCACCCGCCCGAGGCCGTCGCCCGCCTGAAGCGCATGCTGCACGAGTGGGACGACGTCGAGGGCCGCTCGAAGCTCGAGGGGGTCGGTCAGGTGGAGTGGGCCCGAACCGGGCCGGGACTTCCTCAGCCGGACTAGGCCCAGCTCGTCGGGTCGAGCGCCGTGGCGTTGTCAAACAGCTCAGCACTTGCGAGGACGTGGTCGGCGAGCTTGTCGCAGCGCGCCACCCACGACCCGGCGGAAGAGAGCTGGTTCAGGATGGTGGCTAGGTTTTTCTCGCTTAGCCAGTCGAGGAGGGGGAGGTGGAGGACTATTGAGATGAAGCCTCCCGCTTGCTCGTTGCCCTCGATCTCCTTGATGAGGTAGGTGGTGAAGGCGTCCGGGTCGATCGGGGCGGGGGAGCCGGTCATTTGTTTGCGGACGGGGTCGAGGCCGGGGAGCATCGAGGTGGCGTCTACGTGGCGCCAGGCGAAGGGCAGCAGGGCGAGGCCGTCCTCGACCCCGGCGCCCTCCCCGGCGGGCGAGGCGTAGCGCAGGCCGGCTTCGCGGAGGAGCGTGGCGCCGCCCTCGCCGAGCTGGCCGCCGGGCGGGCGCAGGCCGCTGAGCTCGACTCCCAGGACGCCGAAGGCGTCGACGCCGCGCGCCAGGTTCTCGGCCTGCCCGGCGGCGCTCAGATCGCCCCACTGCTCGTGCAACCAGGCGTGGTAGGCGACCTCGTGGCCGGCGGCGTCGATCTTGCGCAGGGCGTCCGGGGCGAGCTCGGCGTTGACGCCCTCGCAGAAGAAGGTCGCGCTCAGCTCGCGCTCGGCAAGCGCCTCCAGCAGGCGGGGCAGGGCGGCCGCCGCGCTCGAGGCCTCATCGACGCCGAGGTTGTCGAAGCTGAGGCAGAGCGCGCCGGGGGCGTCGTCGGGCCAGCGCGGCAAGCCGCTCAGTCCCCCCGATGACCGATCGCGCGGTCAGTCATCCAACAGCGCCGGGCTCCAGCGCTCCGGATCGCGCCTGGCCTGCTCGCGCGCCCAGCGGAAGTGGTGGCCGGCGGAGGCGAGCAGGATCGGGAAGGTCGAGATCCCGGCGAGCGCGAAGCGCCGCGACCCGGGTGCGGTCTCGCGCAGCAGGCTGAGCGCGCTGGCGATGCCCCAGGCCCAGAGCACGGCGTTGTAAGCGGGCAGCTGCTCCTCGCTGAGGCCCTCGGCTTCGTCGAGCATCGGCAGGCCGCCGTGCAGCGACCAGGGCCAGGCCTTGAAGTGGACGGCGACGCCGGCGGCACCGATCCCGGCGTTGAAGGCCGAGAGGCGCTCGTCCCACTTGCCGCCGCGCGCCGCGGCGAGCAGCCCGAGCGGGATCAGGCCCGCCCAGAGCGCGTAGGCGCCGCGCCGGCCCAGCTCCGGCTCGAAGACGAGCCCGACCCCGGCCCGGGTCTCGAAGCCGTTGTGGGCGAAGAGCCCGAGGGTGGAGAGGGCCGCAAACGGACGACGGATTAGCATCGAGGAGCAGCCTACCTCGCCCATGTCCCTCCGCCCGTTACTTGAAATAGCCGCTGAGAACGAGCGCCTGCACGCGCTCGCCGGCGACGTGCGCGCGGCGTCCGGCGGCTCGCCGGTCGAGATCGGCGCCTCGGCGACCCTGCGACCGCTGCTGCTGGCGACCCTGCTCGACGACGACCGCGGCCTCGCCGGCCGCCCGGCGCTGCTGGTCAGCGCCGACGACCGCTCCGCCCGCGACCTCGCCGCCGACCTGCGCGCCTACCTGGCGCCGCGCCGCGTCCGCTTCTACCCCTCGCGCGGCACCGGCTACGCCTCGCACGTGACGCCGCCGCCGCACCTGGTCGGGCTGCGGATCGACGCGCTCGACTCGCTGCGCAGCGACGAGGACGCGGTCGTCGTCGCCTCCGCCACCGCGCTCGCCGAGGCCGTGCCCGACGCCTCGCTGCGCCCGGCCGGCTTCGCGCTGCAGCGCGGCGGCGAGATCGACCTCGACCGCGCCGTCGGCGACCTCGCCGGGGCGGGCTACCAGCGGGTCGAGCAGGTCGAGGAGCGCGGCCAGTTCGCCGTCCGCGGCGGCATCCTCGACGTCTTCCCGGCGACCGAGGAGCGGGCGGTGCGGATCGAGCTCTTCGGCGACGAGGTCGAGTCGATGCGCTGGTTCTCGACCTTCACCCAGCGCTCGCTGGGCGAGGCCGAGCGGGTCGAGCTGGCGCCCGCGGCCGAGCACGACGCCGAGCACCGCGACCTGGCCGAGCTGGCGGCGATGGAGGCGGAGGAAAGGGGGGAGGAGGCGCCCAGCGCCGCCGAGGCACTGCCGCTGGAGCACTTCGGCGCCCCGCTCGACCTCGTCCCGGCGGCGACCGCCGTGATCCTCGCCGCCGCCGAGGAGATCGGGCCGGCCCTGCACGACCACTGGGAGGACGCGACCGCGGCGATGCACGCCGACGACGCCCGTCGCCTCTATGTCGATGTCGAGGCGCCGCTCGCCGGCCGCGCCGTGCTCAGCGTCGGCGGCGCCGGCGAGGACGACGAGGCGGCCTTCCGCGCCTCGCGCGCCGAGTCGCCGGCGCGCAGCGTCGAGGAGGCCGAGGGCGAGCTGGAGAAGCTGATCCGCTCCGGCTACCGCACGGTCGTCGCCTTCGACAGCCGCGGTGAGGCCGAGCGCTCGCGCTACGGGCTCGACCGGCTCGACGCGAAGCTGCTCGAAGGCGGCAACCTCTCGCCCGAGCCGGGCCTGGCCTTCGCCGAGGCGCGCCTGCGCGAGGGCTTCGTCAGCCCCGAGTTGCGCCTCGCCGTCTACCCCTTCCGCCGCCTCGTCCACCGCCGCAAGCGCGCCGAGGAGCGCGAGCGCGCCGGCGGGCGCGGCCGGCTCGCCTTCAGCGAACTGCGGGTCGGCGACCACGTC
>DASTVL010000304.1:0-2127 GCA_035759115.1 Solirubrobacterales bacterium | reverse complement strand
GACGATCTGGGACAGGATCACGCCGCTGTTGCCGCGCGCCCCGAGCAGCGCCGCCTGCGCGACGGCGGAGACGACGACGTCGCGGCCGACGGCGTCGAGCGGCTGCCCGTTGAGGTCGTTGAGCTCGTCGAGCACCGCGCGCATCGTCATCGCCATGTTGTCGCCGGTGTCGCCGTCGGCGACCGGGAAGACGTTGAGGTCGTTGACCTCCTCGCGACGCTCGTCGAGGTGGGCGTAGGCAGAGGTGACGACGCGCCGGAAGCGCGCGATCGAGGGATCGGGCATCGGGCGAAATCTACCTGTGCCCGCCAAGGCCGACTGACCAAGCGATAACGTGGCGGCGGCGGAGCGACAGTGCACCGCACGGCGCGCAGCCGCGGGTGCTTCCCAGCGCCGCGCCCTACGGCCTCAGGCGGCCTTGGTGACCTTGTTGGCCTTGAGGCAGCGCGTGCAGACGTAGGTGCGCAGCTTGCGACCCCGCTCTTCGATCCGCACCTTCTGCAGGTTCGGGTCGAAGCGCCGCTTGGTCGCGACCATCGAGTGGCTGCGGGAGTGGCCGAACGCCGGTCCCTTGCCGCAGCTGTGGCATACCTTGGCCATTAGATGACCGCCGTCCGATCCACGTGCGCCCGGGGGCGCGCACGGCCAAGCAGATCAAGGACGCAGGGTGCAGCCTTTGCTGGTTGCAAAGGCAAACCCGAGGACGCAGAGCTGCGCTGCGCCGGGCGGGTCATCCGGGGGTGCGTGGGTTGGGCGGTGGTCATCTCAGGTCGTGGATAGTAGCCTGTGCGCGGGTTAGCTAAGTAGACTAAGAACCAAGGGCCGCAAATTCCGCCACCACCGCCTCGAAAGGGGGGAGAGAAATGAGCGCTGAGGACTTGGAGCAGGTGAACATGCACGAGGCCAAGACCCACTTGTCGAAGCTGGTCGAGCGCGTCGAAGCGGGCGAGGAGATCGTGATCGGCCGCGCCGGGAAACCGGCGGCGAAGTTGGTGCCGGTAGCTCAGCCGAAAAAGCTCGGCAAGCGCAAGCTCGGCGGCTTGGAGGGGAAATTCAAGGTGCCGTCGGACGAGGAATGGAAGAAGATGAAGAAGGAAACCGAGCAGCTCTTCGAGGAAAGCGAGATCTTTCCGGGTGAAAACAAGAGGGATCCGAGTTGAGACTGCTGCTCGACACCCAGGCTCTGATCTGGACGCTTGCAAACCCTGGGCGACTCTCAACGGCAACGGCGGATGTGCTGAAGAACTACGACAACGAAGTCCTCGTCAGCGTTGTCAGCCCCTGGGAGATAGCGATCAAGACCGCGCTGGACAAGCTATCTCCAATCGACGACCTCGAGTTCCAGCTTGATGAGAAGCGCTTCGAGCTACTCCCGATCTCCCTATCTCACGCTGCTGCCGTCGCATCCTTGCCCCACCATCACAGAGATCCCTTCGACCGGATGCTGATCGCCCAGGCGCAGGTCGAGAGCGTGACCCTGGTTACCTCGGACCAAGAGATACGGCGCTACCCCGTCTCCATCTTTCCCGCGGTCTGATTACGCCAACTGCCGTTGCAGCAGGGCCATGCGGGCGACGGTGAGGGCGGCGTTGCGGCCCTGGTCGCGCTTGCCGCCGCCGGCGCGCTCGAGCGCCTGCTCCATCGTGTCGCAGGTGATCACGCCGAAGGCGCAGGGCACGCCGGTGGCGAGTTGCACGTCCTGGATCCCGCGGGCGGCCTCGGCGCAGACGAAGTCGTAGTGGTCGGTCTCGCCGCGGATCACGACGCCGAGGCAGGCGACGCCGGCGAAGTCACCGCTCTCGGCGTGCAGCTTGGCGGCGTAGGGCAGCTCGTAGGCGCCGGGGACCGAGGCGTGGCGGATCGAGGCAGCCGGAACCCCCGCCAGCTCGAAGCCCTCGTCGGCGCCGCGCAGCAGGCGCTGCGCGAGGTCCTCGTAGAAGCGGCCGACGCAGACCGCGAAGCCGAGCGTGGAGAGGATCGAGCGCTCGGCCTCGTCGAAGCTCTCGAGGAAGGCGCCGGGCTCAGCCATCGGCCGACCCGTTCCCGCCGGCGGCGTCGCGCTCCTCCTCGTCGTGGATCATCTCCTCATCGAAGGCCAGCCCTTGGTGGTGCAGGGTGTGGCCCAGC
>DASTVL010000303.1:0-3794 GCA_035759115.1 Solirubrobacterales bacterium | reverse complement strand
CCCCGACTTGGTCACGACGTCGGCGCCGCCCATCTCCTTCGCCATCCGCAGCACCCGCGCCGAGCGCATGAACTTGGAGCCGCGCCGCGCCTTCGGGTACAGCCGCGGCACCGTCTCGACGTTGTGGTTGAAGACGTCGGGGCGCTCGTGGATCACCTTCGCCAGCGGCATCTCCTGACCGCGGAAGTCGGGGGTGAGGATCTCGACCTTGCAGCCCGGCGCCTGCATCCGGATCGAGCGGATCACGCCGACGAAGGCGCTCGCCCCGTAGTCGGGCAGGTCGTCGCGGTCGACCGAGGTGACGACCGCGTGGCGCAGCCCCATCTTCTTCACCTGGTTGGCGACGCGCAGCGGCTCCAGCGGGTCGTTCCAGCTCGGCACGCCGGTCTGCACGTTGCAGAAGCCGCAGCGCCGCGTGCAGACGTCGCCGAGGATCATGAAGGTCGCCGTGCCGCGCTCCCAGCACTCGCCGACGTTGGGGCAGTTGGCCTCCTCGCAGACGGTGTGCAGGTTGTCGCTGCCGATCTCCGCCTTCAGCCGCCGGTAGGTCGGCCCGCCCGGCGCCGGCACCTTCAGCCAGGGCGGCTTGCGGGCGCGGCGGAAGGGGATCGCGTCCTCGCCGGCGGCTGCGGTCCCGCCCGGCTTGGCGCGCGAACGGGTGACGTGGACGCGCTCGGCCGGGTCCGCCGTGGCGCTGCTCTCGGTCGGTGCGCTCATGCCACTCCGAGCCTAGCGAGGTCGAGCCCGAGGGCCGCCGGCTCTGTGTCGACCGGCGTCCGCTCGAAGACCTCGGCGTAGCGCGCCGCGACCGTAGCGGCGAAGGCGCCGAGGTCCTGCTCGGCGCCGAGCTCGCGGCCGAGCGAGGTGACGCGGCAGTCGTCGATCCCGCAGGGGACGACCCACTCGAACGGCTGCAGGTCGTTGTTGACGTTGACCGCCATCCCGTGCGTCGTCACCCCACGGCTGACATGCAGCCCGATCGAGCCGATCTTGCGCGCCGCGCCGGCGCCCGCTTCCGGGCCGGGTGTCTCACCCTCGGTCCAGACGCCGGTCAGGCCCTCGATCGTGCCGGCGGCGACGCCGTGCGCGGCCAGCGCCTCGATCGCGACCCGCTCCAGCCGCCGCACGTACTCGTGCACGTCGTCGTCGTAGGGCTTCAGCGAGACGATCGGGTAGGCGACCAGCTGCCCGGGCCCGTGGTAGGTGACCCGGCCGCCGCGGTCGGTGTCGTGGACTTCGATCCCCTGCATCTCGTACCACTCGGCCTGCATCGGCAGCTCGGCCTCGGTCGAGCGGCGCCCGCGGGTGTAGACGGGGGTGTGCTCGAGCAGCAGCAGCACGTCGGGGACTTCGCTCTCCTGCCGCGCCTGCGCCAGCCAGCGCTGGGCGACGCGCGCCTCCTCGTAGGGGACGATCCCGCAGCGCACGACCAGGATTTCCTCGCTCACCCTTGAAATCGTCGCATGCCGCGCCCATATCCTTCGCTGCCCCCCATGGACCAGTCCAAGAGCGCACAGCTCCTCCGTCCCGACTGGCTTCCGGCCGTCGCGCTCAGCGCCGTGCTCGCTGCCGCGATGCTCGCCTGGAACCCACCGGTCGGCGACCTCGCCGCGCAGGTGTTCCGCACCGAGCTGTTCCAGCGCGGCGGCATGGCGATCTGGAACGGCTCCTGGTACGGCGGCCACTACACCCTCACCTACAGCGTTCTCTTCCCGCCGCTGGCGGCGCTGCTCGGCCCGCGCCTGGTCGGCACCCTCGCCGTGATCGCCTCCTCCTACCTCTTCGACCGCCTCGTCCGCGACCGCTGGGGCGACTCGGCCCGCTGGGCGACCCTCTGGTTCGCCGCCGGCGTGGTCACCCTCCTCGCCGACGGCCAACTCACCTTCGCCCTGGGAGTCGTCTTCGCCCTGGCCTCCCTACGCGCGCTGCAGGTCGAGCACCCGACTCTCGCGATCCTCGCCGCGGCAGCCTGCGCACTATCCAGCCCGGTCGCAGCGGCCTTCCTCGCCGGGGTCGTGATCGCCGGCACGTTGCCGCGCGACCGTCGCGCCAATCTTGGCGCGGTCTGGGTCGCCTGCATCGCCCTCGCTCTGGTGCTCATCCCCAACATCGCCTTCCCCGGCGCCGGCGAGTTCCCGTTCGCCTTCAGCTCCTACATCGCGATCCCGCTCTGGTGCGGCTCGGCGCTCTACATCACCCGCGGCCTCGGCGAGGAGGAGCGCCAACTGCGCCGCGTGCTGCTCGCCTACCTGCTGGCGGCGACGGCGATCTGGCTCGTGCCGAACGCGGTCGGCGGCAATGCGGTCCGCCTCGGCGCCCTCTTCGGCGGGCCCGTGCTCGCCGCCGTGATCCTGACCCACCGCCCGCGGGTCCCCGTCTGGTTCCTCGCCCTCTTCGTCGCCGGCGGCCTCTACTGGCAGCTGACCGCGAGCGTCAACCAGATCGCCCGCAGCGTCGGCGACCCCTCGACCGAGGCCGCCTACTTCGCTCCGCTCGCGGGCTGGCTGCGCGAGCACGGCGGCGACGCGGCGCGGATCGAGGTGCCGCCGACGGCGAATCACTGGGAGTCGGCCTACCTCGCGCGCGACTTCGAACTGGCACGCGGCTGGCTGCGCCAGCTCGACACCACGCGCGACGACATCTTCTACCGCGACGGGCGGCTCGGCGACCGCGCCTACCGCGCCTGGCTGCACGACAACGCGATCCGCTACGTGGCGCTGCCCGACGCGCCGCTCGACTACTCCTCGGTGGCGGAGCGGCGCCTGATCCTGCGCGACCCGCCCTACCTGATCCCGCGCTGGAGCGACACCCACTGGCGCGTCTACGAGGTGCGCGACCCGGCGCCGCTGGTGCAGTCGCTCGGCGCCGGCGCGGCGACGACCCGCTCGATCGGTCACGGCGGTTTCGCGCTCGACGTCGACCGCCCCGGCAGGTTCCTCGTCCGCGTCGCCTTCACCCCCTACTGGTCGATCGCCAAGGGCCGCGGCTGCCTCGTCCGCCACGGCGACTGGACGATGGCCCGCGCGAGCCGCCCCGGCGTCTTCCGCGTCCGCGCCGACTTCTCGCTCCCCCGCGCCTGGAATGCGGTCATCGGCGCAGGCAAGACCTGCTGATCCTCCCCACGCCGATGGAGACTTTTTGGGGTTCATAGACCCCCAAATGCATCCATCTACCTCTAAAGAGCCAGCGAGAGTGGCTCTTCGAGCAGTGCCTTGATGCGGGCGAGGAACTCGGCCGCGGGGGCGCCGTAGAGGATGCGGTGGTCGCAGGCGAGGTCGACCTGCATCAGGTCGGCGGCGACCATCTCGCCGTCGCGGACGACGGGCCGCTGCTCGATCGCGCCGACGGCGAGGATCGCGGCCTGCGGCGGGTTGATCACCGCCGAGAAGCCGTCGATCCCGTACATCCCCAGGTTGGAGACGGTGAAGGTCGCGCCGGAGAGCTCCGGTGGCGTGATCTGCCCCTCGCGCACCTTCTTCGCCAGCGCCCGCGACTCGGTCGCGATCTGGCGCAGGCCTTTGCGGTCGGCGTCGAACAGGGTGGGGACGATCAGCACGTCCTCGGCGGCGACGGCGACGCCGACGTTGACCCGCGAGTAGAGCTCGAAGCGGCCGTCGCGGTAGGCGCCGTTGGCGCGCGGGTGCTCGCGCAATGCCAGCGCGCAGGCCTTGACCACCATGTCGTTGAACGACGGCACCGGATCGCCCTCGCCCGCCGCCTCTTTGAGCAGCTTGCGCCCGGCGACCGCCCGCGACATGTCCACCGAAGCCCGCAGATAGAAGTGCGGCGCCGTC
>DASTVL010000302.1:0-12906 GCA_035759115.1 Solirubrobacterales bacterium | reverse complement strand
CGCAGCGCGAGCAGGACGCCGAGACGGCGCCGCTCGAGCAGCCCGAGTACTACCAGTACGAGCTCGACCTGCCCGAGGTCGCCGAGGTCTGGCGGCGCGGCAGCGTGATCGGCTCCTGGCTGCTCGACCTGACCGCGGCGGCGATGCAGGAATCGGCCGACCTCTCCGACTTCACCGGCCGCGTCTCCGACTCGGGCGAGGGCCGCTGGACCTCGATCGCGGCGATCGACGAGGGCGTGCCGGCGCCGGTGCTGACCACGGCCCTGTACGAGCGCTTCTACTCGCGCGAGCTCGGCGACTTCGGCGACAAAGTGCTCTCCGCGATGCGCAAGCAGTTCGGCGGCCACGACGAGAAGGCGTCCTAGGACGGGGAACGGGAAGGGGAGCCCGATGCCGATCGAGACCAGGGTCTTCCCCGACGCCGACGCGGCCTCGCGGCACGCGGCCGAGACGGTCGCCGCCGCCGGCCGCGAGGCGGTCGAGAAGCGGGGCGAATACGCGATCGCCCTCAGCGGCGGCAGGACGCCCTGGGCGATGATCGGGCTGCTCGGCGAAATGGAGCAGATGCCCTGGGAGCAGTCGCACATCTACCAGGTCGACGAGCGCGTGGCGCCGCCCGGCGACGAGGCGCGCAACCTGACCCACCTGGTGCAGATGCTCTCGATCGACCACCAGGCGGCGCTGCGGCCGATGCCGGTGACCAGCCGCGACCTCGAACTCTCCGCCGCCGAGTACGAAGTGCACGTGCCCGAACACCTCGACTTCGTCCACCTCGGCCTCGGCCCTGACGGCCACACCGCGTCGCTCGTCCCCGGCGACTCGGTGCTCGAAGTCGACGATCGCCGGGTGGCGATGACCGGCGGCCCCTACGAAGGCCACCAGCGGATGACGCTCACCTACCCGGCGCTAGCCGCGGCGCGCCGGATCCTCTGGCTCGTGCTCGGCGAGAAGGGGCGCGAGGCGCTCGCCAAGCTGCTCGCCGGCGACAGCTCGATCCCGGCCGGCCGGGTCGAGAACGAGAACATGGTGGTCGTCTGCGACGAGGCCGCGGCCGGCGACGCGGCGAGCTGAGCAGCGGTCGCGCGCGACGCGCTCAGGCCTCGGCCGGCACGACCGCGTGGTTGGCGACGATGCGGCCGTCGGGGTCCCACTTGCGCTTGACCTCGCCGAGCCGGTCGCAGACGCCGGGCGGCAGGATCGCGTCGACGTCGCACGGGCCCTCGGCGAAGTTGTAGTAGCGGCCCTCCGCGCCCCATGGGCGCATCGCCTCCTCGATCGTCTTCAGGTGGGCCGGGATCGCCTCGCCCAGCTCCGGCGTCATCGGCATCCCGACGCTGTACATGACGAAGCCTGCGTCGAGGTGGGAGAGGGCGCCGGCGCCCTCCGCGGAGCGACCGAGCGCGCCGCCGAGGTGGCGCAGCTCGCTCAGCAGCAATGGCGAGCCCGAGTCAGGGCCGGCGACCGCGACGAAGGCGTCGATCGCCTCGTCGGGCAGGTCGGCGATCGTCATCCCCTCGCCGATCCCGGGCACCGGGCTCTCGGGGTCCATGTGGATGCGGCTGAGCCCGGCGGTCGGCATCCACTCGAAGGTGTCCATGATCGGCTCGCCGATCTCGCGCAGCGGCGCGATCGTCGCTTCGCCCTCGGCCTGGCCGCCGATGCAGGCGGCGTCGATCGTCAGCAGCGGCGTGCCGCGCAGTGGCTCGGGCACGTCGGGGATCGGCGGCGGGGTGACGAAGCGGACGACCGACGTGACCTCGTCGGGCACCGCCGCGGCCCAGTCGCGGTAGGCGCGGACCGCCTCGGCGCCGGCCTCGGCGGGGAAGAGCAGCGCCCCTGCGTAGACCTCGGCGATCGGCAGCAGCTCGACTCGCAGCGCGGTGACGATCGCGTAGCCGCCGCCGCCCCCGCGCAGCGCCCAGAAGAGGTCGGCCTCGTTCTCGGCGTCGACGGTCCGCGGCTCGCCGCCGGCGTCGACCAGCTCGATCGCGGCGACGCGGTTGCAGGCGAAGCCGTAGCGCCGCCCGAGCCAGCTCAGCCCGCCGCCGAGCGTGTAGCCGGTGACGCCGACGTCGGGCGAGGAGCCGGGCAGGGAGCAGAGGCCGTGCTCGTTGGCCGCCTCGCCGAGCTCGATGCTGAGCGCGCCCGCCTCGACCCGCGCCGTGCGCGTCCCGGGGTCGACCGAGATCCCGCGCATGCGCTCGGTCTTGAGCAGGATCGTGCCCTCGAGCGCGGCCAGCGGCGCGGCGCCGTGGCCGGTGCCCTGGGCGGCGACCCTGAGGCCGTTCGCGGCCGCGAAGCGGACCGTCGCGGCGACGTCCTCGGCGCCCCCGGCGAAGACGACCGCCTCGGGGCGCTGGTCGGCGGCGAGGTTCCAGGCGGCGCGCGCCTCGTCCCAGTCGGCGTCGTCGGGAGTGGCGATGCGGCCGGCGATCGCCAGCCCGGTGAAGTCGGTCATCTGTGGTCTCCTAGGGGTCAGTGCAGCGTTGAGCGGTTCACCGAGTCGCCTGCCCCGACCAGGACCTCGCTCACCATAGCCGGGGGGAAGAGGCCGTGCGAGGAGATGCCGGGATCGGCCTCGAGCCGGGCGGCCAGCGCCGCCGGGTCGTCGATGTCGCCGCGGTAGTCGGCGATCACGCCGTCGTCGGGGCTGTGGGGAACGTCGCGCAGCTCGACCGCGGGGCCGAGCCGGGAGAGGGTCGAGCGCAGGCCGAAGGCGAGCAGCTCCAGCGGCACCGGCGGGTTAAGCGCGTCGACCGGCTTGCTCGAGTCGGCGATCACGACGAAGCGCTCGGCCGCCGCGGCGACGATCTTCTCGCGCTGGTGGGCGGCGCCGCCGCCCTTGATCAGCCAGCCGCCGGGGTCGATCTGGTCGGCGCCGTCGATCGCGATGTCGAGCCGCTGCAGCGAGCTGAACTCCTCGACCGGGATGCCGAGCCCGCGTGCCTGCTCTTCGGTGGCGACCGAGGTGGCGACGCAGCGGATCCCGCTCAGCCCGCGCGCCGCGATCGCCGGCAGCAGGTGGGCCACGGTCGAGCCGGTGCCGAGCCCGATCGTCATCCCGTCCCCGACCAGCTCCGCCGCCGCCTCCGCCGCGATCCGCTTCTCCTCGTCAGCCGCCACGGCGGGGACTCTATGCTCGCGCGAATGGATGCGCGGATCTGGATCTCGGGACGGGGCGCGGAGCCGCGCTCGGTGGCGGTCGGGGAGCGGACGACGGTGGGGCGCGACCCCGAGGCCGGGGTCTGCATCGACGACGAGGCGGTCTCCTGGCACCACCTCGAGATCGAGAGCCGCGGCGGGGTGCTGATGGCGACCGACCTCGACAGTCGCAACGGCACCGCGCTCAACGGCGAGCCGCTCGACCGGCCGCGGCGATTGCGCGACGGTGACGTGCTCACGATTGCCGACTACCGGCTCGAAGTCTCCGACTCCGTCCCGGGCAGGGCGGGCGCAACCGTCGCGGTATCCGAGCCCTCGGTCGCGCTGAACGAGGAGGAGCGGGCGACGGCGACGGCGCTGGTCGCGCCGTATCGCAGCGAGGGCGCCTTCGCCGGCCGTCCGGCGACGCGGGCCGAGCTGGCCGACGCGCTGCACGTCAGCGAGCGCACGGCCCAGCGCCGCCTCGACGCGCTCGCCGCCAAGCTCGACGTGGCAGGCGACGCCGGTCGCGAACGCCCGCGCCTGATCGCCGCGCGCGTGATCGAGCTCGGCCTCGACCGCCCTCGCTAGACGAGCCTGCAGTTACCCGCCTATAGCGCGGGAAAGCGCAGGCTCGTCGGCACATGACGGGCCAAACATGGCCCGGTGCGCGTCGCGGCTGTCGTTTGCCGGTACGCCTGCACGACGCAGGATCGACGGTGCAACTCCAACCGAAAGGAAGCCATGCACCGTTCACTCTTCATCTCCATCCTCGCCCTGCTCTCCCTCGCCGTCCCGGCACTCGCCGAGGCGGCGCAGCCGCGGGCCGTCGTCTACTCGAAAGCGACGACGGTCGGCGGCGTCACCGAGGGCGGCCTCTTCGCCGTCCGCCGCGGGCACCTCAACCAGATCACCGAGAACCCGGCCGACACCGAACCGGCCTTCTCGCCCGATGGCCGCGCGATCGCTTTCGTCCGCGACGGCGACCTCTACTCGATCCGGCCCGACGGCTCGGGCCAGCGCCGCCTGACCAGCGGCGGTGAGCTCGACTCGGCCCCGCTGGTCTCGCCCGACGGTCGCTTCGTCGTCTTCGAGCGCCGCGCGGCGGCGGGCGCGCCCGCCGACCTCTACCGGGTCAGGGCGCTGGGTGGCGGCCTGCTGGCGCTGACCAGCGGTCCCGACGACGACCATCAGGCCGACCTCTCGCCCGACGGTCGCGTGATCGTCTTCGTCCGCGGCAGCGGCGCCGCTCCGGAGACCAACGACGACCTCTACTCGATGCGCCCCTCGGGACGGCGGCTCGCCCGCCTGACCCGCACCGGCGCCGTCGACGAGTTCGAGCCGCGCTACTTCCGCGGGGGCATTCTGTTCAGCCGCGGCGAGAGCGCCGGGGGCCCGGCCGCCTACGCCGACATCTACACGATGCGCCGCAACGGCAAACGGGTCAGGCCACTCGTCCGCGGCGTCGGTTCGGCCTACGTCGAAGACGTCTCGCCGGACGGCCGCATGCTGCTCTTCCGCCGCGACCAGGGGCTGTGGTCGAAGCGGATCGGGCGCGGCCGGGCGCACAAGCTCGCCCAGCTGCCGGACGGGTCGCAGACCAACGGCGTCTTCTCGACCGACGGGCGCAAGGTCGGCGCCTTCGTCGCCGCCGAGGAACAGCAGTCGCTGGTCGCGATCGTCATCGCCACCCGTCGCCAGACCTCCCTCGCCGCCGGCTACGAGGCGACGGAAAAAGACGGCACCGCGATCGGGCCGGTGATCGCATGGCAGCCGGCGCCCCGTAGGGGCCGCTGATCGCGCTGCCGACGGGGGACGCCACCCAGCGGTATATAACCGCTGGGTGGCTGAACCCGAGATCGGCTCAGTTCTGGCGGGATACCGGCTCGACGCGCTGATCGCGCGCGGCGGGATGGGCGTGGTCTACCGGGCGACCCAGCTCGCCCTCGACCGGCCGGTGGCGCTGAAGGTGATCGCCCGCCAGTACGCCGGCAGCGCCTCCTTCCGCCGCCGCTTCATCCGCGAGTCGCAACTCGCCGCGCAGCTCGATCACCCGAACGTCGTGCCGATCTACGACGCGCGCGAGGAGGGCGGCGAGCTGCTGGTGGCGATGCGGCTGGTCAAGGGCGGCGACCTGCGCCGGCGGATCGACCGCGACGGCCCGCTGCCGCCCGCCGAGGCGATCGAGCTGCTCGGCCAGGTCGCCGGCGCGCTCGACGCCGCCCACGCCGCCGGGATCGTCCACCGCGACGTCAAGCCGCACAACATCCTGCTCGAAGGTGGGCGTGCCTACCTCAGCGACTTCGGCCTCGCCAAGGCGCTGGGGGAGAGCGGCGCGGCCAGCGGCGCCTCGGTCGTCGGCACCGCCCATTACATGTCGCCGGAGCAGTGGCGCGCCGACCGCGTCGGCCCGGCCGCCGACGTCTACTCGCTCGGCTGCGTGCTCTACGAGACGGTGACCGGGATCGCGCCCTTTGCCCGCCGCGACGGCGAGGCTGAGCCGGAGATGCCACGCGGCCTCGACGCGGCGATCGAGCGCGCCGTCGCCCCCGACCCGGCCGACCGCTACGCCACGGCGGGCGAGCTGATCGCCGCGGCCCGCGAGTGCCAGGGGGCGACCCCGGCGGCGACGGCCGTGCTGTCGGAAGGCTCCGACCTGGCGACGCTGCGGATCGGAGCGGGGGAGCGGCAGGCAGGCCCGCTCGGCGGCCTGCACCGCTGGCGGCGCTGGATCGCCGGCCTCTTCACCCTCTGGTTCGCCGTGCCGGCATTCCTTCTCATCGCCGGTGCGATCGTCGCTGGGCTGTTCCTGCTCGACAGCGGGCCATCCGTATCGGACCCGATCGAGGTCGGCGAGCCGCCGCTGCGGCTGGCGGTCGGCGGCGGCTCGGTCTGGGTCACGAGCGCGGCCGACGGGACGCTGACCGCGATCGATCCGCGCTCGCGGCGGATCGCCGGGCGGCCGCTGCGCCTGGGCGCGGGCATCTCGGGCGTCGCCTACGGCGCCGGCTCGGTCTGGGTCTCGGATCCGCGCCACGGCGAGGTGCTGCGCCTGCGCCCGCCCGAGACCCGGGTCAGCGAACGGATCGAGGTCGGCGGCCGGCCCGGCGCGATCGTCGTCGGCGGTGGCCGCGTCTGGGTGGCCGACGACGACGGCGCCGGCGTCACCGCGATCAACCCTCAGGGCGGCCGCGTCTTCAAGCGCGGCATCGAGCCCCACGTCGCCCCGCTGCGGCTCGCTGTCGGCGCCGGTGCTGTCTGGGTCAGCAGCGCATCGACCGGGACGGTGCGGCGCATCGACCTCGGCAGCGCCGGCGCCGCAGCGCCGATCCCGGCCGGCCGCGGCCCGGCCGGAGTCACCGTCGGCGGCGGCCTCGTCTGGGTGGCCAACAGCCGCTCCGACCGCGTAACCCGCGTCGATCCCGCGACCCGCACGCTTTTCGGCGAGCCGATCGGCGTCGGCGAGAGGCCAGGCGGAATCGACGCCGGCACCAGCACCGTCTGGGTGGCGAACTCGGCCGAGAGCACCGTCAGCCGCATCGACATCGACAGCGGCGAGGTTCTGAGTACTACCGAGGTCGGTCCGCAGCCAGGCGCCGTCGCGATAGGCGGGGAAGCTGTTTGGATCGCCAATAACGGTGACGGAACTGTCGTCCGAATCCGTCCATAGGGCCGATCCCGGTAGGGGTGGAGCGTCTTGTACTTTTTCTGGGCCGACCTTCTCGGACGGCCGCTGACTGTCTTCAGAAAAAGTTAAGCGGAACCCCTACCGGGATCGGCCCCGGGGCGACGCCCGAATCGATAGGTTCCGGCCATCGACCAGCTCTGCATCAACACGATCCGCACGCTGTCGATCGACGCGATCCAGAAGGCAAACTCGGGCCATCCGGGAACCGTGATGGGGATCGCGCCCGTCGCCTACGCGCTCTGGCAGAACCACCTCCGCTTCGACCCGGCCGACCCGGTCTGGCCCGGCCGCGACCGCTTCGTGCTCTCCGCCGGGCACGCCTCGATGCTGCTCTACGCGCTGCTCTATCTGGCCGAGGTGCAGGCGGTCGAACCCGACTACGAGGTCGTCGGCCGGCCCGCGGTCTCGCTCGCCGACATCGAAAGCTTCCGCCGGCTCGACTCGCGCGCCCCCGGCCACCCCGAGTACCGCTGGACCTCCGGCGTCGAGACGACCACCGGCCCGCTCGGGCAGGGGATCGCGACCAGCGTCGGGATGGCGATCGCCTCGAAGTGGCAGGGCGCCCGCTATGGCGCCGAGCTGTTCGACTTCGACGTCTACGCGATCGCCGGCGACGGCTGTCTGATGGAGGGCGTCTCGGGCGAAGCGGCCTCGCTCGCCGGCCATCTGCAGCTCGACAACCTCTGCTGGATCTACGACAACAACCACATCACGATCGACGGCAAGACCAAGCTCGCCTACGGCGACGACGTCGCCGCCCGCTTCATGGGTTACGGCTGGAACGTGACCAGGGTCGGCGACGCCAACGACACGGCGCTCGCCGACACCGCCTTCGAAGAGTTCAGGCACGAGCCCGACCGGCCGACGCTGATCATCGTCGACAGCCACATCGGCTACGGCTCGCCGCACCTGCACGACACGTCGAAGGTGCACGGCTCGCCACTGGGCGAGGAGGAGGTGCGCGAGACCAAGCGGGCCTACGACTGGCCCGAGGACGCCCAGTTCCTCGTCCCCGACGGGGTCAAGGAGCACTTCGCCGCCGGAATCGGCAGGCGCGGGGCCGAGGCGCGCGCCGCCTGGGAGGGCAGGCTTGCCTCCTACGCCGGCGAGGACGCCGGGCGCGCCGCCGAGATCGAGGCGATGCAGAAGCGCGAGCTGCCGGACGGCTGGGACGCGGACGTCCCGAGCTTCGAGCCCGACGAGAAGGGGCTGGCGACGCGCAAGGCCTCGCACCAGGTCGAGAACGCGATCGCCGCCAGGGTGCCCTGGATGCTGGCCGGCTCCGCCGACCTCACCGACTCGACCTCGGTGCGGCTCGAATCCGACGGCGCCGCCGACTTCGAGCCCGGCGCCTATGCGGGCCGCCAGCTCCACTTTGGCATCCGCGAGCACGAGTCGGCGGCGATCTGCAGCGGGCTCTCGCTCTCGAAGCTGCGTCCGCTGTGGTCGACCTACCTGACCTTCTCCGACTACGCGCGGCCGGCGATCCGGCTCTCGGCGCTGATGGGGCTGCCCGTCGTCCACGTCTTCACCCATGACTCGATCGGCCTCGGCGAGGACGGCCCGACCCACCAGCCGGTCGAGCAACTCGCCTCGCTGCGCGCGATCCCCGGTCTCGACGTGATCCGCCCCGCCGACGCCAACGAGGTCGCCGAGGCCTGGCGGGTCGCCGTCGACCGCACCCACCAGCCGGTCGCGCTCGTGCTCACGCGCCAGAACGTGCCGATCTTCGACCGCTCCAGGTACGCCCCGGCCGCGGGCGTGCGGCGCGGCGGCTACGTGCTCGCCGACTCCGAGAGCGGCGACCCCGAGGTGATCCTGATCGCCACCGGCAGCGAGGTCGCGCTGGCGCTGGCCGCGCACGAGGAGCTCGCCGCCGAGGGCCTGCGCTCGCGCGTCGTCAGCCTGCCCTGCTGGGAGCTGTTCGAGCGCCAGGACCAGGCCTACCGCGACGAGGTCCTGCCGCCCGCAATCACGGCGCGGGTCTCGGTCGAGGAGGCCTCGACCCTGGGCTGGGACCGCTTCGTCGGCCCAGGGGGTAGAAAGATAGGCATGCACACCTTCGGCAGCTCGGCCCCGCTGAAGGACGTCCAAGACAAGTTCGGCTTCACCCCCGACCGGGTGGCCGAAGCCGCAAAGGAGCTGCTCTCATGAAGCCGACTGCGAAGCTGAACGAACTCGGTCAGAGCCTCTGGCTCGACAACATCACCCGCACGATGCTGGGCGACGGCACGCTCGCCGGCTACATCGAGGAGCTGTCGGTCACCGGCCTCACCTCGAATCCGACGATCTTCGACAAGGCGATCTCCGGCGGCGACGCCTACGACGAGCAGATCGCCGAGCTCTCCGGCGAGCTCGGTGACCCCGAGGAGATCTTCTTCCAGCTCGCGCTGGCCGACCTGCGCGACGCGACCGACCTGTTCAAGGGCGTGCACGAGCGCACCGCCGGCGTCGACGGCTACTGCTCGCTCGAGGTCTCGCCGAAGCTCGCCGACGAGACGCAGGCGACGATCGAGCAGGCGGCGAAGCTGCACGGCGAAGCCGGGCGCGAGAACCTCTTCATCAAGATCCCGGGTACCGAGGCCGGCCTGCCGGCGATCGAGGAGACGATCTTCGCCGGGATCCCGGTCAACGTCACCCTGCTCTTCGACCGCGACCAGTACCTCGCCGCCGCCGACGCCTACATGAAGGGGATCGAACGGC
This sequence comes from Solirubrobacterales bacterium, assembly GCA_035759115.1. Taxonomy (GTDB): domain Bacteria; phylum Actinomycetota; class Thermoleophilia; order Solirubrobacterales; family 70-9; genus VRUE01. The sequence goes on along the minus strand of DASTVL010000302.1, from coordinate 3,374 downwards.
GGATCGAGGCCGGGCTCGACCCCGACATCGCCTCGGTCGCCTCGATCTTCATGAGCCGCTGGGACGTGGCGGTGTCCGAGGAAGTGCCCGACGAGCTGCGCGACAAGCTCGGCCTGGCGATCGGCTTCCGCGCCTACCGCGCCTACCGTGAGCTGCTCGACTCCGAGCGCGTGCAGCGGCTGATGAACAAGGGCGCGCGGCCGCAGCGGCTGCTCTGGGCCAGCACCGGGACCAAGGACCCCGAAGCCTCCGACACCCTCTACATCGAGGGCTTCGCCTCGCCCTTCACGGTCAACACGATGCCGGAGCCGACGCTGAAGGCCTTCGCCGACCACGGCGAGGTCGGCGACCCGGTGCCCGCCGACGGCGGCGACGCGGAGGAGACGCTGGCGCGGTTCGGGGAGGCGGGGATCGACGTCGAGGCGCTCGCCGCGCGTCTGCAGGAGGAGGGCAAGGTCGCCTTTGTCAAATCCTGGGACGAGCTGCTCAAGTCGATTTCCTCGCAGCTCGGAGCGCGCGCGTGAGCGAGGTCGCGCCCCTGCGTGAGAGCCGCGCCTGGCAGGCGCTGGAGCGCCACCACCGCGACATCCAGGACATCCACCTGCGCGACCTCTTCGCCGCCGACACCCACCGCGGCCAGCGCCTGGTCGCCGACGGCGCCGGCCTCCACCTCGACTTCTCCAAGAATCTGGTTACCGACGAGACGATGATCATGCTCGGCGAGCTGGCCCGCGAACGCGGCGTCGAGGAGCGCCGCGAAGCGATGTTCGCCGGCGAGCACATCAACGTCTCCGAGGACCGCGCCGTGCTGCACGTGGCGCTGCGCATGCCGCGCGAGCGCTCGCTGATCGTCGACGGCGTCGACGTGGTCAAGCAGGTGCACGAGACGCTCGACCGGATGTCGGCCTTCGCCGAGCGCGTGCGCGCGGGCGAGTGGACCGGCCACACCGGCAAGCCGATCCGCAATGTCGTCAACGTCGGCATCGGCGGCTCCGACCTCGGCCCGGTGATGGCATACGAGGCGCTGCGCCACTTCAGCCGCCGCGAGATGACCTTCAGGTTCGTCTCCAACGTCGACGGCACCGACTTCGTCGAGTCCACGCGCGACCTCGACCCCGAGGAGACCCTGTTCGTGATCTCCTCGAAGACCTTCACCACGCTGGAGACGATGACCAACGCGCACAGCGCGCGCGAGTGGTCACTGGCCGGGCTCGGCGGCGACGAGGCGGCGGTCGCCAAGCACTTCGTCGCGGTCTCGACCAACGCCGAGGAGGTCGCGAAGTTCGGCATCGACACCGACAACATGTTCGGCTTCTGGGAGTGGGTCGGCGGCCGCTACTCGATGGACTCGGCAATCGGCCTCTCGACCATGCTGGCGATCGGCCCGGCCCGCTTCGCCGAGATGCTCTCCGGCTTCCACGCGATCGACGAGCACTTCCGCAGCGCCCGCCCGGCCGAGAACCTGCCGATGACGATGGGCCTGCTCTCGGTCTGGTACGGCGGCTTCTTCGGCGCCCAGACCTGCGGCGTCTTCCCCTATGACCAGTACCTGCACCGCTTCCCCGCCTACCTGCAGCAGTTGACGATGGAGTCCAACGGCAAGCACGTGACGCTCGAGGGCGCCCATGTCGACTACGACACCGGCGCGATCTTCTGGGGCGAGCCGGGCACCAACGGCCAGCACTCCTTCTACCAGCTGATCCATCAGGGCACGCGGCTGATCCCCTGCGACTTCATCGGCTTCATGCAGAGCAACAACCCGCTCGGCGACCACCACGATCTGCTCATGTCCAACGTCTTCGCCCAGAGCCAGGCGCTCGCCTTCGGCAAGAGCGCCGACCAGGTGCGGGCCGAGGGCACTCCCGAGGAGGTCGTCCCGCACCGGGTGATGGAGGGCAACCGGCCCTCGAGCACGATCCTCGCCGAGCGGCTCGACCCGTTCACGCTCGGCACCCTGGTCGCGCTCTACGAGCACAGCGTCTTCACCCAGGGGGCGGTCTGGGGGATCGACTCCTTCGACCAGTGGGGGGTCGAGCTGGGCAAGGTCCTGGCGAAGCAGATCGTGCCCGAGCTGCAGGCCCCCGAGGAGCCCGACCTCAAGCACGACAGCTCGACCAACGCGCTGATCCGGCGCTACCGCCAGATGAGGCTCCGGGGCTAGACCGTGCCCGGCCTCGACGCGCTCGCCCTCGCCGCGTCAGAGTCCAACCTGCTCGCCGCGCGGAACCTGATGGCGTTCACGCTCGGCTTCCACATCGTCCTCGCCTGCATCGGCGTCGCCTTCCCGGCGCTGGTGCTCACCGCCAACTACATCGGGCTGAAACGCGAAGACCCGGACGCGATGCGGCTTGCCCGCCGCTGGTCGAAGGTCGCCGCGGTCACCTTCGCCACCGGCGCCGTGACCGGCACCGTGCTCAGCTTCGAGTTCGGCCTGCTCTGGCCCGAGTTCATGGCGCGCTTCGGTGACGCCTTCGGGATCGCCTTCGCGATCGAGGGCCTCTTCTTCTTCACCGAGGCGATCTTCCTCGCGATCTACATCTACGGCTGGAAGCGGCTGAGTGGCTGGGCGCACTTCTGGTCGGGGGTGCCGATGCTCGTCGCCGGCATCGGCGGCGCCTTCTCGGTGGTCACCGCGAACGCCTGGATGAACACGCCGCAGGGCTTCACCCTCGACGCCGCCGGCAAGGTCGTCGACACGGCCCCGCTCGAGGTCCTCTTCAGCCCCGCCTGGGTCTACGAGGTCCCGCACATGATCCTCGCCGCCTACATGGTCGCCGGCTTCCTCTTCGCCTCGGTCTACGCGGTCGGCATGCTCAAGGGCCGGCGCGACCGCCACCACCGGCTCGGGCTCTTGATCCCGCTGACGATCGCCTGCGCCCTGACTCCGGTGCAGATCTTCGTCGGCGACGTCGCCGCGCGCGAAGTCGCCGAGCACCAGCCGGCCAAGTTCGCCGGCTTCGAGTGCATCCAGGAGACCGGGCCCGACCAGACCGAGTACCTGGGCGGGATCTGCACCGAGGACGGGGTCAAGGGGGCGATCGGCATCCCCGGGCTCGACTCGCTGCTGGTCGGCTTCAGCACCGACACGGTCGTCACCGGGCTGGAGGACATCCCGCCCGACGAGCGGCCGCCGGCCAACACGCTGCTGCACCTCTCCTTCGACGCGATGGTCGGGATCGGCTTCGGCCTGCTGGGGCTGGCGGCCTGGTTCGCCTTCGCCTGGTGGCGCTGGAGAGAGCTGCCGCGCACGCCCTGGTTCCTGCGCGCGGTCGCGATCTCCGGCGCGGCGGCGATCGTCGCCGTCTGGTGCGGCTGGATCGTCACCGAGGTCGGCCGCCAGCCCTGGATCGTGCAGGGCTACATGCGCACCGAGG
>DASTVL010000301.1:0-3098 GCA_035759115.1 Solirubrobacterales bacterium | reverse complement strand
AGGCACAGCCGGGTGAGCGGCTGCCGCCGGCTAAGGACCTCGCCGCCGTGCTCGGCGTGAACGCCAACACCGTGCTCCGCGCGCTGCGGCTGCTGCGCGAGGAGGGTCTGCTCGAGTTCCGCCGCGGCCGCGGCATCTCCGTGGCGGGCACGCCGGCGCACGGCGCGGTCGTCCAGCGAGCCCGGGAACTCGTCGAGTTCGCCCGCCACCAGGGCTACCGCGTGGACGAGCTGATCGAGATCATCGAAGGCGTTACCTGACCTACAAATTGCCCACGAAGCCTGTCTAAGCGCCGCCGGGACAACACGCACGGAAGTGCCGTTCCAGAGCACCAGAGGCGGAGCCCTGGAACCGAGCGGTGCTGCTCGCTCTCAGACGGAAGTCAAGCCCCAGTCGAGACTCGTCGCAACGCCGGCGGATCCGGTCGCGGGGCGTGCGCCGGCAGGCGGCGGTATGAAGCACTCACGAAAGCGCTGCTCGACAAGCCGATAGTCGGCCCTGCGGACATGAACTGCGGACTCGTCGATTCAAGCGGCGTCGGCACGAGTCCGGCGCTCAGCTGATACTCACCCGACGGTCAGCGAATCCCTGTATCACAGGGAATGTCGACCTTCGAATACGCGCCGGCCTCGACTCGCGCGTCCATCAGCTCGCACGACATGCCGGCGTCGGCTGTGACGACGTACTTTCCCGGTGCCACGGCGACGCGGTAGCTGCCGTCTGTGTCGGTCGTGGTGCGCGCGACGACCTCCCCACCGGTATACGAGTCGCCGGGCAGCTGCTTGGCAACGGTGATCTTCGAGCCTGGGGCCGGCTCGTCCTCGCATGGCTCACCCTCGGTCTCGACCGGGCACTGAGGCCCCAGGTGGACCCGGCCAGCAACGCCCGACTGGTCGCGAGTCGTCCCAGGGCCCTGGTCGCCGCAACCGGCGAGAAGCAACACGGCAAGAGCAACGGTGAGTACTCCACCTAGGCGCACGTCGATGGGACGTTCACGCGCGCACCGAGGTTCCACGAACGAGGTCCGTGACGGCGACAAACCACGAGGCACGGCGAACAATGCGGGCGAGCGAATGCGGCGGTAAGACGCGATCATTCGCCGGCGGGTTCCCAGTCCGTCAACCCGGGCCGTCGGGATGCCTGAGGTCGTATGCGCAGGAGAGCCTTTCCGGGACGACCATGCGCCACGCGTCGACGACGAACTCTCGGCCCTCGGTCGGTTCCAGGGCCGCAAGGTCGGCGTGGACCCAGTTGAAGCGCATGTCCGAGGTCGACGGCATCTGGAACTGTGAGGTTCACTTTCCACGAGCGCCGCGCGCTCCTCAGCTTCGCTTGAACCTAGTCGACCATGACAGGGAATGGGAGTCATCTGTCGTGGCTTACCAAAGGGGCGGGATGCGACCGTGGCTGGCCACGGGACACGAGGACGGCACGCGGCGAAGTGAAGTGCCACTGCAACGATGCGCGCCGGTCGGCGTCCACCTTGCTACGTTGCCGCCATGACTAGGCCCGGTGGCCGGGGGCGAGCGTGAAGGCGGTCGTCTACGAGCGGTACGGGTCCCCCGATGTGCTGCGTATCGAGGACGTCCCGGTGCCGTCGCCAGCCGCTGGGCAGGTGCGGGTAAAGGTCGCTGCGACTTCGGTCAACCTCAGCGACTGGGAGGGTCTGCGCGGGTCGCCTGCGTATGCACGGATCGGCGGGCTGCGTTCCCCGTCTCGTCGGACGCTTGGATCGGACATCGCCGGTGTGGTCGACGCTCTCGGGCAACGGGTAACCCGGTTTCGAACCGGAGACGAGGTGTACGGCGACAACCTCGCGCTGATGGGTGGCTTCGCGGAGTTCGCAATCGCGCCGGAATCCGTACTCGCCCACAAGCCGGCCCAGCTCACGTTCGCTGAGGCGTCGACCATCCCGCAGGCGGGCGCGATCGCCCTGCGGGGCACCGAGAGGGTCGTGGCGGGCAGCCGTGTGCTGATCAACGGCGCTGGCGGAGGGTCCGGATCCTTCGCCATTCAACTCGCCAAGCGGTGCGGTGCTCACGTGACGGGTGTGGACAACTCCGCCAAGCAGGACTTCATGCGGTCGATGGGCGCGGACGACGTGCTCGACTATCGCCGAGACGACTTCACCCGGACGACCCAGCCGTACGACCTGATCCTGGATCTCGTCGCGCACAGGTCGGTCTTCGCCTACCGGCGCGCGCTAGCACCCGGCGGCAGGTATTGGTGCGTGGGTGGGTCGGTCCGCGCGCTGTTGCGTGTGCTCACCGTCGGCTCGGTAGTTGGGCGGGTCACCGGTCGCTCGATCGGGGTGCTCGTTGTGAAGGAGGGCCCGGCCCACTTCGAGCCCCTGGCCGACCTCTGCGTGGCCGGAAACATCAGGACGCACATCGACCGCTCCTTCGCGCTCGATGAGGTTCCGGCCGCGCTTGCTCGTGTCGGTGAGGGACGCGCGCTCGGCAAGGTTGTTGTCGTTCCCTCCTAGCGCGATTCGAGCGCCTCCAAGTCCCTCGGCGGCCTGCCTCATTTCGCAGGCATGTCGGTTCGGATCCGGTGTCGAACAACCGACGACGTGAAACCTCCGCGGCGCTACGTGCCGCATAGACACAGGCGGTACGCGCACCCGCATCGACAGGGCCGCCCTCGGTAATGCTAGAAGATCAGGCCGGGACGGAGATTCCCTGCAGCCAGGCCTGCCAGGCCGGCTCTTCGCGCCGCACGTATTCCGCCGCGTCTGCGGAAAACAGGTACGCCCGTACGCCCGCCGTCGCCTTGCCGCCGCCCTCGTCCCACGCGAAGACGCTGAGCATTCCGGGCACCGGCGCGGTGAGCCGGACCAGCGTCTGCCGCTCGCCGACGCGCTCGACCGTGCCGGTGGCGCCGCGCACCTCGACCGTCGCGCCCTCGTCGCCCAGCCCGAGCGCGTCGTGCAGGGTTGACCAGAGCGCCTCCGCGTTGCCGGGGTGGGAGGCGGTGGCCTCCAGGTGTGTGGCCTCCTGGCCGGGGAAGTGCGACAGGTAGAGGCGCAGGTTGTCGAAGAAGGGCATCCAGCCGGGGCCCATGGTGTCCCAGAACTCCGACTCCCAGGCGGCGCCGGT
>DASTVL010000300.1:0-6698 GCA_035759115.1 Solirubrobacterales bacterium | reverse complement strand
TCGCTCGACGAGCTGCTCGGGCTCGCCGAGATGGGGATCTCGCGGCTGCGCGGGGTGCAGGAGCGGGTAACGGGGACCGCAGAGCCGATTGATCTTCGCGACGGGCAATAGGCACAAGCTGCGCGAGATGCGCGAACTGCTCCCAGGGGTTGCGCTGGAGGGCCTGCCCGAGGGTGTCGAGCTGCCACCCGAGGAGGGCGAGAGCTTCGCCGAGATCGCGCTGGAGAAGGCGCGGGCGGCGCATCGCGCCACCGGCGAGGCGGCGATCGGCGACGACTCGGGGATCGGTGCGGTAGGGCTCGGCGGCCTGCCGGGGATCCACTCGGCCCGCTACGGCGGCGAGGGCGCGAGCGACGAGGAGAACCTGGAGAAGCTGCTGCGCGAGGTCGCCGCGGCCGGCGAGGAGCGCGGCGCCTACTACGTCTGCGCGCTGGCCCTGGTCGAAGCCGACGGGGGCGAGCACGTCTTCGAGCAGCGCTGCGACGGCCACCTGATCGAGCAGGCGCGGGGCGAGGGCGGCTTCGGTTACGACCCTGCGTTCGTCCCCGACGCGACCGGCCCGGACGACACCCGCACCTACTCTGAGCTCAGCCAGGCGGAGAAGAACGAGATCAGCCACCGCGGCCGCGCGGCGCGACTGCTGGCGCGCCACCTCGACCGGGGCGCTTCGCGGGCGGGCCGATGATCAGGACCAAAAGCGGCGCGGCGGGTCTCTCGATCGCGTCGAACTCGTTCCTGATCGCGATCAAGCTCGCCGCCGGGGCGATCACCGGCTCGATCGCGATCATCACCGAGGCGGTCCACTCGCTGATCGACCTCGTCGCCTCGGTCGTCGCCTTCGTCTCGGTGCGCAAAGCCGGTGAGCCGGCCGACGAGGACCACCCCTACGGCCACGAGAAGGTCGAGAGCCTGGCGGCGGCGATCGAGGGGATGCTGATCCTGGTCGGCGCCGGGATCATCGTCTACGAGGCGACCCACCGGCTGGTCGATGGCGCCGAGATCGACCGGCTCGGCGTCGGCATCGCCGTGATGGGCTTCTCGGTGATCGCCAACCTGGTCGTCTCGAGCGTGCTCTACCGGCAGGCGCGGGAGCACGAATCGCCGGCGCTGGAGGGCGACGCGGCCCACCTGCGCACCGACGCGATGACCTCGGCCGGGGTGCTCGTCGGGCTCGGCCTGGTCGAGGTCACCGGCGTCGTCGCCTTCGACTCGATCACGGCGCTGGTCGTCGCGGCGGCGATCGTCGGGGCGGGCATCCGGATCATCCGCCGCTCCTCCGGCGTGCTGGTCGACGAAGTCCTGCCCGACGAGGAGATGGACCGGATCGAGGCGGCGATCGCCGCCGCCCGCACGCCCGAGGTCGCCGGCTACCACAAGCTGCGCGCCCGCCGCGCGGGCAGCCGCCGTTACATCGACCTGCACGTCCAGTACCGCTCGGGGACCAGTCTCGAGCGCGCCCACGAGCTGGCCCACGCGATGCGCGACGAGATCGAGGCCGACATCCGCCGCGCCGAGGTCCTGATCCACGTCGAGCCCGAGACCTCCTTCCGCGACCCCGATCGCGACGACGGTCCCTTCCGCGCCGGTTAGGGGCTGGGCAGCAGATTCACCGCTGCGGCGAGGCCGACGGCGATCACGGTGATCGTGTAGCCGGTGTAGCCGCTGAGCGCGAAGAGGATCGCGGCGATCGCGCAGACCGCGACGACGGTCATCCAGGAGGCTCGGGCCAGGGACACGGGTCGGTATTTTCACCGAGATGCCAGACGGGGACACGAGCGGGGCGATTTCGGAGCGGGCGGCCGAGGGTGCGCTCGCCTATCTGACCGAGATGTCGGCCGACCTGCGCGGCGCCGCGATCGTCGGCTCCGACGGCGCCGTGCTAGCCGCCAGCGGCGACGCCGGTCGCTGGGAGGAGGATGTCGCAACCTTGTTCGCGACCGCCGACCAGGCCGGCGACGAGCCGGTCGAGCAGATCCACCTCGGCACCGAGCAGGGCGAGATCTTCGCCCTGCGTCACGCCGGCCTGGCGGCGGTCGCGGTGACCGAGCGCTTTGCGCTCGCCTCGCTCACCTTCTTCGACCTGCGGGCGCTGCTGCGCGACCTCGCCGCCGGCGGCGACGGCCGTGCCGGGGCGGCGGCATGACCCCGCCCAAGCCGCACCGCGTGCTGCTCGATCGCGTCTCCGGCTACGCCGACGAGGCCGCCGCCTACATGCGCCGCCGCCGTGCCTCGCGCCGTCCCTTCGCCCGCCTCTACTACGCGGGCGGCAGGGCCGAGGACCACGCGACCGACTCGCGCGCCGGGGGCGAGCTCTTCGTCGCCGCGGGCCGCCTGATCGAGCTAGCCGGGAAGCGGCCCAAGCAGTGAGCGCCGGCGAGGGCCTGTTCGAGCAGGGGGTCGCCGAGCGCGTCCTCGCTCGCGCGCTCGCCAACGGCGGCGATTTCGCCGAGCTGTTCGCCGAACGGCGCAGCGGGCTGACCCTGGCGATCGACGAGTCGCGGATCGAGGGCGTCCAGTCGGGCGCCGAGGAGGGCGCCGGCGTGCGCGTGCTGAGCGGCGGCACGACCTACTTCGCCCACGTCGACGGGCTCGACCCCGCCGACCTCGAGCGCGCCGCCGGCGAGGCCGCGGCGGCGTTGCGCGCCGAGCGTGCCGAGCCGCAGCCGCTGCGCGCCCAGGTGGTCGCCCCGCTGCCGGTCGGACGCCCCCCGGGCGAGGTGCCCGCGGCGCGCAAGGCCGAGCTCCTGCGCGAGCTCGACGAGCGCGCCCGCGGCGCCGGCGCCGAGATCGCCCAGGCGAGCGCCTCCTACGGCGAGGCGCGGCGCGAGGTCGGGGTCGCCAACTCCGAGGGGCTGCTCAGCGGCGACGACCGCACCCGGGTGCGGATCGGCGTCCAGGTCGTCGCCCGCCGCGAGGGCCGGGTCGAGACCGGCGCCGAGACGCTCGGCGGCCACCGGGGCTTCGAGCTCTTCGACGGCGACCCGGCGGCGATCGCCGAGCAGGCCGCGGGCAAGGCGCTGACCCTGCTCGAGGCCGGTCCGGCGCCGACCGGGACGATGCCGGTGGTGGTCGGCGGTGGCTTCGGCGGCGTCCTCTTCCACGAGATGACCGGCCACGGGCTCGAGGCAGACCACGTGCAGAAGGGCGCCAGCGTCTACGCCGGCAAGCTCGGCGAGGCGGTCGCCCAGCCCCTGCTGACCGCCTACGACGATGGCCGCCTGCCCGGCGAGTGGGGCAGCGACGCGATCGACGACGAGGGCACGCCGACCCAGAAGACGCTGGTGATCGAGGACGGCCGCCTGACCGGCTTCCTCCACGACCGCCGCAGCGCCGAGCGCGAAGGCGCCGCCCGCACCGGCAACGGCCGCCGCGAGAGCTTCCGCCAGCTGCCGATCCCGCGCATGACCAACACCTACATCGCTCCCGGCGAGGCCGAGCCCGAGGCGATCATCGCCGAGGTGGAGAAGGGCTTCTACGCCGTCTCCTTCGCCGGCGGCCAGGTCGACCCGGCGACCGGCGACTTCGTCTTCGGCGTCAACGAGGGCTACCTGATCGAGGCCGGCAGGGTGACGCGGCCGTGCCGCGGCGCGACCCTGGTCGGCAACTGCCTGCAGGCGCTGGCGGCGATCGACGCGGTCGGCGACGACTTCTGGATGAAGACGGGGATCTGCGGCAAGGGCGGCCAGAAAGTGCCCGTCGGCACCGGTCAGGGCCACGTCCGGATCGCCGCGATGACGGTCGGAGGGACGGGCGCCTGAGGCCGGCGCCGCCCCCGGTCTGAAGCAGGTCTGAGCCGGCCCGAAAAGGGCTATGCTGTACCGGACCGTTTATAGGTACGGGTTTGGGGGGGTTTGTGCACGATGGATGCTCGTGGGAGGGTGTCCGCGCGCTTGAGGGCGCGTCGCCCGGAGATCGAGGAAACGATTCTCGGCAGGCTGGTCGACGGGCGCGATCGCGCGGCAGGCGAGGGCGGGGCGCTCGGTCTGGCGTCCGCCGTCTCCGCGGGGGTGAGCCATGGCCTGGCCGGCGTCGAGCGGGGGGAGGAGCGCGCCGGGCCGATTCCGGAGCCGCTGCTCGCCCAGGTGCACCGCTCGGCCCGCCGCGGGGTCGATCTCGCGGACACGCTCACCGGGTACTTCACCGGCTACACGCTGTTCTGCGATTTCATCCTTAGAACGGCCGACGAGGACGCGACCCGACACGGGCAATGGCTGCATGACGTCCTGCGGGTCGAGGCGATCCTCTTCGAGCGGGTCTTGAGCGCAGTCGCCGAGGAGCACACGCGGGAGCGCCGTCGCCGTCCCCGGCCGCTGGCGGCCCGTCAGCTCGAATGCGTCAAGCGGCTGCTCGCCGGCAAGTCGATCGATCCGGATGAACTGGCCTACGAGGTCGAGGGCTGGCACGTCGGCGCCGTCACCCGCGGCAGCGGGTCCGCCACCGTGCTGCGCGAGCTCGCGCGTCAGGCCGATCGCCACATGCTGCTGGTCCGTCCCGACGAGGAGATCTGCTGGGCGTGGCTCGGGGGCCGACGCCGGGTCGCCGTCGCGGACCTGGCCCAGAGCGTGCTTGCCGCCGCCGCCGTCGACGCGGCGATAGCCCTGGGCGAGCCGGGAAGGGGAATCGACGGCTGGAGGCTGACGCATCAGCAGGCGAACACGGTGTTGCGGGTCGTGCCCCACGGCGTGAGCGGCGTCGTCCGCTATGCGGACGCCGGCCTGCTCGCCTCGATCTCGCGAGATCAGGTTCTCGTCACCTCCCTGCACCAGGCCTACCTGGCGCCGCTGGCGGAGGCTCGTGACGGCGGAGCCCACCTCCGCGACGCCCTGCGCGCGTATCTGAGGGCCGGCTGCAACGTATCGTCAGCGGCGGCGGCGCTCGGCATGAGCCGGCAGACCGTCAGCAGCCGCCTGCGCGCGGCCGAGCAGATGATCGGCCGCACCCTGGAGAGCTGCGCACCCGAGATCGACATCGCTCTCAGGCTCGAGGATCTCGGCCACGAGTTGCCCGCTCGACGTCAGCCTCAGCCACCGCGGCGCCCGCCGGATTGAACGGCGCGACGGGACCGCTTGTCACATCACCGGGTTCTTTCAGCACATCGATGTGGTCGCAAGGGGAGCCGGCTGCGAGGTTGGGCCGCAACGCAAACCAGTCAATGGCAGGGGGCGGGTTGCCCCTGCCGGAGGAGGTATGGGTGCATGTCTCTAGCTCATGGCAGATTTGACCAAGCGGTTGAGATTCCAAAGCTGGTCGGTTTTCTCCTTGGCGCAGTCGTCGCCGGCCTGATCCTGCTCGGCGCGGTGGCGTCTGACGCCGCCGCCAAAGAACAGGTGGGCTTCCAGGTCGCCGGCGAAGCGAGCGAAGAAGAATCGGAACAGCCCGGGTTCGAAGCCGAATCCTATCCCGCCTATCTGAATGGCAATGGAGGCGGCTACGAATACGGGTTTGAACTCGGAACGCTGAGTTGCAACGGCAATTACTCGGCCTGGTATGGAAACCAGCTGGAAGAAAAAACGCCGAGCATCGCGTTGGATCCGTTCTACGAGTTCTGGGGATGCGAAGCCTTCGGCGGTTCGGGGCTGACCATCGAAGCCAACGGTTGCCGGCATGTGCTGACCCTGCTCAACGAGGGCCCTCCGTACGTCGGCGAGTTCGGCGTGGAATGCCCGACCGAAAGCGACTATCGGTTCAACACCGGTAGTTGCACGATCTCGATCCCGCCCCAGAGCGCCCTCGCGGAAGTCAGCTTCGCCAACACCGGCGAAGGCAGCAGCGCGGGTGTCGAAATGACGCTCGACGTCTCCGGGCTCGATACGAGTACACCAGTGGCTTCTGCGTCCTGCTCGGCAAAGAACACGACGACGGGACGCTGACGGGGGCGGAAGTCCTGGAGGCCTTTGACGAACCCTGGTAGTCGCGCCCGATCGGGGCGGTGAAGCTACGCTGCCCGGGTGAACGCCCGGCCGGCTGAACGAGCTCCGAACGGCAACCTCGCCCGCCCGGCCGCGGATGCGGCCGGGCGGGCGCTCGCCGCGGGGGCGGGCGATGCCGAGGCTTATGTGAGCGAAGCGGAGAGGCGCGAGGTGCGCGTCCACGACGGCGAGGTCGAGAGCCTCACCGCGGCGACCGAGCGTGGCCTCGGTCTGCGCGTCTGGATCGGCGGTCGGGTCGGTTACGCCTTCGGCGTCGATCTCTCCGCCGCCGGCCTGGCCGAGGTCGCTGCCCGCGCCGTCGAGGCGGCCCGGGTCGCCGACGAGGACGAGTTCGCCGCGGCGCCGAACGAAAACGGCGAGGCCACTGCAGTCGAGGGGCTGAGCGACCCGGGTCTCGCCGAGTGGTCGCCCGACCGGATCGCGGCGCTGGCGCTGGCGGTCGAGCGTGCCGCGCTGGAGGCGGACCCGCGCATCGCCGCGGTCGAGCAGGCGGTCTACGCCGACAGCACCGAGCGGGTCGCGATCGCGTCGACGACGGCACCGGGCGGCGAGTACGAGACGACCAGCTGCTACGCCTACCTCCAGGCCCTGGCCGAGGGCGAGGCCGGCCGCGAGACCGGGCTCGGCTTCGGTCTCGCCCGCGGCCCGGCCGCGCTCGACCCCGAGGCGATCGGTCGCGAGGGCGCCGCCCGCGCGACCGAGATGATCGGCTCCTCGAAGCCGCCCTCGCGCAGCTGCCCGGTCGTGCTCGACCCGACCGTCGCCGCC
>DASTVL010000299.1:0-4629 GCA_035759115.1 Solirubrobacterales bacterium | reverse complement strand
AGGATCTCGTAGTAGTCGGCGGGCATCAGCTGTAGACCGACTCGCAGTAGCGCGAGAGCTCGCGCGCGGCGCCGCGCACCGAGGCGATCGCGGTCGCGTAGTCCATCCGCAGCGGCCCGACCACGCCGACCGAGCCGAGGTTGCGGTGGGCGAGCCCGTAGTTGGCGCCGACGACGCTGACCGAGCGCAGCTCCGGCTGCGGGTTCTCGCCGCCGATCCAGACGAAGACCGAGCGCTCGTCGAGCGCCGAGCGCAGCATGCCGAGCATCCCGGCGCGGCGCTCGAGCGCGGTCATCAGCCGGTCGGCCCGCGGCAGGTCGGCGACGTGGGCGTCGGAGAGCAGCCGCGAGGCGCCGTCCATATAGAGGCTCTCGCCCTCCTCGCCGGCGAGCTCGGTGAAGGCCGGGGCGAGCGTGGCGAGGAAGCGGGACTCGACCTGGCCCAGCTCCGGGTCGGCGAGCCGGTTGGCGATCATGCGGGCGCCGACGCCCATCCCCGCCAACGACTCGTTGAGGTAGCTCGACGCCCACTCGACCAGGCCGGGGTCGACCGGCGCCTCGAAGTCGAAGACGCGCTTGGCGACGCTGCCGTTGGAGGCGATCGCGATCGCCATCACCTTGGTCGGCTGCAGGCGCAGCACCTCGACCCGGTGGATCGTCGCCGTGTCGGGAGCGGGCGCGGTGGCGAGCGCCATCAGGTCGGTGACCTGCGCCAGCACCGTCGTCGTCTCCCGCATAGCCGCATCGATCTCACGCCGCAGCTGCGAGAGCTCCAACTCCACTCCCGAGGCGGCCTTCGCGGGCGGCGACTCGATCAGGCTGTCGACGTAGTAGCGGTAACCGACATCGGTCGGCACCCGCCCCGCAGAGGTGTGCGGATGCGTCAGGTACCCGGCCGCCTCGAGCGCCGAAAGCTCGGCCCGCACGGTCGAAGGCCCCCACTCGATCTCAGCCCGCTCGGCGATCGGCTTAGACGCCACCGGCTTGCCCGACGCGAGATACGCATCGACCACCAGCCCAAGAATCAGCTCTTGTCGCTCGGAAAGCACGCTTCGAAGTCTAGAAGGGAGGGCGGGGGTGTCCCTCCGGCGCAGCGGCGTCATGTTTTTCGCCCCGCCGCGAATCTCGGACGGCCGCAAGCTCCGAGGCGAAAAACCCAGCAAGCCGGAGGGACACCCCCGCCCTCCCCCTCGACCTACAGCGTTACTTCCGCCTCGGCGTTGCGAATCGTCTGATTCTCGCCCTGCGCCGCGACCACGTCGATCGTCGCCCTGCCGTCGCCGGCCTCCTTGACCTCGCCGCTGACGACGATCTCGGTCTCCGGCGCGCCCATGCCGCGGAACTGCACCGAGAGCCGCTTCAGCGAGCCCGGATCGCCGCCGGCCGCGTCGGTGGCGGCGCGGGCGACGAGGCCCATCATGTAGAGGCCGTGGAGGATCGTGTTCGGCAGCCCGACCGCCTTGGCGAACTCGGGATCGATGTGGATCGGGTTGAAGTCGCCCGAGGCGCCGGCGTAACGGTGCGGCAGGTACTTGTCGGGCGTGACGCTCAGCCCGGCGATCTGGTCTCCGGCGTTGAGCTCGGCCATCTCAGACCCCCCTGACGATGTTGGTCCAGGTCCCGCGCACGACCTCGGCGCCGTCCTGGTTGGTGGAGACGGTCTCGAAGACGTAGAAGCCCTTGCCGTCCTTCTCATAGATCTCGAGGCACTTGGCGGCGGTCGTGATCTCGTCGCCGGAGCAGGCGGGCTCGCTCCAGGCGAACTCCTGGCCGCCGTGCACCATCGCGGCGAAGTTCATCCCGACCTCGGGGTCGAACATCGCCGGCCCCAGCGCCGGGGCGCTGTAGACGACGCAGAACATCGGCGGCGCGACGACGTCACGGTAGCCGGCCGCCCTGGCCGCCTCGCGGTCGAAGTGAACCGGGTTCTCGAGCCCGATCACCCGCGCGTACTCCCCGATCTTCTCCTTGCCCACCTCGTAAACGGTGGCGGGCCATTCCTTGCCTATCGCTTCGGTCTTGATTGCCATGGCGCGGCACTATATTGGCCAGGCGGCCAGTCCGATTCGCGCCTACTCGTCGATCTGCAGCACCGCCAGGAACGCCTCCTGCGGCACCTCGACGCTGCCCACCTGCTTCATCCGTTTCTTGCCCGCTTTCTGCTTCTTCAGCAGCTTCTGCTTGCGGGTCACGTCGCCGCCGTAGAGCTTCGCAGTGACGTCCTTGCGCAGCGCCTTGACCGTCTCGCGGGCGAGGATGTTGGAGCCGATCGCGGCCTGCACGGGCACGTCGAAGAGCTGGCGCGGGATCGTCTTGCGCAGGCGCTCGACCAGCTTCTTGCCCTGCTCGTAGGAGAAGTCGCGGTGGACGATGATCGAGAGCGCATCGACCTTGTCGCCGGCGAGCAGGATGTCGACCTTGACCAGGTCGGAGGCGCGGTTGCCGATCGGCTCGTAGTCGAGCGAGGCATAGCCGCGGGTCGACGACTTGAGCAGATCGAAGAAGTCGAGCACGATCTCGGCCAGCGGCATGTCGTAGCGGATCTGCACCCGCTGCGGGCTGAGGTAGTGCATGTCGACGTGGGTGCCGCGCCGGCCCTGGCAGAGCTCCATCACGGCGCCGACGTGCTCGGTCGGGCAGATCACCGTCGCCCGGATGAAGGGCTCTTCGATCGCCTCGGTCGTGCCCGGGTCGGGCAGCTCGGTCGGGCTGCGCACCTCGACCTTCTCGCCATCGGTCAGGTGGACCTCGTAGCGCACGTTCGGCGTGGTCGAGAGCAGGTCGAGCCCGTACTCGCGCTCGAGCCGCTCGCGCACGATCTCCATGTGCAGGAGGCCGAGGAAGCCGCAGCGGAAGCCGAAGCCGAGCGCCTCGGAGGTCTCCGGCTCCCAGGAGAGGGCGGCGTCGTTGAGGGCGAGCTTCTCGAGCGCGTCGCGCAGGTCTTCGAAGCGGTCGGTGTCGATCGGGAAGAGGCCGCAGAAGACCATCGGCCGCACCTCGCGGTAGCCCTCCAGCGGCTCGGCCGCGGGCCGCTCCAGCGCGGTCAGGGTGTCGCCGACGCGCAGCTTGGCGACGTCCTTGATCCCGGTGATCAGGTAGCCGACGTCGCCGGCGTCCATCCGCTCGACCCCGGTCATCGCCGGACGGAAGAAGCCGATGTCGTCGATGTCGGCCTCGGTCCCGTTCTGCATCGCCAGGATCCGCTCGTGCTTGCGGAAGGCGCCGTCGACCATCCGCACGTATGCGATCACGCCGCGGTACTGGTCGAACTCGGAGTCGAAGATCAGCGCCCTGGTCGGCGCCTCGGGCTCACCCTTGGGCGGCGGCACGCGCTCGACGATCGCGTCGAGCACCTCGGCCACGCCCTCGCCGGTCTTGGCCGAGATCCGCAGCGCTTCCGAAGGGTCGCCGCCGAGCAGGTCGGCGATCTCGGCCGCGACCCGGTCGGGCTCGGCGCCGGGCAGGTCGACCTTGTTGATCACCGGGATCAGCTCGAGCCCGCCCTCGATCGCCAGGTAGGTGTTGGCGACGGTCTGAGCCTCGACGCCCTGGGCCGCGTCGACGACCAGCAGCGCCCCCTCGCAGGCGGCGAGGCTGCGCGAGACCTCGTAGGAGAAGTCGACGTGGCCGGGGGTGTCGATCAGGTGCAGGTGGTAGGCCTGCCCGTCGGCGGCCTTGTACTCGACCCGCACCGCCTGCGCCTTGATCGTGATCCCGCGCTCGCGCTCGAGGTCCATCGAGTCGAGCATCTGGGCCTGCATTTTCTTCGGGTCGATCGCCCCGGTGAGCTCGAGGATGCGGTCGGCCAGGGTCGACTTGCCGTGGTCGATGTGGGCGATGATGCTGAAGTTGCGGATGTGGTCCATCGGGCTGCGGAGTATGGCGGGGTGGGTTTGTGAGGGGAGGTCGGGGGTGTCCCCCGCCTTGCTGGGTTTTTCGCCTGACGAGCTTGCGGCTGCCGCAGGAGTCAGTGGGGCGAAAAACAGGACGCCGCTGCGCCGGGGGACACCCCCGACCTCCCCTACGCGAGCGAAGCCCGCTATGGGCAGGCCGATGGATCCAGTGGCCTTTCTAGCTTGAAGACGACCGTTGGGGGCTTGCGGAGGATTGGTTCGGCGCCTAGGCCTTCGGTCCATGCGGCCGTCGGTGGGTACGGAGGCTTGTTGGGTTCGATGCGGTCGCGGGTGGTTATTGCGTAGTCGTAGTTGCCCTCGTTGAGCAGCTCGCGCCAGCGGCGGCAGGTCGTGGGGGCGGTGAAGCCGCCGTGGGGTTGGCCTTCGCCGATGTACTGGACGTGGTTGCTGAGGTCGGTGCCAAATAGGGGGTACTGCCGGGTACTGGTGGTCGCGATACGGGTGTCCGAGAGCCCGTGCGCCCACTCGAATGCTGCGTTCAAGCCGGGAGTCGCAAAGGTCGGGTTCGCGTAACGGTCCTCGAGGTAATGGCGCTGGACCGGGTAGCCGACCGCGATCGCGATCAGGACGACGGTCGCCAGCACAACAGGACGGGTGTGGGGTGTCCCCCGCCCGGACAAGTGCCGCGCTGATGAGCGCGGCACTTTGAGTATCCGCCCGTTCGGGGGACACCCCACACCCGTCCTCCAAAGCCGGGGAAGCAGCACGACAGGGAC
>DASTVL010000298.1:0-2052 GCA_035759115.1 Solirubrobacterales bacterium | reverse complement strand
ACCGGCAGCGGCGCCGCCCGGTAGGCGTCGGGCATCCAGCCGTGCAGGAGGAAGGCCGGCATCTTGACCAGGAAGGCGGCGGCGAAGAACCAGAAGATCCAGCGCTGGCTGCCCTCGCCGATCGGGCTCCGCGCGAGCTCGGCGATCGAGAAGCTGACCTGGCCGCCGTCGGCGGCGATGATCGCGGTCGCGATCGCGGCGACCAGCATCAGCAGCGAGCCGACCAGGGTGTAGACGATCATCTTCAGCGTCGCCGCGGCGGCGGTCGGCCCGCCCTCGCGGTCGCCGCCCCAGGCGCCGAAGAGGAAGTAGAACGGCACCAGCATCAGGTCGAAGAAGAGGACGAAGAGCAGCAGGTCCTGGGCGAGGAAGGCGCCGAGGGTCGCGGTCTCGGCCAGCAGCATCATCAGGAAGAAGAGGTGCGGCCGCTCCTGCTCGCGCAGCGCCGCGAAGGCCGTGCCGCCGAGCCAGAGCAGCGCCGTCAGCGCGATCAGGAAGAGGTTGAGGCCGTCGATGCCGAGGCTGTAGTCGACGCCGAGGCCGGGAATCCACTCGACCTCGACCGTGTCCTGCAGGCCCGCCGCGCCGGAGTCGAAGCCGACCACGGCGGCGATCGCCAGGCCGAGCGTGACGGCCGCGCCCAGCGTCGCCCACCAGCCGGCGAGGCGCTTGGGCAGCACGAGTCCGGCGAGGCCGAAGGCGAGCGGCGCCCAGAGCAGCGCGTTGGTCATGAGGAGGCCACCAGGAAGTAGAGGGCGAGCCCGGCGAAGCCGGCGATCAGCAGCAGCGCGTAGCTGCGCACGAAGCCGCTCTGCACGACGCGGACGATGCCGCCGGCGCCGCCGACGGTCTCCTTCGTCCCGTTGACGATGCCGTCGACGACGAAGCGCTCGAAGACGTCGTTCGCGAAGCGGCCGATCGCCAGCGCCGGGCGCACGACCAGCAGGTCGATCGCCTCGTCGAAGTACCACTTGTTCAGGCAGAGCAGGTAGACCGGGCGCAGCCGCTCGCGGAACAGGCCCGGCAGCTCCGGCCGCGCGACCCAGAGGAGCCAGGAGAGCGCGATCCCGACGACCGAGATCACCGCGCCGATCGCGAGGCCGCGCCACTCGTGCGCGACCGAGGGATGGATCTCGGCCAGCGGCGAATCGTGGAAGGCCGGCTCGAGGAAGCCGAAGAGGACGTTGGTCACGCCCGGCACCTGGACCAGGCCGGCGAAGAGCGCGCCGAGGGAGAGCACCGCCATCGCCACCGCCATCGGCCAGGACTGCTCGGCGATGTGATGGTGCTCGCCGGGGAAGCCGACGTCGGTGTCCTCCTCCTCTTCGGTCGCCGGGTTGATCGGCGGCCCGTGGTACAGCTCGCCCGTGTCGATCAGGTGCTGTGCCTCCTCGCAGGGCCGCCCAGGCAGCACGCGGAAGATCAGGCGGAAGGTGTAGAGCGCCGTGAGGAAGGCGCCGACGTAGCCGCCGACCGCC
Source organism: Solirubrobacterales bacterium (assembly GCA_035759115.1). GTDB lineage: Bacteria > Actinomycetota > Thermoleophilia > Solirubrobacterales > 70-9 > VRUE01. The sequence continues at coordinate 574 of DASTVL010000298.1, read as the reverse complement.
ATCCAGGCGTAGATCCCGCCGCGCGCCTCGGCGAAGGAGAGGATCGAATCCTTCGAGAAGAAGCCCGAGGTGAGCGGGAAGGCGGCCAGCGCCAGGCCGCCGATCACGAACATGATCGAGGTGAAGCGCATCGCCCGCCAGAAGCCGCTCATCCGGTCGATGTCCTGGCGGTTCGCCATCGCCGAGATGATCGAGCCGGCGGTCATGAACAGCAGCGCCTTGAAGAAGGCGTGCGTCATCAGGTGGAAGAGCCCGGCCGAGTAGGCGCCGATCGAGACGCCCATCACCATGTAGCCGATCTGGCTCATCGTCGAGTAGGCGATCGCCCGCTTCAGGTCGGTCTGGGCGATCGCGATCGTGCCCGCTATCAGCAGCGTCGCCAGGCCGACGAAGGCGGCGATGTCGGCGGCGGTCGGGGCGAGGTAGAAGAGCACGTTGGTGCGGGCGATCAGGTAGACGCCGGCGGTCACCATCGTCGCCGCGTGGATCAGCGAGGAGACCGGGGTCGGGCCCTCCATCGCGTCGGGCAGCCAGGTGTGGAAGGGGATCTGCGCCGACTTGGCGAAGGCGCCGA
>DASTVL010000297.1:0-7395 GCA_035759115.1 Solirubrobacterales bacterium | reverse complement strand
GCGATCGCCGTCGCCGACACGATCGGCGCCGCGTCGCTGGTGATCTCCGAAAAGGCGCTGGAGACGCTGAAGGGGAGGCTCTCCTGATGGACGCCCGCCAGATCATCGTCCGGCCGGTCGTCTCGGAGAAGAGCTACGCCCTGATCGGCGAAGGCAAGTACACGTTCAGGGTCGACGACCGCGCCCACAAGACCCAGATCGCCGCTGCGGTCGAAGAGATCTTCGACGTCGGCGTCGCCGAGGTCGGCGCGATCGCCGTCGCCGACGTGATCGGCGCCGCGTCCCTGGCGATCTCCGAAAAGGCGCTGGAGACGCTGAAGGCGAGGCTGGGCTGATGGACGCGCGCCAGATCATCGTCCGCCCGGTCGTCTCGGAGAAGAGCTACGCCCTGATCGGCGAAGGCAAGTACACGTTCCGGGTCAACGACCGCGCCCACAAGACCCAGATCGCCAGGGCGGTCGAAGAGATCTTCGGCGTCGGCGTCGCCGCCGTGCGGACCTCGCAGGTGCGGCCGAAGCCGAAGCGCCGCAACCTCAGCAAAGGCCGGACCCGCGGCTGGAAGAAGGCGGTCGTCCAGCTCGCCCCCGGCGAGCGGATCGAGCTGTTCGAAGGCGCCGAGACCGCGTAGGGGAGAGACGATGCCGAACCGCAAGACCAAACCGACCAGTCCCGGGCGCCGCTTCGCCACCTACCCGATGCGCGAGCAGCTGACCGCGACCGAGCCCGACCGCAAGCTGACCGAAGGGCTGCGCAAGTCCGGCGGGCGCAACGCCAACGGCCGCGTCACCGCCCGCCACCGCGGCGGCGGCGCCAAGCGCCGCTACCGCAAGATCGACTTCAAGCGGCGCAAGGACGGCGTGCCGGCCAAGGTCGCCAGCATCGAGTACGACCCCAACCGCAGCTGCTACATCGCGCTGATCCACTACGCCGACGGCGAGAAGGGCTACATCCTCGCTCCGGCCGGGCTCGCCCCGGGCGCGACGGTGCAGTCGGGCGAGGGCGCCGACATCAAACCCGGCCACGCGCTCGCCCTGGGCGATATGCCGACCGGCACGATCGTCCACAACGTCGAGTTGACGGCGGGTCAGGGCGGCAAGATGGGCCGCGCCGCCGGCACCGCGATCCAGCTCATCGCCAAGGAGGGCGAGATGGTGACGCTGCGCCTGCCCTCCTCGGAGATGCGGATGGTGCGCGCCGAGTGCCGCGCCACCGTCGGCCAGCTCTCCAACGCCGAGCACCAGAACATGACCGTGGGCAAGGCCGGGCGCAGCCGGCACAAGGGCAAGCGGCCGCAGACGCGCGGCGTGGCGATGAACCCGGTCGACCACCCGCACGGCGGCGGCGAGGCCCACCACACCCCCGGCGGCCATCCGGTGACCCCGTGGGGCAAGCCGACGCTCGGCTACCGCACCCGCAAGAAGCGCAAGGGCTCGGACCGCTACATCGTGCGCGGCCGCAAGCGCGGCAAGAAGAAGGGACGCTAGCGATGGGACGCTCGACGAAAAAGGGCCCGTGGGTGGAAGAGGCGCTGATGAAGCGGATCTCGGCGATGAACGAGTCCGGCCAGAAGCAGATGGTGAAAACCTGGTCGCGGACCTCGACCGTCTTCCCCGAGATGGTCGGTCACACGATCGCCGTCCACGACGGCAAGAAGCACGTTCCGGTCTTCATCTCCGAGTCGATGGTCGGCCACAAGCTGGGCGAGTTCGCGCCGACGCGGACCTTTCGCGCCCACTCCGGCACCGGGAAGGGCGAGTAGCGATGGCGCTCGAGAAGAAGCAACGCGACCCGAGCACGAAGAAAGAGTCGGGGAAGAAAGACGAGCCGAAAAAAGAGAAAAAACCGGCGGCGAAAAAAGCGGCCGGCAAAAAAGACGGCGAGAAGAAAGCTCCGGCGAAGAAAGAGGTCGCGAAAAAGCCGGCGGCGGAAAAAGCCACGGCCAAAAAAGACGCGCCGAAAGCCAAAGTCGCCAAGCCCGCGCCGCTGGTCGTCCGCGCCAGCTCCCGCTACGTGCGGATCGCGCCGCGCAAGGCGCGCCTGATCGCCGACCAGGTCCGCGGCATGGAGATCGACAAGGCGCGGGCGCTGCTGCAGTTCTCGCCGCGCGGGGCGGCGCAGGACATCGGCAAGCTGATCGAGTCGGCGGCCGCCAACGCAGAGAACAACTTCGACCTGGTCGCCGACGAGATGCACGTCGCCGAGATCACCGTCGACGAAGGCCCGACGCTGCGCCGCTACCGGCCGCGGGCGCTGGGCCGGGCGACCCCGATCAACAAGCGAACCAGTCACATCGCCGTGGCGCTGAGCGTCGGCGAGGAGAGCTAGAGGACATGGGACAGAAGATCCATCCCGGCGGCTTCCGCGTCGGCTACATCCAGAACTGGAAGTCGAACTGGTTCGACGAGAAGGGCTTCGCCGACGTGCTCGAGGAGGACCTGAAGCTGCGCGCGCACATCGAAGGCAAACTCGCCCACGCCGGCCTCTCCAGCATCACGATCGAGCGCCGCGGCGAGATCTCGGTCGACATCCACACCGCCCGTCCCGGCATCGTGATCGGCAAGTCGGGCAGCGAAGTCGACGCGCTGCGCAAGGAGCTGCACAAGCTGACCGGCAAGCCGGTCAAGGTCAACATCCGCGAGGTCAAGCGCCCCGAGCTCGACGCCAAACTGGTCGCCCAGTCGATCGCCGAGCAGCTGCAGAACCGGGTCGCCTTCCGGCGCGCGATGAAACGCGCCCTGACCTCGGCGATGCGCTCCGGCGCCAAAGGCGTGAAGCTGCAGGTCTCCGGCCGCCTGGGCGGCTCCGAGATGGCGCGGACCGAAAGCTACGCCGACGGCCGCGTGCCGCTGCACACGCTGCGCGCCAACATCGACTACGGCTTCTACGAGGCGCGCACGACCGCCGGCCGGATCGGCGTCAAATGCTGGATCAACAAGGGCGAGGTCATGCCCGAAGGCTTCCGCTCCGACCAGGTGCCGGCCGATGGCGAGCCGCAGGGCGGCGGCGGCGGACGCGGCAACCGGCCCGGCGACCGCTCCCGCGGCGGCCGCGACGGAGGGGGTCGCTAGCGATGCTGATGCCGAAGCGGGTCAAGCACCGCAAGCAGATGCGCGGCCGCATGCGCGGCTACACCAAGGGCGGCAGCCACGTCGCCTTCGGCGAGTACGGGCTGAAGGCGGTCGACCGCGGCTGGATCACCAACCGCCAGATCGAGGCCGCCCGCGTGGCGATGACCCGCAAGATCAAACGTGGCGGCAAGGTCTGGATCAACATCTTCCCCGACAAGCCCTACACCAAGAAGCCCGCCGAGACGCGGATGGGCTCGGGCAAGGGCAACCCCGAGGGCTGGGTCGCCGTGGTCAAGCCGGGCAAAGTGATGTTCGAGCTGGCCGGCGTGCCCGAGGAGCTCGCCCGCGAGGCGCTGCGCCTGGCCGGGCACAAGCTTCCGATCAGGACCAAGTTCGTCATGCGCGAGGGGGTCGAGAACCAGTGAAGGCGGCCGCGGTGCACGACATGAAAGACGACGAGCTGGTGGCGAAATTGATCGACGCCAAGCAGGAGTCGTTCAACCTGCGCTTCCGCCACGCGACCGGCGAGCTCGAGAACACGGCGCGGCTGGGCGAGGCGAAGCGGGACATTGCGAAGCTGCTGACGATCGCCAAGCAGCGCGGGATCGACGTCGATCGAGAGCTGAGGAAATGATGGCTGAGGACGAGACCAAAAAAGACGAGACGACTGACGAGACGCCCCAGGACGAGAGCCCTCAGGACGCGGGTCCTGTCGAGGAGGCTGCGGATAGTGGCGAGGCTCCTGTGGCCAAAGAGGAGAAAGCTTCGGAGCCCGATCCTGCGGATGACCTGCCCTGGAAGGAGAAGCGCAGGCTCGAGCGGTCGCGCCGTCCGCATAAGGCCGGGCCGCAGCAGTCGCCCGAGGAGCGTAAGGCTGCTCGACTCGCCGAGCGCAAGCGGCGTGGGGGGGAACGGCGCAAAGAGCGGGCCGCTAAAAAGGCCAAGAAGACTGCCGGCACCGGGACCCCGGTTGCGGAGAAGGACGCCAATGCGGCCAAGGTGCGGCAGGGGATCGTCGTCTCCGACAAGGGGCAGAAATCGATCACCGTCCGCGTCGACATCGTCCGCCGCCACCCGACCTACGAGAAGGTGATCCGCCGCTCGCGCACGCTGCACGCGCACGACGAGCGCAACGAGGCCGGCGAGGGCGACACCGTGCGCGTGGTCGAGACGCGGCCGATGTCGAAGACCAAGCGCTGGCGCCTGGTCGAGATCCTGGAGAAGGCGAAGTAGGGCGATGATCCAGCAGGAGTCCAGATTGAAGGTCGCCGACAACTCGGGCGCGCGCGAGTTGCTCTGCATCCGTGTCAAGGGCGGCTCGCACCGGCGCTACGCCGGTGTCGGCGACGTGATCACGGCGACGGTCAAACAGGCCAGCCCGCAGGGCGGCGTGCGCAAGGGCGAGGTCGTGCAGGCGGTGGTCGTGCGGACCAAGAAGCAGCTCGGCCGCAACGACGGCACCTATATCGCCTTCGACGAAAACGCCGCCGTGCTGATCGACCCGGCCAGCAACAACCCGCGCGGCACGCGCATCTTCGGCCCGGTGGCGCGCGAGCTGCGCGAGCGCAACTTCATGAAAATCGTCTCGCTGGCGCCGGAGGTGCTCTGATGAAGTCGATGCGGATCAGGACCGAGGACATGGTCCAGGTGATCGGCGGCAAGGACGCCGGCAAGATCGGCCGCGTGCTGCGCACCGAGCCGAAGCGCGGCTTCGTCTACGTCGAGGGCCTGAGCATGGTCAAGAAGCACGAAAAACCGCGGCCGACCCAGGACGTGAAAAAAGCGGGCAGCCAGCTCGGCGGGATCGTCGACAAGGAGGGCCCGATCCACGTCTCCAACGTGATGGCGCTCGACCCCAAAGACAACAAACCGACCCGCGTCGGCGTGCGCCGCGACAAAGGCGGCAAGCGCGAGCGGTTCGCCAAGCGGAGCGGGGTGAGCCTCTGATGGAGGCGGCGACCACTCCCCAGTCGCAGGCGGCGCCACCGCCGCGCCTGCGCGAGCGCTACGAGCAGGAGGTGGCTCCGGCGCTGACCAAGAAATTCGGCTACACGAGCGCGATGCAGATCCCGCGCCTGCAGAAGATCGTGCTCAACATGGGGACCGGCGAGGCCAAGCAGAACGCGAAGATGCTCGAGGCCGCGCAGGAGCAGCTGGCGACGATCGCCGGCCAGTACCCGAACGTGCGCCGCGCGCGCAAGTCGATCGCCTCCTTCAAGGTCCGCGAGGGGATGCCGGTCGGCCTCTCCGTCACGCTGCGCCGGGCGCGGATGTGGGAGTTCCTCGACCGCCTTACCTCGATCGCCGTGCCGCGCATCCGCGACTTCCGCGGGCTCAACCCCCGCTCCTTCGACGGCCGCGGCAACTACTCGATGGGGGTCAAGGAGCAGCTGATCTTCCCCGAAATCGACTACGACTCGATCGACGAGGTGCGCGGCCTCGACATCACGATCGCGACCTCGGCCGGGACCGACGCGGAGGCCTTCGAGCTGCTGCTCGCGCTGGGCATGCCGTTCGCCAAAGAGGGCAGGCCCGGCGTCGCCGGAGAAGCCGAAGCCCAGGCGCAGGAAGAAGCCGAGGAGGAGCGGCGCAAGGAGGAGGCCCGCCAGCGGGCCGAGGCCGAGCAGGCCGCGCTGGAACAGCTCAAAGAGGAGAACCCAGAGGCCTATGAGAAGCCCGAGCCCGAGCCCGAGGAGGGCGAGGCCGGCGCTGAGGGCGAGAGCGACGAGGCCGACGGTTCAGCCGGCGAGGAGGATTCCGAAGATGGCTAAGACTTCGATGAAGGTGAAGCAGGGCCGCAAGGCCAAGTTCAAGTCGCGCGAGTACAACCGCTGCCGGCGCTGTGGGCGCCCGCGGGGCTACTACCGCAAGTTCGGCCTCTGCCGGATCTGCCTGCGCGAGGCCGCCCACGAGGGCTACGTGCCCGGCATGACCAAGTCGAGCTGGTAGACGAGATGCTCAACGACCCGATATCCGATTACCTGACCCGGATCCGCAACGCGCTCGGCTCCGGCCACGACGACGTGCAGATCCCCGCCTCGCGGCTCAAGGAGGAGATGACGCGCATCCTCAAGGAGCAGGGCTACATCAGCGATTTCCGGCGCAGGCCGGCCAAGGTCGGCGAGGCGATCGAGATCCAGCTCAAGTACACCGAGGACCGCCTCCCGGTGATCGCCGGGCTGGAGCGGATCTCGCGGCCCGGCCGGCGGCGCTACGTCGATCACACCGAAGTGCCGCGCGTGCACGGCGGCACCGGCACCGCGATCGTCAGCACCTCGGTCGGCGTGATGACCGGGCACGAGGCGAAGCAGAGGGGCGTGGGCGGCGAGGTCGTCGCCTACGTATGGTGAGCCGGAGAATCCGATGAGTCGAATTGGCAGAAAACCGATTTCCGTCCCCGAGTCCGTCACGGTCGAGCTGGCCCCCGGGCGGGTCGCCGTCAAGGGCCCGAAGGGCGAGTTGGAGCAGAGCCTCGCGACCGAGATGACGGTCGCCCAGGACGAGGGCGCGATCACCGTCGCGCGGCCGACCGATCGCGGCGAGCACCGTGCCCTGCACGGGCTGACCCGCAGCCTGATCGCGAACATGGTCGAGGGCGTCGTCGACGGCTTCGAGAAGAAGCTGGAGATCCAGGGCGTCGGCTACAGGGCGGCGCTCAAGGGCAAGACCCTGGAGATGGCGCTCGGCTACTCGCACCCGGTCGCGATCGAGCCGCCCGAGGGAATCGAGTTCGAGGTGCCCCAGCCGACCGAGGTGATCGTGCGCGGGATCGACAAGCAGCTGGTCGGCCAGGTCGCCGCGGACATCCGCAAGCGCCGCCCGCCGGAGCCCTACAAGGGCAAGGGAATCCGCTACAGCGACGAGCACGTCGTGCGCAAGGTCGGCAAGCGCGCATGACGGTGATGACCAAGCGCCAGCAGCGCCTGCGCCGTCGCCGCCGCGTCCGCGCGCGCATCGTCGGCAGCGCCGAGCGCCCGCGCCTCTCCGTCTACCGCTCCAACCGCGGCGTCTTCGCCCAGCTCGTCGACGACGCTGCCGGCAACACGCTGGCCGCGGTCAACTGGACCGAGCCGGAGCTGCGCAAGCTCAGCGCCGAAGCGCAGGCGAAGCGTGCCGGCGAGCTGCTCGCCGAGCGCGCCAAGGGCGCCGGCGTCGAGAGCTGCGTCTTCGACCGCGCCGGCTACAAGTTCCACGGCCGCGTGAAAGCGCTGGCCGAAGGCGCCCGCGAGGGAGGCCTGAAGTTCTGATGGTGGTCCGCCGCGCATTCGACAGCCAGCTACCCTGTCCGGTCCGATGAAGGGCATGGACATGTCAAACGTGGAGACGG
>DASTVL010000296.1:0-8428 GCA_035759115.1 Solirubrobacterales bacterium | reverse complement strand
CAGGAGATCGTGGCCGACGCCCGCGTCAGACGCAACGGCGCATTGCGGCCCATCCGGATCGCTGTCAGACCGCTCAGGCCGGCGCGCACCGAAGGCATGCTGACGGTGAGCTTCTTCGAATGCGAGCCGGTTGCCGAGGCGCGCCCACCGGGCCCTGTCGAGGAGCGCCGCCCGGAGAGTGAGCTCGAGGCGGAGCTGAACGCGACCCGCGAGGAGCTCCGGTTCACGCTCGAGCAGATGGAGACCTCGAACGCGGAACTCCAGGCCTCCAACGAGGAGATCAGGTCCATCAACGAGGAGTTCCAGGCCTCGAACGAGGAGCTGGAGACCTCGAAGGAGGAGCTGCAGTCCCTCAACGAGGAACTGCGTACGGTCAACAACCAGCTCCAGGTCAAGGTCCAGGAGCTGGAAAGGCGAACCAACGATCTGAACAACCTGTTGAACAGCACCGAGATCGCGACGCTATTCCTTGATCGTGAGCTCGGCGTTCGCTGGTTCACGCCAGCCATGCAGGGGTTGCTCGAGTTACGTGCCTCGGACGTCGGCCGACCCGTGTCCCACTTCGCACGGAGGTTCACCGGCAATGATTTTATCGAGGACGTGCGGGAAGTCCTGCAGCGGCTCGTGCCCCGGACGGGCGAGGTCGTGGGGGACGACGACCGGACGTATCTCCGCCGCATCCTGCCGTACCGGACCAGCGACGACCGGATCGACGGCGTGGTGGTCACCTTCACCGACATCAGCGAGCGCAAGCTCTGGGAGCAGGAAGTTCAGCACGCCAGGGAGTTCGCCGAGAGCATCGTCGAGACTCTGCGCGAGCCGCTGCTCGTGCTCACGCCGGAGTTGAAGGTGCGGTCGGCGAATGAGTCCTTTTGCCGTAACTTCCACGTCACGCGCGAAGAGACGGTGGGCCGGCCGCTCTACGAGCTCGGCAATCGGCAGTGGAACATCCCGGAGCTGCGCCGGCTTCTGGAGGAAGTCCTGCCCACCGACCAGCAGTTCAACGACTTTAAGGTCGAGCACGAGTTCGACGGGATCGGGCGCCGCACCATGCTGCTGAACGGGCGGCGCCTCGACCACGTCCAGCTGATCCTGCTGGCGATCGAGGACATCACCGAGCGCAGACGCGCCGAGGCGGGATTGCGCGCGAGCGAGGAGCGGCTGCGCAGGGTGCTGGAGACCGATGCCGTCGGGGTGATCTTCTTCGATCGTGCTGGGACCCTTGTCGACTGCAACGAGGCTTTCCTCCGCATGACCGGTCACTCGCGGAGCGAGGTCGACGCGCGGCAGCTGACCTGGCGCAAGATGACCCCGCCGGAGTGGATCGGGCAAAGCGAAGAGCAGATGAGGAAAGTGGAGGCAACGGGCCGCATAGGCCCCTACGAGAAGGAGTATTTCCGCAAGAACGGCTCGCGCTCGTGGATGCTGTTGGCGGGCTCGAGCTTAGGCGACGGCACGATCGTCAAGTACTGCATCGACATCGCCGACCGCAAGCAGGCCGAGGAGGCATTGCGCTACAGCGAGGAGCGTTACCGGACGCTGTTCAACTCGATGGACCAAGGTTTTTGCACCATCGAAATGATCTTCGACGAGCAGGGCAAGCCGCTCGACTACCGGTTTCTCGATGTGAATGCTTCGTTCAATCGGCAGACCGGCCTGGTCGACGCCGTGGGCAAGACCGTGCGATCGCTGGTGCCCGACCATGAAGACTATTGGTTCGAGATCTATGGCCGGATCACGCAAACCGGCGAGCCGGAGCGCTTCGAGAGGCCGGCGGCCCACCTCGACCGCTACTACGAGGTGTATGCCTTCCGCGTCGGCCAGCCCGAGGAAAGGAAACTCGGGATTCTCTTCAACGATATCGCGGAGCGCAAGCGTGTCGAGGAGGAGCGCGAGCTGCTCGCCCGGGAGCTGAGCCACCGCGTCAAGAACATCCTCGCTGTGGTCCAGGCGCTCGCCATGCAGACGAATGGTCGAATCCAGTCCGTCGAGGCGTTCCGGGAGGCGTTCGTCGGCAGGCTGCAGGCCATGGCACGTGCCCACAGCCTCCTGCTCGATGCGAACTGGCGCAGCGCCGATCTCAAGAGCTTGGTGGAACAGATTGTAGCGGCCTATCAGGTGGATGATTCGGAGGTGGTCGAGGTTGAGGGCGACCCGGTCGTGATCACGCCCAAGCAGGGGCTGGGGCTCAGTCTCGTACTGCACGAGCTCGGCACCAACGCCGCCAAGTATGGCGCTCTCTCGTGTCCTGAGGGGCGCCTGCGCGTGTCCTGGCAGATCAAGCAGGAGTCAGGTCGCCGGGTCCGGCTGCGGTGGCAGGAGCGACACGGCCCCAAGGTCGAGCCGCCGACGGAGAAGGGGTTCGGTGTGCAACTGATCGAGCGCGCCTCCAGTTACGAATTGGAGGGCGAGGTGGAACTGGATTACGCGCCAGAGGGTTTGACCTGTGTGGTGATGTTCCCGCTGGCGTAGCGCGAATCGCCGGCAGCATGGAAAGGGCCCGCTATGCAGGTTCCGGCCGGCGAGGCCCTCCGCGGGCGCCGCGTGCTCGTCATCGAGGACGACATGCTCATCGCCATGGAATTCGAGAGCCTGCTCCAGCGGCAAGGATGTGCGGTCGTAGGGCCGGCATCAACCGTCGACCGCGCTTTGGCCTTGCTCGATCATGACCAGCCGGACGCAGCTTTACTGGATCTCAACCTGAACGGGGAGTCGGCATCGGCGGTCGCGGTGGCGCTGAGAACACGAGGCGTGCCGTTCGTTCTGGTAACCGGCTATGGCGAAGCACAGTCGAGCGAGCCGGAACTGCAGGGCGCACCCCGCGTGGACAAGCCCGTGAATCATGACGCTTTGGTGCGTGCACTGGCGCGAGTTATGGACGCCGGGTCGCCGAGCTGAGTCGCTGCTGCTCGGTAGCGGCTGCATCTGGAGCCGCCGCGCGCGGACGCTCAGTCAGAGGGCCTTGTGAAACTGGCGGCTACCATCGCCCGCTCCCTACAGACGGGCCTGAAGGCGGACTTGCTCGACATCGAGCGCGCGGTGGCTACCGGCACTCGCGACGCCGGCCGTGGTCTCAGGGCCGAGCTCCGCCGCCAGGTGGCCGGCGCTGGTCTCAACCAGCGGCTCGCCAACAGCTGGCGCGACAAGCACTACCCGAACCGGAAGCTCGATGCCGCGAGCCTGGTGCACATCAAGCCGCCGCAGATCGTCCGCGCGTTCGACGAGGGCGGTCATTTGGAGCTCGCTCCGCCTGCCGGGTAATGGTTTGGCGGCGCGCGGCCACGGTTAGCTGTGAGCTTTTGGCGGGTTGCCTATTCGAGCCCGAAGATTCAGCCCAGGGCGCCCTGATCCGGGTCGGGACGCACTCGCTCCAGCTGTGGCGTTGGCCGCGTCATGAGCTGATGTCAGGAGAGCGGCTGGAGCCGGCGCATCCGGCTCGATCCGCATCCGCAGACAGCAGTTCCTCGCAACACGTCATCTGTTTGCGCGCCCTCGACGCTCAGCGGCGGCGGCTCGCCGGCTTCTGGTCCTGGGCGGGGAACGACCACGCCTGCAACCAGAAGCGCGTCGACTGTCGAACCATCTCGTTCATTATCGCGGACTGCTGGCGGTGCATCTCCGCCGTCCAGAAGCCTCGCGCCGCGCCAGCCCAACTGTTCGCCGCGCTCAACCACATGCCCATCCAGGGATTCTTCATCACAAGACCCTCCGAAGTTCCAGTGTAGCATCACGGGCAACCGCCGCCGCCCTCGTCTGGTCCTGCTAGCGAGCCGCTAGCGAGCATCCCATCGCAGGGATGCAGCCGGCTCCGTCATACGCGCCCGGCGCACGTCCCGGAAGCTCACGAGCTTCTGCTCCTCCTCGTCCCACAGCGCGAGACGGAAGCAACTGAAGCTCTGACGGAGCGTGAGCCGGCCCATGTCGCGCAGCGCAGGATGGTCCCTCAGGACCTCGTTCAGCCGATAGCTCGGGATCCGGCTCGCAAGATGATGGACGTGGTGGATACCAATGTTGGCGGTGAACCACCTGAGCGGCCCGGGGAGATCGTAGTGCGTGCTGCCATGCAGGGCCCCTGCATGAAAGGTCCAGTCGTCGTCGCGCGCCCAGTACGTGTCCTCGAACTGGTGCTGGACGTAGAACAGCCAGATGCCGATCGAGGACGCCAGCAGCATGATCGGCAGGTGAACGAGCAGGAAGTTCTCCACACCGACCGCCGCACTCAGGGCGAGGATCACGCCGGCGATGGCGAGGTTGGTCGACATGGTGCTGATCCACATCTCCCTGCCGCCCATCATCCCCGCCGGCAGGCGGTGCTTGAGGAAGAAAACGTAGATCGGGCCGATGGTGAGCAGGATCACCGGGTTGCGCGACAACCGGTAGCTCAGCCGTTGCCAGGGTGACAGGCTCAGGTATTCCGACACCGTGAGTATCTGCACGTCCCCGGTGCCGCGCCGCTCAAGGTTGCCCGAGGTCGCATGGTGGATGGCGTGGGCGCGCCGCCAGTAGCCGTAGGGGGTGAGGGTCATCACGCCGATGACCCGGCCGACCGTGTCGTTGGCCACCCGGCGACGAAAGAACGAACCGTGCCCGCAGTCGTGCTGGATCATGAACAGCCGGACGAGAAAGCCAGCCGCGGGCACCGCGAGGAGCAGGCAGAGCCAGTAACCGACGCCCAGGCTGAACAACATGAGCGTCCAGAGGATAAGGAAGGGTATGACCGTGACCGCAAGTTCCAGGACGCTGCGCCGGGAATCGGGCTCCCGGTAGCGGGCGAGGATCTTGACCCAGGCTTTCTCGTCGACCGGTGCGACGACGGCATGGTCCGACATCGTCAGGGAGAGGCTCGCTCGACCGGGGCGGACAGGTGATGCGAAGGGTCGCGCTAGCGGATGTCGGTGCCCGCCGCGATCTCGTCTCTCGGCGCGCCGAGCCAGCCGCCACCGGCAGCCGCGGCACCGCCCAGCAACAGCGCGAGGAAGGACCAGAACGCTGCCGACGACACAGCGCTGGCGGTGGCTTCGGCGGCCTGCGCCGCCTGCTGCTCGACCTCCTGCACGACCTGGTTGTACTCGTTCTCGAGGTTCTGCAGCGTGCTCTCCGCCTGCTCCTGCGACATGCCGGCCTGGTTGACCAGGATGTCGATCACCGCCTGCCGGTCGCCGCCTCCGACCACCAGCTCGCGGAACGCGGCCATCAGCGCTTCGCGGTCGACGTCGACGTCTGCCGGCAGTGCCTGCTCGACCCGCTGCTGGATCTGCTCCCAGGGAACGGCCTGCTGAACCGCACTCGTGATCGCCTGGCCACTGCCGCCGCTTGCCGCGGCCTGGACCCCCTCGGCGGTGGTCGAGGCGACGTTGCCCACCATGGAGAAGGCGCCACCGATGATGCCACTGACCGCGGAGGCCGTGAGCCACATCAGGACCAGGGTGGCCAGCGCCCACGCGACCACGCCGTGGAGCATGCCGTCGAGCTTCTTCGGGTCGCCCGCGAGGCGTCCCGCGATCCAGCCGCCGGCGAACAGGGCGACCAGGAAGGAGATGACGCCCCAGATGCCGCTGACGACGCTGAACGTTCCGGCGCCCGGCGTGCCGCCCCCGCCCGGCGCCGGATCGATGGTGGAAAGGCCGACCGCCAGGCCCAAGAGGCTGAGGAGAAACAGAACGACCACACCGACGAGGGCTCCTGCCAGAACCGCCCAGGGCGATATACGCCGGATCACCCGGTCCGGATGATGCTCGTGATTGGCGCCGTGGGTCCTCAATCTCGCCCCGGAGTCGGGGTAAACCGCTGCTTCGCGAGTGCTCGCCATGAACCTTGCCCTCCAGGAATCCTCAACTGGGACGCCGTCGTCGGACGCACATCTCATGATGGTATCTGGTAAGCGTCACCACCTGAACGCGCCCGGCTGGACATGGTTCCTCCAGTCCGGCGCGTACCGACGTCCGAGAGGATCGTGTTCGGGGGATACCGCCGCTGAGCCGGCACCGTCGACTTCACCGATGCGGGCAAGGCGTACTTCTTCGGGGTGGGGCTGTTCCGGCAATACAATGCGCCTGCGGACTTCGTCACCAACGCTTGATGTGAGATCGACGTGATCGGGCCGATCCTGCACTAGATTGCCGGAACACGCCCCGCGCTCAGCCCTCGGAGTTTTCGAGCAGCACGACGGGGCTGCATGGCGGGCGCAACCGGCAGACCTCGACCTGTCGGTTGCGACATGTAACACTGCCGTCACCTGTTCGCGCCTGATGCGGGGAGCCAGCAGCCAGAATGCTCAGACGAACCATAAGCCCGCACGTGCGGCACTGATGCGAGGGACGGTATGGCTGATTTTCCGATCGTCGGCATCGGCTCGTCGGCGGGCGGGCTGGATGCGCTGCAGAAGTTGTTCGACGCCATGCCGCCCGATAGCGGTTTCGCCTTCGTCGTGGTCGCGCACCTGGACCCCACGCACGAGAGCCAGCTGGTGGCGCTCATCGCGCGATGCACCACGATACCGGTCAATGAGGTCGAGGACCCGGTTACGGTGGAGCCGAACCACGTCTACGTGATCGCGCCGAACCAGCACCTCACGTTCGAGGGCGACGTCCTCCGCCCCAGCCGGCCGAGCGAGGTGCGGGGCGAAAGGTATCCCCTCGACCTCTTCTTTCGCTCACTCGCAGAGCACCAAGGAAACTGCGCAATCGGCATCGTGCTTTCGGGAACAGGCACCAGTGGCGCGCAGGGCCTGCGTGCCGTCAAGGCGGAAGGCGGGATAGCGGTGGCGCAGGACCCCGGGACGGCGGGCTTCAGCGACATGCCGCGCCATGCGGCCGCGACCGGCATGGTTGACCTCGTTCTGCCGCCGGACCAGATGCCGGAAGCGCTGCTCCGTCTCGTCCGCCACCCCTACATGCGACAGCAGGCCGAGTTCGAGCAGCTGCCCGAGGTGGATGGTCAACTCGACACCCTTCTGTCCCTTTTGCGGACCGAAACCAAGCAGGATTTCCGCTGTTACAAGCGACCGACCCTGCTGCGCCGCACCCACCGGCGCATGAGCCTCCGCCAGATCGAGGACATGGCGGTCTACATCGAGCGGCTGCGCAACGAGCCCGACGAGCTCGCGGCTCTGGCGAAAGACCTCACGATCAACGTCAGCGGGTTTTTTCGCGATCCGCAAGCTTGGGAGACCCTGAAGAAGAAGGTGATCGCGCAGCTGATCGCAGAGCGGCCGGACGGTGCATCGATCCGGATCTGGGTGCCCGGCTGCTCGACGGGCGAAGAGGCATACTCGATCGCCATGCTGATCGCCGAAGGCGCAGCGGCGTTGCAGAAATCCTTCGACCTCAAAATTTTCGCCTCCGACGTGAGCGAACACCTGCTCCCGGTGGCGCGCGCAGGTCTCTACCCGGCCAGTATCGCCGAGGATGTGCGCCCGGCGGGCCTGGAGCGCTTCTTCGACCGCGAAGACGACAGCTATCGGGTCAAGCGGGAGCTGCGCGAAATGATCACGTTCGCGCCGCAGAACCTCCTGCGGGACCCACCGTTTTCGCGGCTCGATCTGATTACCTGTCGCAACTTGCTGATCTATCTCGAGCCCGAGTTTCAAAAGAAGGTGGTTGCCCTGTTCCATTTTGCGCTCAGGGAAGGCGGACACCTGTTCCTCGGCCCTGCCGAGACAGTCTCCGGCCACGACGATCTGTTCCACCCGATATCAAAGAGGTGGCGCATCTACACGCGGGTCGGGCGGACCCGGCACGACATCATCGATTTTCCCCTCATTGGCCCGAGCCAGGTCTCGTCCGAGCTGCACCGGGTGCCGGCGCCGTCTTCAGAACCGCGCCTCCGCGCCAGGGAACACTTCCAGCGCGACCTGCTGGAGCGCTACGCGCCCGCCTCGGTGCTGATCGATGGCGGGTTCAGTGTGCATGGGTTCCAGGGGCCAACCGGCGAATTTCTCCAGCACCCGAGTGGAGACCCGACGACCAATCTGCTCGCCCTCGCGCGCGAGGGCTTGCAGGCGCCGCTGCGCGCGGCGGTGCAACGGGCGATGGATGAGAAGCAGGAGGTCGTGGCCGACGCCCGCGTCAGACGCGGCGGCGCATTGCGGCCCATCCGGATCGCCGTCAGACCGCTCAGGCTGCTCACCGATGAGGGCATGCTGACGGTGAGCTTCTTCGAGCGCGAGCCGGTTGCCGAGGCGCGCCCACCGGGCCCTGTCGAGGAGCGCCGCCCGGAGAGTGAGCTCGAGGCGGAGCTGAACGCGACCCGCGAGGAGCTCCGGTTCACGCTTGAGCAGATGGAGACCTCGAACGCGGAACTTCAGGCCTCGAACGAGGAGATCAGGTCCATCAACGAGGAGTTCCAGGCCTCGAACGAGGAGCTGGAGACCTCGAAGGAGGAGCTGCAGTCCCTCAACGAGGAACTGCGTACGGTCAACAACCAGCTC
>DASTVL010000295.1:0-7770 GCA_035759115.1 Solirubrobacterales bacterium | reverse complement strand
TTTCGCCTGGGGAGGATGCGGCCATCCGAGGTCGTGCGTGGGTCGAAAAAGTGGACGCCGCTGTGCCCCGGCACCCCGTCTCCTCGCCACCCGCGGGAGACGCGCTTGCGGTGATCGCTGTCGGGGTGGTGGCGTTGGTCTTTGCCCACTGGGGGCTGACGGCCGTGGATGCGCTGGGCAGGGGGATCTTCAACTTCGATTCGCTCTGGTACCACCAGCCGTTTGCGGTGGAGATGGCCAAGAGCCATTCGGTGACCGGGATCCACTACACGGAGACCGTTTTCACGAACTGGTTCTACCCGCAGAACTCGGAGCTGCTGCACGGAGTGGGGATCCTGCTCACGGACCGGGACACGCTGAGCTTGTTCCTGAACTTCGGCTGGCTGGCGGTGGCGTTTCTGGCCGCCTGGTGCATCGGCCGGCCCTATGGCAAGGGTCCGTTGACGGTCGTGGCTGCGGGGGTCATCCTCGAGTGCCACACGCTCGTGGTGAGGGAGCCCGGGGCTGCCAAGAACGACCTGATGGCAGCGGCATTGCTCCTCGCGGCGATCGCGGTCTTGGTCAATGCGGGGCGGAAACCCGGCTGGCCCTTGGCCGTGGCCGGGCTCGCGGTGGGCATGGCCGTCGGCACCAAGTCGACCGCGCTGGCGATGGCGGCGGCGCTTACGGTGGCGGTGATCGTGCTGGCACCCGCAGGGCGGCGCTGGGCGGCCGCCGGCTGGTGGTTCGGGGCGGGGCTGGCAGGCGGCGGCTACTGGTACCTCCGCAACCTGGTCATTTCCGGCAATCCACTGCCGCAACTGGAGAGCATCGGGCCGATATCGCTGCCGCACCCGGAGCGGCTGCAGGGCGGCCGCCCCGACTTCTCGATCGCCCACTACGCGACCGACACCGGCGTCTGGCGCGATTACTTCGGCCCCGGCCTCGACAATGCCTTCGGCGCCCTCTGGCCAATCGTCGTCCTCGCCGCGATCGCCGGCGCCCTCCTCGCCCTCGCCTGGGGCCGCCCCCGCGTCCTCCGCTGGATGGGCGCCGTAGCTCTCTTCGGCTTCCTCGCCTACCTCTTCACCCCCCTCAGCGCCGCCGGCGCCGAGGGAATGCCAGAGGGCTTCGGCATCAACATCCGCTACGCGATCCCCGCCCTTCTAGCCGGCCTGACCCTGCTTCCCGTGGCACTCCTGCGCTCAACACGAAGCGCCTCATCCGCGTGGACCCGCGGTTGGATCGCCTGGTCCCTAACGGCTGGGCTATTACTGCTCCTGGTCGCCACCAACCGCGCCGATGCAGTCGTGCGCGACCCAGACCGGCTCGCCGCCTGGCTGATCGCGCTGCTCTTCGTCCTGATCCCGGCAGCCCTGCTCTACGCGCGCGGCCGCGGCCTCTCGTGCGGCGCCACCGCTACCGGCTTCGCCGTCCTGGCGCTGGCGATCGCCGCGATCGGCTACCCGGTGCAGCGCAGCTACCTGGACGACCGCTACGCCAACGCGAACGCGGCGACGGCGATCCCCGGCATGCACCTCGACTCCGCCTACCGCTGGGCCCGCGGCGTCGAGGACGCGCGCATCGGCCTCGCCGGCACCACCGCCGGCTTCCTCCAGTACGGCTTCTACGGCACCGACCTCTCCAACCAGGTGCGCTACCTCGGCGTGAAGGGCCCGCACGGCGCCTTCAACGCGATCCCGACCTGCGCCGGCTTCCGCGCCGCGGTCGACGCCGCCGAGCTCGACTACCTCGTCACCGCGCCCCTGCTCAACTTCATCGAGCCCGGCGAGCCCGTGACCTCGCCCGAGGCCCGCTGGCTGCGCGGAGAGCCCGCAGTGACCCCGATAGACCGCAGCGGCCCGGTAACCGTCTGGAGCATCGAAGGCCGTCTGGAACCTAATACCTGTCGCGACGAAGAGCGAGTAGTGCCCCAGCAACCCAAGCCCTAACCTTGCGGGCGATGGCCTATCCGCTCGAGAACGCGCTCTTCCAGTGGGAGGAGGGGCTGCGGACGCTGCGCGCGATCGACGACCCGCGCGAGCGGCGGCAGGCCGATGCGGTGGTTGCCGCCGTCGACGTCGAGCTGCGGCGCCGGATCGGAGCGACCTTCTCCGCCGCCGAGCTGGCCGAGCTCTACGGGCGGGGGACCGACTGGTGCCTGCAGGTCGCGACCGACACCGCTCCGGGCCTGACGGTCGATCCGCAGACGATCGCCGACGCGGCCTTCTGGCTCTACCTCAGGGGAGCGACAGACTTCGCCGGTGGGCGCCAGCTAATCGTCTGAATCGCCGTCGCCGCCGGACTCGCCGGCGCGGCGGATGACGATCTGGTCCGCGTCGATGCGGACCGTGACGGCGCTCTTGCCGGCCCAGTGCTCGCTGTACACGGGGTTGTCCTTGACCGCGGCGTCGAGCCAGAGGCCGTAACCGTCGCGCTCGCCGTGGTCGAAGGTCGCCTCGATCTCTTTACGGCGGCCGCGCCCGCCGCGCCTGCCGCGGCGCCGGCGGCGTCGTGGCCGGTCGGAGTCGCCCGCCTCGCCCTCACCGCCACCACCCGCTTTTTTGCGGGCGCGGGGTTTGCGGGCCGGCTTCTCGTCGTCGGCTTCGTCGCCATCGTCATCGTCGTCTTCAGCCTCGTCCGCCTCTTCCTCGGGCTCCTCCGCTTCGGCTTCGGCCTCCTCGGCCGTCGCGGCCTCGACCTCGGCCTCGATCTCGTCGCGCAGGTCTTCTTCGCCTCCGCCGCCGGCCTGCTCGGCATCGGGGTTGAGGTCGTGCTGCTTGCGGAACTCGCGCAGCTCCGAGGCGGAGACCTCGAGTTGGTGGGCGATCCAGGCGTCGGTGCGGCCCTGCTGCACCCAGGCGCGGATCTGATTCAGCTGTGGCTTCAGTGAGCGTCGTGCCATCGGCGCGCGAGTCTATTCAACCTTGGCGGCGGTCCGCGGCCTCGCCTCGCGGCGAGCGGCCCCGGCTAGGCCATCAGGAACGAGAGCGCCTCGAACATCGAGATCACGACGACCGCCACGGTCGCGCTCAGGCAGACGGCGAGCACGCTGAAGCGCACTTTGCCGTGGTGCTCGTTGCGGACTATGCGCCGCTCGCGCGAGCGGTTGGCCGCGCGTCGCCGCAGCTGCTCGCGCCGCCGCCGCTCGAGGGTCGTCTCCTGCTCGAAGGCGTCCTCGAACTGGTTGATGCTTTGCCGCATTCTCATAGAAGCGGCCCCGCAGGGCCGAGGGTGGACCGTACCAAGCCGCATGACCGCTTGCAGGCCTAAAGATCGCCCCGCAGGCGTGGAATGTGACCACGATCACGGCCCGCAGGCGTCCCAGAGGCCGCGACCGGCGCGCGCCGCGGCGAGCTCGATCTGGCGCAGGCGGGGGGCGAAGCGGTCGTTCGGCGGGATCGTCAGCGTGCGCGCGAACCCGCGCCTGACCAGGTCCGCGTTGAAGAGGCGCATCCGACTTTGTGGTTGCCGGGACGATCTCAAAGTCGGACGCGGTAGGTAGACGTAGGCGAGCAGGCGGCCATAGAGGTCGCGGCGCTCGGCGCCGAAGACGAGCCGCACGCGCTCGCCTTCGAGCCGCTGCTTGGTGAACCGCGAGGCCTGTGGCCCGAAGCACTGCACCGGCTCGCCGGGCTTGACCGTCTCGGGCGTGTCGACCCCGATCAGCCGCACGTCCTCGAGCTCGCCATCGACCACCGCCTCGACCGTGTCCCCGTCCACGACCCGAGCCACCACCGTGGTCACGGACCCCGGTCCCTCCTCCAGCTCCCCCTCCCAAGGGCGCAGAACCAGCAACGCAACCACCAAGAGCAACGCCAGGCTGCCGATGACGCCCCGTCCGGCAGGGCCGAAACGTCTTGTACTTTTTCCGCGGCGAGAACCTCGGACGGCCACCACCTGTCTTCGGAAAAAGTTAAGTGAAGGCCCTGCCGGACGGGGCGTCTACGGAGTGCGCCTGACGTTGCTCAGCAGCGTCTCCTTGATCTGGGCGATGATCTCCAAGGCCTCGCTCCACTCGCGCTGCCAGACGTTGCGGCCGAAGATCACGCCGCTGCCGCCCGCCTGCATGATCTCGCGGCAGTGGTTGAGGACGACGTCGTCATCGACCCGGGAGCCGCCCGAGAGGACGACGAGCGAGCGCCCGGCCGACTCGACGCAGTGCTGGATCGCCCCGGCCTCGTCGATCTCCATCTCGTTGTAGGGGGCGGGCGCGTCCTTGTCCTTGGCGGTGTCGATCTTCGGCATGTTGAGCTTGACCACGTCGGCGCCCATCTCCATCGCCATCCGCGCCGCGTAGTCGATCGCGTAGAAGGAGCCCGGGCCGCCCTTGGCTTCGATCGCTTCGCCGCGCGGGTAGGACCAGACGATCAGCGGCATCCCGTAGCGGTCGCAGTCTTCGCGCACGCCGCGCAGCTGGGCCAGGTCCTGGTCCTGGCGCGGCGAGCCGACGTAGAGCGTGTAGCCGACCGCGTCGGCGCCGAGCCGCACCGCGTCCTCGACGCTCGCGTTGCAGGTCGAGAACGCCTGCGCGGAGGAGGGGATGTCGGTCTTGCCGTTGACCTTGAGGATCAGCGGCACCTGGCCGGCGTAGTCGGGGTAGTACTTGCTCGCCATGCCGATCTGGCAGGCGAGCGCCGAGTAGCCCGCCTCGGCGGCGAGGCGGAACTGGTAGTCGGGGTCCTTGGAGTCGGGGTTGGGGAAGAAGTCGCGCGGGCCGTGCTCGATCCCCTGGTCGATCGGCAGCAGCATCAGCGTCCCGTTGCCGGGCCCGAACTCGAACAGCAGGCGGCGCAGCCGGGTGCGTTTGCCGGGCGCCAGCTCGGCGAGAAGCGATTTCTGCTCGGTCAGGCTCTTCAACTCCACGCTGTATTCCTCCTCGGAGATCGGTGTTCCCGCAGTATGCCACCGGCAGCGTGCGCCGAGCGCCCGCCACCGGGGGTTATCCTCGATTGACCATGAGCGAGACTGAGCTCAGCGTCATCTGCAAAAACTGCGGCTCCGAGGTCAGTCCCTACGTAACCGAGTGCCCTTATTGCGGCGCCCGGCTGCGCAAGCGGGCGCCGAAGCTGGAGCGGCGCGGCGACGGGCTCGAGCCGAGGCCACGGCGCGGGCCGGCGAGCCGGCTCTTCCGGATCAAGCTGCCCTCGCTCGGCGGCGACCGCCCGGCCCGCCCCTACGCGACGCCGGCGGCGATCGTCGGCCCCGCCCTGCTGCTCTTGGTCGAGAAGGCACTCGGCGCCTCGCTGCTCGACGTCGGCGCCCTGCTCGTGCCGTTCGCCGATGCGTGGTGGCGCTTCCTCGTCGCGCCCTTCGCCTACGCCGACGTCGGCTACCTCTTCGTCGTCGCGCTCGGCTTGGCGATCTTCGGGCCGGGTGTCGAGCGCCGCCTCGGCAGCGTCGCCACGGCGATTCTGCTGCTCGCCTGCGGCGCGCTGGGGATGCTGGCGGCGAGCGGTGTCGCCAATGCGATGGACGACGTCGTCGTGATCGCCGGCGGCAACGGGATCGCGCTGGGTGCGGTCGCCGCCTGGTTCGCGATCCGCCGCTCCGAAGCGCGCCACTCGATCGACCGCGACTACGACCCGATCGCCGTCGCCGTCGCCGCTGTCGTGCTGCTGGCGCTGCCGATCTTCGAGTCGACCGCCGACCCGGTCGCCGGCGTCGCGGGCGCCATGGTCGGCGGCCTCGCCGGCCTCGCCGCCGCCCGCCTGCGCCGCGAGCCCACCCACTGACCCGACGTGCCGGTGCTGCGAGGTCTATATGGACGTCTATGCACCGGCACGTCTAGGCTGGGCGGTCGATGGCGGTGGACGACGAGCGACTCGGAGCGGCGATCGAGCGGCTGGCCGAGGCCGACCGCTTCGCCGAGGCGGAGACGATCGTCGCCCGGGCGGCGCCGCAGCTGCAGCGCGTGCTCGCCGCGGCGCTGGCCGAGGGCGGCTGGTTCGGCGAGTCGCACGAGAACGAGTCGCTGAAGGCGGCGACGATCCCCGATCCCGACGAGCGCATCGCCGCCGTCCGCACCCTGCTCGCCGAGGAGGCGCGGATGGGGATGATGGTCGGGGTCGCCGTAGGTTGGGCACTGAAAGAGGAGATCAGCGAGGGCGAAGGCCCCGAGACGGAAGGAGAGAGCTGAGATGGAGATCAAGTACCACGGCCACTCGTGCTTCGAGCTGAGCGAGGGCGAGACGACCGTCCTGGTCGACCCGTTCCTGAAGCCGAACAACCCGAGCGCGGTCCACACGGGCGAGGAAGTCGAGCCGACCCACATCGCGATCACCCACGGCCACGCCGACCACATGGCCGACGCGGCCCCGGTCGCGCGGCGCACCGGCGCCCATTGCGTCGGCGTGGTCGAGCTCGCCGAATGGTTCAAGTCGAAAGGCGTCGAGGACGTCTCCGACCCCAACCTCGGCGGCACGGTCTACTTCGAGTGGGGCTGGATCAAGCTCGTCCCCGCCTGGCACACGAGCACGCTGCCCGGCTCCGCAGAGGCACCGTTCAGCGCCGAGCACGGGATCGCGATCGGCACGCCCGCGGGCCTATTGATCAACATCGGCGGCAAGACCGTCTACGACGCCGGCGACACCTGCCTGTTCAGCGACATGAAGCTGATCGCCGAACGCAACCCGGTCGACGTCGCGCTGCTGCCGATCGGCGGCCACTACACGATGGACCGCCACGACGCGGTCGTCGCCGCCGAGTTCGTCGGCGCCGAGACGGTGATCCCGATCCACTTCGACACCTTCCCGCCGATCGAGACCGACGCCGAGGCCTTCAAGGCCGACGTTGAGTCGCAGACCTCGTCGCAGGTGGTCGTGATGAGGCCGGGGGAGACGCACGCGGCCTGAGCAAATACTGGCTGGCTGGCCAGTTCTGCGCTAGTCTCGAACCGACCCGTCAGCCGAACCGAGGAGAGACGATGGAGGCCAGAGAGGCAACCGGGACCCGGTCGCGGACCGAGCGTGAGGACTTCCAGGCGACCGCGGATCCGGCGCTGAACGAGGCCGCCGATCGCACCGCCGACGTCAAGCTGCTGACCTACCAGGAGCTCTACGGGCTCTGGGAGCGCCAGCAGTGGCAGACGCAGGAGCTCGACTTCAGCCGCGACCGCGAGGACTGGCATGAGCGGATCGACCCCGAGGAGCGCTTCCAGCGCATGTACGGGCTCTCCTCGTTCTTCATCGGCGAGCAGAAGGTGGCCGAGGAGCTGGGGCCGATCATGCGCGCCGCCCCGACCGAGGACCAGCGGATCTTCCTCTGCACGCAGATCGCCGACGAGGCCCGCCACGTGCGCTTCTTCGAGCGCTTTTACCGCGAGGTCGGCGTGCTCGAGTCCGAGGAGCTGACGCAGATGCTGGCCGAGACCTCCGAGCACCTGAACGAGAACTTCGGCCGCCTCTTCGACGAGATGCTGAAGCGGCGCACCGACCGGCTCGCCGCCGAGCCCGGCGACACGGAGGCGCTGGTCGAGGCGGTGACGCTCTACCACATGGTGATCGAGGGGATGCTGGCGCTGACGGGCCAGCACTTCATCATGGACTTCAACGAACGCGAAGGGACGCTGCCGGGCTTCGTCGAGGGCTTCCAGAACGTCGCCCGCGACGAGCACCGCCACGTCGCCTTCGGTTCGGTCTTCCTGCGTGAGAAGGCGGCCGAGGACGAGCGCTACAAGCAGGCGATCCAGCGCACGCTGGAAGAGTCGGTGCCGGCCGCCGAGGGCGTGCTCTCGCCGCCCTGGGCGCCGCAGGACGAGGACTACGAGCTGTTCGGCTTCTCGATCGCCGA
>DASTVL010000294.1:0-5273 GCA_035759115.1 Solirubrobacterales bacterium | reverse complement strand
CACGAAGCCGAGTTTGACCGCGGCCTGCTCGACGCGCTGGCCGAAGTCCTCCTCGTTGAAGGCGAAGCGGAGCTCGCCGTACTCGAGCACGTAGTCGGAGCCCGACTCGTAATTTCCTCTGCGGGTCGTCTTCTTGTTCATTGAGTTGAAGCCAATCCCACCGTCGCAAGCCCAGCGACCGGCAGGTGGTGGATCATGCCTGTCATCGTAGCCCCGTGCCCGATCGCGGCCCCCGCTGAACGAGGTTTTGCGCCCTGAGGCCTGCGCGGCGATGATCGACCTGCACAGCCACATCCTTCCCGGCATCGACGACGGGGCGCTCGACGTCGACGACAGCATCGCCCTCGCGCGTCAGGCCGAGGCCGACGGGATCGAGGCGATCTGCGCGACGCCGCACATCCGCCACGACCACGACGTCCGCATCGAGGAGCTGGCCGGGCGGGTCGAGTCGCTCAACCGTCATCTGCGCGACGAGGGGATCGCGCTCACGGTGCTGACCGGGGGAGAGGTGGCCGAGACCGCGGTCGACGATCTCAGCGAGGAGGAGCTGGCGCGGGTGGCGCTCGGCGCCGGCGGCTGGATCCTGCTCGAGCCGGCCCCGGGCCCGCTGGACGAGAGCCTCGAGCGCCGCGTCGCCAGGCTCGCCGAGCGCGGCCACCGGGCGCTGATCGCCCATCCCGAGCGCCATGTGTCGGAAGACATGTACGAGCGGATCGAGGGCCTGGTCGCGGCGGGCGCGCTGGTCCAGGCGACCGCCGACTTCTTCCTGCGCGAGGAGACGGCGGCGGCGATGGCGGCCCTGGCCGAAGCCGGCCTCGTCCACCTGCTCGCCAGCGACACCCACACCTCGCTCGGCGGCCGTCCGGCCAGGCTCGCCGCCGCCTTCGCGCGCCTCGCCGAGATCGAGCCCGCCGCCTCCCACATCGAGTGGATCCGCGACGAGGCCCCGCGCGCGATCGTCGCCGGCGACGAGCTCGAGCGGCCGTTCTAGAGCGGGCGCAGCTCGACCCGGCGGGCGAGGTCGTCGACGACGGCGCGATCGGCGCTGCCGAGGCCGGCGCGGAGGAAGTTGGCGGCGCCGGCCGCGGCGCCGATCCGCAGCGTCTCCTCCCACTCGCGGCCGGCCGCCATGCAGGCGGCGAGCGCGCCCATCATCGAGTCGCCGCAGCCCTCGCGGGCGCCGCGCTCGAAGCGCGGCGGAATCAGCTCCCAGGCGTCGTCCCCGCGCAGCACCAGCGCCGGCTGCTCGGCGCGGGTGACGATCGCCGCCCCGGCGCCGGCGGCGAGCAGGCGCTCGGCCGCGGATCGCATCTGCGCCTCGCCGTCGACCGGCCCCTCGACGAAGCGGGCCAGTTCCCAGTCGTTGATCTTGACCAGGTCCGGGCCGCCTTCGAGCGCGTGGTCGAGGTGCGGCGGCGAGAGGTCGACCAGCGCCGGCGTGCCGTTCGCCTTCACGTCGGCGACGAGGCCGGCGTAGATCTCCAGCGGCAGCGTCTCGGCCGGGTAGGGCCCGCAGACGGCGAGCGCGTCGGCTTCGAGCGCCGCCGCGCAGGCGATCGAGAAGAGGTCGTCGACCTCGTGGCGCGTCGGCGGCCGGCTCGCGGCCTGGGCGACAGGGACGCGCTCGCCGCTGCGCCGGTCGTGGATGTAGACGCCGCTGGCGACGCCGGTCTCGACCAGGCGCAGCTCGATCGGGTGCTGCTCGAGCAGCGGCCGCAGCACCGTCCCGGGCTCGCCGCCGATGAAGCCGCAGAGCACCGCCTCGGCGCCGAGCTCGGCGGCCATCCGCGCGACCCAGACGCCCTGCCCGGCGGCGTGGGCGTGGATGTCGTCGCCGCCATCGGCGCTGAGCGCCTCGATCGTGATCGAGAGCATCGGGTTGGGGCCGAAGATCGCGACCTTGCCGGGCATCGCTCCAGGCTAGAGGGGGAGAGAAACGCGGGCTGAGCCCTTGGTGGTTCATGGCCCATCGTCGCCTGCGCGCTCTGCCGCTCGCCACCGTCCTCGGGCGCGAGGTGCCCGTGGCCGCCCGCCCCCGGGCGCGCCTGCTCGGCCTCGCCCATCTCGATCGCGATCGGGCCGGCTCCGGCCTGCTGATCCCCCGCTGTTCGAGCGTCCACACCTTCGGCATGCGCTTCCCGCTCGACCTCGTCTTCCTCGACCGTGCCGGCCGGCCATGCTCGTTCCGCCGCTGCGTGCCGCCCCGCCGCATCGCCTGGGACCGGCGGGCGCACGCCGTGCTTGAGTTACCTTGCTCAGCGGAAGAGATGACCGCCCGCGAGGTAAAAGTGCCTTCGCTCTCCCTCGAGCGGCTGCGGGACGCGATCGAGCCGGACGCGTGGCAGCGCTTCGAGGACGGGCTGCGGCGTGGGGCGGAGCTGTTCGACGGGCGGCGGGTCTGGAACGTCAGCTCGACCTCCTCCGGCGGCGGTGTCGCCGAGATGCTCTGGTCCTGGGTCGGCCTGGCGCGCGGGGCCGGGGTCGAGATGCGCTGGCTGACGATCGCCGGCACGCCCGAGTTCTTCACCCTGACCAAGCGCCTCCACAACTTCCTCCACGGCGAGGTCGGCGACGGCGGCGAGCTCGGCGAGGAGGAGCGGCGGACGTTCGAACGGGTCAGCCGCGACAACACCGGGTCGGTGCTCGACCAGTTCGGCCCCGACGACGTCGTCTTCCTCCACGACCCGCAGACCGCGGGCCTCGTGCCGCCGCTGGTCGACGCCGGGCACACGGTCGTCTGGCGCTGCCACATCGGCGCCGACGAGCGCAACCGGCTGACCGAGGCCGGCTGGGAGTTCCTCGCCCCCTACGTGACCCGCGCCGACGCCGTCGTCTTCTCGCGCCGCGATTTCGTGCCCTACGTCTGCGAGCGGATGACGGTCGCGATCGTGCCGCCCTCGATCGACGTCTCCTCGCCCAAGAACGAGGAGATCGAGCCGCCGCGGGCGCGGGCGATCCTGCGCCGCGCCGGGCTGTTGGCGGAGGGCTCCGACGAGGCAGGCGAGGTCGAGCCGATCTTCCACCTTCCCGACGGCGGCGAGGCGCGGGTCGAGCGCCGCTGCGAGGTGGCGGGCGAGGGCGAGTTGCCCGGCGCCGATGCGCGGCTCGTCGTCCAGGTCTCGCGTTGGGACCGGCTCAAGGACCCGGCCGGAGTCATGCACGGCTTCGCCGGGGTGCGCGAGCAAGGACACGACGCCTGGCTGATCCTCGCCGGGCCGAGCCTGGGCGCCGTCACCGACGATCCCGACGGCGCCGCGGTGCTCGCCGAAGTCGAGGCCGACTGGCGCCGGCTTCCGGACGAGGTGCGGGCGCGGGTGCTGCTGGCGAGCCTGCCGATGGAGGACCTCGAGGAGAACGCGGCGATCGTCAATGCCCTGCAGCGGCAGGCGACCGTCGTCGTGCAGAAGAGCCTCAAGGAGGGCTTCGGGCTGACCGTGACCGAGGCGATGTGGAAGGGGCGGCCGGTCGTCGCCACGGCGGTCGGCGGCATCGTCGACCAGATCGCCGACGGGGTCAACGGGGTGCTGCTGAAGAACGGGCTCGACCTGAACGAGTTCTCCGCCGCGGTCGCGGGCCTGCTCGCCGACCCCGAGCGCGCCGCGGCGATCGGCGAGGCCGCGCGCGAGAGCGTGCGCGAGAACTTCCTCGAGGACCGCCACACCCTCCAGTACGTCGAGTTCCTGGAGCGGCTGCTGACCGACTGAGTTTCCGCGATTTGCGGCTGTCTGGCAGCGCCGAGGGGGGAGAGTTTCCGTCTCCCCGCCCTTAGAAGGGTGGATGTTGCCCCAGCGCCAGGAGATCGCCAGCGTCGTCGTCTGCGAGGACGACACCCCGACCCTGGAGCTGCTCTGCGACCACCTCGTCGCCGACCGCTACGGGGTGCTGCCGGCGCCCAGCGCCTCCGACGCGCTGCGGCTCTGCCGCTTCAAGCAGCCCGACCTGATGCTGCTCGACCTGACCCTGCCCGACGCCTCCGGGCTCGACGTGCTGCAGGAGATCCGCGGCGCCGACGGGATCGTGTCCCGCTTCGATCCGCGCCTGCCGGTGATCGTGCTCAGCGGTCGCGGCGGCGAGGAAGACCGTGTGCGCGGGCTCGAGTTCGGCGCCGACGATTATGTGGTCAAGCCGTTTCATTACGGCGAATTGCGGGCGCGGATCTCGGCCGTGCTGCGGCGGGTCGAGCAGCGGCGCAGCGGGTCGCTGCGGGTCGGCGACATCGTGGTCGACACGGGGCGGCGGCGGACCTGGGTCGAGGGCCGGGCGGTCGAGCTCTCCAAGAAAGAGTTCGCGCTGCTGCACGTTCTCGCCACCGACCCGCATCGCGTCTTCTCCAAGCGCGAGCTGCTCGGCGAGGTCTGGGGCTACCGCACGCCGACCAAGACGCGCACGCTCGATTCGCACGCGAGCCGGCTGCGGCGCAAACTGGATCCGCAGAGCGGGCGTTACGTAGTCAACTGCTGGGGCGTCGGCTACCGCCTCCTCGACGGATGATCGAGCTCGCCGCGATACACGCCGGCTGGCCGCTGGCGCTGACGATGGCGACGGCACTGGCTTTCCAGGGGCTGCGCGCGGGCCGCCGCCGGCTCGCGCTCAACCAGGCGCTGCACGAGCTGCGCCGACCGCTGCAGGCGATCGCGCTGGTCGGCGGCGGTCCCGGCCCGGGCGCGCCGCCGGTGCTGGAGAGCTCGGTCGAGCTCGCCGCCGCGGCGCTGGAGCGGCTCGACCGCGAGGTCAACGGCGGCGGCCTGCGGCGGCCGGCCGAGGAGGTCGAGCTGCGGCCGCTGCTGGAAGCGGCGCTGCGGCGCTGGCGCGGACGGGCGGGTCAGGCCGGCGCGACGCTGAGCCTGCGCTGGCGCGCCGGGCGCGCCGCCGTCCTCGGCGACCGGGTCGAGCTGGCGCAGGCGCTCGACAACCTGATCGTCAACGCGATCGAGCACGGTGGTCCGGCGATCTCGGTCGACGTCCGGCCATACAGGGGAGGGGTGCGGATCGTCGTCGCCGACTCCGGCCGGGCGGCGCGACCGGCGGCGCGGCGCGAGACGCCGGGCGAGGCGATCGTCCGGCTCTCCGGTCGCGGCCGTCACGGCCATGGCCTGAACGTGGTCCGTCAGGTCGCCGCCGGCCACGCCGGCCGTTTCGCCCTGCGTCGCTCCGAGCGCGGCTCGTTGGCGTTGCTGGAGTTGCCGCTTGTGGACGGCCGGCGCCCGGCCGCATGAGCCGGCGACGGCGCGCACTCGCCTTTCTGCTCGCGGCGCTGCTCGCCGCCGCCGGCG
>DASTVL010000293.1:0-24068 GCA_035759115.1 Solirubrobacterales bacterium | reverse complement strand
GCTGAAGGGGAAGATCGAGCTGCCCGAGCTGGAGGGGGCCGTGCGGGTGCGGCGCGATCGCTGGGCGGTGCCCCACATCGAGGCGCAGAGCGCCGCCGACCTCTGGTTCGCCGAGGGCTTCTGCCACGGCCAGGACCGGCTCTGGCAGATGGACTTCTACCGCCGCGCGCTCTCCGGCCGGGTCTCCGAGTTCGCCGGCGCCGAGGGGCTGCCGGTCGACCGGCTGATGCGCACGCTCGGCATGCGCCGCGCCGCCGAGCGCGAGGCGGAGACGCTCGACCCCGAGCTGCGCGCGCTGCTGGAGCGCTTCTGCGAAGGCGTCAACGCCGCCGCCGCGAGCGCCAGGGCGCTGCCGTTCGAGATGCAGCTCCTGCGGCTGGAGTGGGAGCCGTGGCGCCCGGCCGACATCCTCGGCCTCGGCAAGCTGCTCGCCTTCGGGCTCTCGACCAACTGGGAGAAGGAGCTGCTGCGGGCCGACATGACCCGCGAGCTCGGCCACGAGTTGGCCGCGAAGCTCGACCCGGGCTATCCCGCCGACAACCCGGTCGTCACCCAGGAACCGTGGTCGGGCGACGGCCTCGGCCTCGCCGAGCAGATCGACGCCGTGCGCGGCGCGATCGGGATGGCGGCGGAGGCCAGCGGCTCCAACAACTGGGCGGTGAGCGGGGCCCTGAGCGCGACCGGCTCGCCGCTGATCGCCGGCGACCCGCACCTGCCGCCGAGCATGCCGGGCATCTGGTACCAGGTCGGGCTCACGCTCGGCGATCGCTTCGTCCGCGGCGCCTCGCTGCCGGGCATGCCCGGCGTCTACATGGGCCAGAACAACGACGTCTGCTGGACCTTCACCAACGTGATGGCCGACGTCCAGGACCTCTTCGTCGAGCGGGTCGAGGACGACCGCTACCTGTTCGAAGGCGAGTGGCGGCCGCTCGAGATCGTGCGCGAGGAGATCGCGGTCAAGGGGCGCGACGAGCCCGAGCCGCTCGACGTCCGCCTCACCCACCACGGTCCGCTGGTCAACGCCGCGCTCGGCGCCGATGACGCCGAGCCGCTGGCGCTGCGCTGGATCGCGCTCGACGCGCCGACCGCGTTCAAGGGGATGTTCGAACTGCACGGGATCCGCTCCGGGCCCGAGCTCGTCGCCAGCCTCGAGGGCCACACCTCGCCCGCCTCCAACCTGATCTGGGCCGACCGCCACGGCTCGATCGGGTACAAGCTGATCGGCCGCCTGCCGCTGCGCCGGGGCGGTTGCCCGGACCTGCCGAAGCCCGGCTGGGAGGGCGAGTTCGAGTGGGAGGGGGCGATCCCCTACGACGAGCTGCCTGAGGTCGTCGACCCCGAGAGCGGCTTTCTCGTCACCGCCAACAACCGCATCGTCGGCGACGACTACCGGCACCACATCACCAGCGAGTGGCTCGACGGCTACCGCGCGAAGCGGATCGAGCAGCTGCTGCGGGCCGGTGAGGAGCACGACATCGAGGGCTTCGAGGCGATGCAATCCGACAACCTCTCGCTGCCCGGGCTCGAGGCGGCACGGCGCCTCGGTCGCCTCAGCCCCGCCGGGCAGCGCGAGGTCAGCGCGCTCGAGCGGCTGCGCAGCTGGGACGGCCGGCTCGACCCCGACTCGGTCGCGGGCACGATCTACCAGGCCTTCCTGCTGCGGCTGGGGCGCGAGGTGGCGCGGGCGGCGATCGGCGACCGCGACCTCTGCGAGCGCTGGCTCGACCGCGCCGACAACGGCTTCATGCCCCACGTGACCTCGCCCTGGCGCTGGCACTCGCACCTGATGAAGCTCTGGGAGGAGGGCGACGAGCAGCTGGTCGGCCGCCCCTGGGACGGGCTCGTGCTGGAGGCGCTGAGCGGCGCCCTCGACGACCTGACCGACCGCTTCGGCCCCGACCCCGAGGGCTGGCGCTGGGGCCATGTGCACGAGATGGAGTTCCCGCACGCGCTGGGCGAAGCGAACCCGCTGCTGCGCAAGCTGCTCAACCGCAGGCTCAGGGCCGGCGGCGCGCAGGAGACCGTGAGCCAGATCGCCTACGACCCCAACGACCCCTACAAAGCGGTCTGGGCGCCGAGCTGGCGCATGGTCGCCGACCCGACCGCCCCGGCGCGCTCGCGCTGGCAGATGTTCACCGGCCAGTCGGGCCATCCGGCGAGCCCCCACTACGACGACCTGCAGCCCGACTGGCTCGACGGCCGCACCCAGCCGATGGCCGGCGAGGGCCCTTGGCTGGAGTTGGACCTTGTGCCGGGGCCGCCCCGGTCTCGGTAGAACTCTTGCGCCGGTAGCTGGAGAAACCCCGAAACGTTTGGCTTGTGGCACGGTTGGTGAGTAGATGCGCCGCGTTGTTCTATGCCTGCTGGCGCTGGCGGCGGCCCTGCCCGCGAGCGCCGGCGCGAAGACGATCGACTTCCGTGGCGACACGGTCGCGGTCCCCGACGGCTGGCCGGTCATCCGCTTGGCCGAGAACCCGCATGCCTGCGTGCGGCTCGACCGCAGGGCCGTCTACCTCGGCACGCCGGGGTCGGAGCAGCGCTGTCCGGTCAACGCGATCGGGCGCCGACGCGCGATCCTCGTCGACCCCGCCGCGGGCGCCCGCGCGGCCCGCGCCCGGGCCGAGGCCAGCCGGGTGCGGCCGGCGCGGATCTCTGCGACCTCGAACTTCACCGGGCTCGGCTTCGACGCCTGCACGGCGCCCTCGCGGCGCTCGATGTCGGCCTGGGGGGCCTCGCCCTACCGGGCGGTCGGCGTCTACATCGGCGGCCTCAACCGCGCCTGCTCGCAGCCGAACCTGACCGCGAGCTGGGTCAGCGCCCAGGTCGCCGCCGGCTGGAGCCTGATCCCGACCTACGTCGGCCTGCAGGCGCCGACCTCGAGCTGCAGCTCCTGCGCCAAGCTCAGCCCCGGCAGCGCCTCGCTGCAGGGCGCCGCGGCGGCGAGCGACGCGGTCAACGACGCCCGCCTCGTCGGCATCGGCGAGGGCAGCCCGATCTACTACGACATGGAGAGCTACTCGCGCACCGCGAGCGCGACCAACGCGACGCTGACCTTCCTCGCCGCCTGGACGCAGCGCATCCGCGCGCTCGGCTACGAATCCGGCGTCTACAGCAGCAGCGCCTCCGGCATCGCCGACCTCGTCTCCCGGCTCGGCACGCCCTACTCGCAGCCCGACCACCTCTGGTTCGCCAACTGGAACGGTCGCGCCAACGCCGCCGACCCCTACATCCCGGCTTCCGCCTGGAACGACCACCAGCGCATCCACCAGTA
Organism: Solirubrobacterales bacterium; assembly: GCA_035759115.1. Taxonomy (GTDB): domain Bacteria; phylum Actinomycetota; class Thermoleophilia; order Solirubrobacterales; family 70-9; genus VRUE01. Next base: position 20,797 of record DASTVL010000293.1, on the reverse strand, counting down.
TCGCGGCGGCCACAACGAGACCTGGGGAGGGGTGACGATCAACATCGACAACAACTACGTCGAAGGGGGGACGGCCGGCTCCGGCGCACCCTCATCGGACGATCCCAAGGGCAGCTTCGACTCGGTCAGCTCCCCCGCTCCGGGGCAGGTGCAGATAGAGGGCTGGGCGTTCGACCCGAACGCACCGCGCAAGCAGCTCGAGATCCACGCCTACCTGGGCGAGGGATCGGGCCCGCGCGGCGCGGCGCGCTACGAGCTCGGCCCGGTCGCCTCGCAGGATCGCCCCGACCTGATCGAGAAGTACTCGCGCGCCGGCTCACCGCACGGCTTCGACGTCACCTTCCCGGTTGTCGGCAGCGGCCGCCAGCGCGTCTGCGTCTACGCGCTCGACATCGGCGCCGGCTCGGACCGGCTGCTCGGCTGCCGCTATGTCGGCGTGCCGGTGCCGATTTCACTCACCTCGATCGAGACCGAGGGCAACGGCGTGCGTGTGGGGATCCGCTGCGAGTGGCCCGAGGGGACCGCGTGCCCCGGCCAGGTCCTGTTGCGCACCCGCGTGCGCAAGCGCCTGCGTGTGCGCCGCCGCGGCCGGCCGGTGATCAGGACCCGCGTCGTGCGCCGCTCGATCGGGCGCCGCGGCTTCCGCCTCACCGGCGGGCGCTCGCACAGCTTCCGCGTCGCGCTCGGCAAGGGCGGGCGCACGCTCGCCCGCAAGCGCCGTCGCCTGCGCGCCGATCTCGTCGTCGCGATCCCCGGCGGCAAGAAGGCGCGCTCGGTGCGGCTGAAGTAGCGCCTCCGCGGCGCCGCAGCCGGGCCGCTCAGTCCCAGATCGCCAGCGGCAGGTTCTCGCGGATCGTCTCGTCGGCGGTGACCAGTGGCGCGTTGGCGACGATCGCGTGTGCCGCGATCAGGCGGTCGAAGGGGTCGCGGGTCCAGGTGAGCGGTCCCGCCGCCTGCGTCACTTCGGCGAACGACGCATCGTGGACTTTCAAGCCGAAAATGCGCCGCAGGGTCGAGAGTGGCGCCGAGGCGGGCTCGGTCACGCGCCCGATTTCATAGAGATAGGTGAGCTCGAGCTCGACTATCGGCGAGACGCCGATGAAGTCCGTCTCCATACGCTCCCGAATCGGCTCCGGGATGCGGCGCTCCTCACCCTCGTAGAGCCAGCCGACTATATGGGTGTCAATTTGGATCAGGGTTCCACTCCGAGGACCAGTCCATGTGGATCAGCTCGTCGGGATCGCCGACGATGAAGCCCTTGCGACGGGGGAGCCGATCCCAGACCGTTTCAGTCTTCCGGGGCACGATGACCAAGATCTCGCCGTTGCGTTCGATCTCCAACGGCTTGCCGGTCTCGAGCACCTCGTCGAGCAAGCGGTAGACATTGGCTCGTAGTTTCGATGCGCTGAGCGCCATCGGATCCTCCAGTGGATGCGTACGTACGTGGTTGGGCGTCTTCGTACGTACGATAGCAGTGGCGGATGGCGGCATCGCTATTGCGGGGTCGGGCGCTGAGAAATTCATCGGCCACGACGCTAGGGCAGCGCGACGCGCGTATGGCGCGCAGAATCAAAAAGTTCTGCGACAAACATCGGCCCGGGCTGCCATAGAGTCCGCGCCGTGAGTCGCCGGGACCAGATCAAGCTGAACGAGGCCGAGCTGCTCGAGCTGCTCGAGGGCGAGCGGATCGCGGTCGTCTCCTCCAACGGGCCGCGCGGCTGGCCGCACTCGATGCCGCTCTGGTTCGTGCCGCGCGAGGGCGAGGTCTGGATCTGGACCTACGCCAAGTCGCAGAAGGTGCGCAACCTCGAACGCGACCCTCGCGCCACGGTGCTGGTCGAGACCGGCCGCGAGTACGGCGAGCTGCGCGGTGCACAGATCGAGGCCGAGGCCGAGATCCACCGCGACTTCGAGACCGTGATCGGCTTCGCCGAAGAGCTGACCGTGCGCTACGCGGAGGGAATCTCCTCGGTCGAGGGCGACGCCAAGGCGGCGCTCGAGGCCCAGGCCCCGAAGCGGGTGGCGATCCGCTTCAAGCCCCTGCGGACCGCGACCTGGGACCACCGCAAGCTGGGCGGTGGCTACTGAGCGACCAGGCGGTCGCAGGAGACGGTCATCGTCCATCCTTCGGGCGCGACGAAGACCGGGGCCTCGGCGAGCTTTTTGGCTCTGCACTCCGCGGCGGCGGCGTCGAGACTGTCCTTCCACGGGGGCCCACCCCGGTTGGTGGCGGCATTGACGTCGAACGAGGTGGCGATGGACACCAGCAGCACCGCTGCGGTCGCAATCGCCGCGATCAGACGGCCCTTCGACAACGGGCGTCGCGAGTCGAGCAGCGCAAGGGCGGCGCCGATCAAGAGCAGGACCGGGACCAGCGCGTAGCGGCCGCCGACGTTGTTGTGGATGTCGGGGGGCCAGGTCATCGCGTTGCCGAGTGCGCGTGAGTAGCTGGAGAGCAGGAACATCGCCACCGAGGTGGCGATCGCGATCGCGGCGACCGCGCGACTGGACGAGGCACGCAGCAGCAGGGCCACCAGGTAGACCGCTACCGCGACGGTGATCGCGATCAGGAACGGCCACCCCCAGTCGGCCCAGGCGGACCCGCCGAGCTCGAGCCCGAGCGCGGCGCCGTTGACGACGCGCTGCAGGAAGGTGGTAATGATGTTGCTCGTCCACAGGTAGGTGGAGGTGTGTTCGTCGCTGAGCGCCGTGACCGGCAGCTGGATGGCCATCGCGAGTGCGAAGCTCCCGACCACCAGGGCGTCGCGGCGATCGCGGATCGCGAGCCCCCGCAGGATGGCGAGCGGGATGAAGAAGAAGACGGCCGGCGTGCTCAGGCCGGTGAGCAGGATCGCCAGCGCGCTGAGGCAGGCGCCCCAGGTGGTCGCGGGTCGCCACAGCAGCAGCCAGAAGACGGCGAAGGTCATGTGCCAGGCGACATTGGCCGGCGACGCGACCGTCTCGCCGGCCACCGGGGGGAGGATCGTCAGCGCCACCAGCAGGGCTCGCAGGTAGGCGCTGCGGATATGCCCGGCGGCGGCGAACCAGACGGCGAGCCCGCCGATCGCGACGACGAGGGCGGCGCCGAGGTTCATCGCCACGGCTGCGTCGGGCAGCGGCACGATCGAACCGACCTCGCCGAGCAGGCGAGGCATCAAGACGAGGTATTCGGCGTAGGGGGTGGACACGTCCGCGAAGAAGCCGTGCGACAGCGCTCCGCCGAGGAAGACCGGCCCGTCCTCCGCCCAGAGCGAACTCAGCGCGGTCGACGGGCCGGCTCGGAACAGCTGCAGGACGGTCGCAAGCGCGAGGAAGGAGAGGAGGACCACGCCTCCTTCCCAGCCTCTGAACCTCAGCGTGTCCGGCGGCGAGGGGAGGAAAACCGATCTATCGAGGTTTTCCCGCAGCCGCCTGCCGACGTATTCCGCCCTGCCGAGCATCGCGTCACCCTAAACGCCGCTACTTCCAGATAGTGATTGGGTTCTCTGCAGGATGCGTCTGAAGCCGATCGCACTCGCTGCCGTAGCCGCCCTTTTCGCCCTCGTCGGGGTGACCGCTACCTCACTCTCTGCCGGCGCGGGAACCGCGCGAGCCGTGCCGCGGGAGTTCTTCGGCATCGTCCCGCAGACCACCCTTGCTGAGACCGACGCCGAGCGCATGCGCGCCGGCCGGATCGGCGCCGTGCGCTGGCCGCTCGCCTGGAGCGGTGCGCAGCCGACGCCCACCGGCGACTACGAGTGGGGCGCCTTCGACGACGTCGTGAAGACCGCCGCACGCCAGCGCCTGCGGGTGCTCCCGTTCGTCTACTCGACCCCCGGCTGGCTCGCTCGCGACTACACGCGGCTGCCGGTCAACAACGCCAGGCAGCGCCGCGCCTGGGCCGCGTTCCTGCGCGCGGCGGCCGAACGCTACGGCCCGCACGGCGAGTTCTGGCGCGAGCACTGGCGCGGCTCAGGCGATTTCGTGCCCAAGGTGCCGCTGCGCAACTGGCAGATCTGGAACGAGGCCAATTTCTTCTACTTCGCCAAGCCTGCCTCGCCGGCCCGCTACGCGCAGCTGCTGAAGATCTCCAACCGGGCGCTGAAGCGCGGCGACCGCAGCGTCAAGACGATCGTCTCCGGTCTGTTCGGCGAACCGAGCGCGAAGCCGCCCAACGCGATGCATGCGGTGGACTTCCTGCGCCGTCTCTACCGGGTGCGCGGGATCAAGGCCAGCTTCGACGGCATCGCCCTGCACCCCTACTCCGAAACCGCCCGTGACCTGGTGCGGATGACCGAGGAAATGCGGGACGTGGCCCTGCAGAATCGCGATCGCCGCGTCCGCCTCTACATCACCGAGATGGGCTGGGGCTCGCAGAACAACCCCAATCTGGTCAGCTTCGAGCAGGGAACCGGGTTCCAGCTGCGCGAGATGCGGCGCGCCTACCGATACATGATCCACAACCGCGGGCGGCTCAACCTGCGTGGCGCCTACTGGTTCACCTGGAAAGACATTCGCGGCTCCTGCAACTTCTGCGACTCGACCGGCTTCTTCCGCGACAGCATCCGCTTCAAGCCAAAGCCCGCCTGGCGCGCCTTCGTCAACATCAGCGGCGGGCGCGTTCGGCCGTAGGGGCCTCGGGCTCGCTCGAAGCGCTCGAAGGCGCAGAGTCGCCGCCGCGATGGCCATTCGCTTCGCACTCCTATAAGCCTGTGGCGCGGAAAATTCTCCCCCGTCAACTAGCATCGCACCGATGCCCGGGAGCACGACGCGACAACCGCCGTGGCTCGTCCTGCCCACCTACAATGAGGCCGAGAACCTTCCACAGTTCGTTCCCGCCGTGCTGGCCAAGCTGCCCGAGTCGGGCCGGGTCCTGATCGTCGACGACAACTCGCCCGACGGCACCGGAAAGATCGCCGACGACTTCGCGGCACGCGAGGAGAGAGTCGAGGTGCTGCACCGGAAGCGCAAGGAAGGCCTCGGCCCCGCCTACCTGGCCGGCTTCAAGAGGGCGCTCGACGGCGGAGCGGGGCACGTCCTCCAGATGGACGCGGACTTCTCTCACGACCCGGCGTATCTCCCGCGCCTGCTCGAGGCCGGCGAGCGCGCGGATCTCGTGATCGGCTCACGCTACGTGGATGGCGGCGGCGTGCGCGACTGGAGCGCGCTGCGTCGGGTGATCAGCCGCGGCGGCAGCGCCTACGCGCGCTTTGTCCTTGGGGTGGGGGTGCGCGATCTGACGGGCGGCTTCAAGTGCTTCCGGCGCGAGGTGTTGGAGGCGATCGACTTCGAATCCATTCGCTCGCGCGGCTATGCCTTCCAGGTTGAGATGACCTATCGGGCCGTGCGCTGCGGGTTCGACGTCGTTGAGGTGCCGATCGTCTTTCGAGAGCGCCAGCTCGGCCACTCCAAGATGGGCGGCGCGATAGTCGTCGAGGCGGCATGGCGTGTGCCGGCGCTGCGACTCAACCGCCATTGCCGCGCCGACGCTACAGATGCGGGGCGGCAAGCACGGCCCCGGCGATCGTAGCGCCTGCGCCGATGATCGCCATCAACCCATAAAGCAGGCGATCGTTCACCTTTTCGAAGGCGGTTTTCGCCTCCTTTCGATGCTCGTCGAGCTTCGTGTCGAGCTTCGCGACATCCGCCTCTATCCTGTCGACCTTCGCGTCCGTCCTCGCCAGCCCAACCTCCAGCCTGCCGACCTTCGCATCGAGGGCATCCATCTTGTCGTCGTTCCAGCGCTCCAGCATCACAGGCATTGTTGCACCTTAAACATTTCGGCGGCGGCAGAGTCGCCGCCGCGATGGCTATTCGCTTCGCACTCCTATAAGCCTGTGGCGCGGAAAACTCTCCCCCCTCTGCCCAACTAGCATCGCGCAAATGCCGGGGAGCACGACGCGAGAACCGCCGTGGCTCGTCCTGCCCCTACAACGAGGGGCGGGGCGGGACGGGGGCGCGATCGTCGTGGAGGCGGCCTGGCGAGTGCCGGCGCTCCGCTTCGCCCGGGCTAGGGGTGGCCCGCCAACGCGGCGATCAATGTCGCGATGACCGCGCGCCGCCGATCACGAGCAGGGTCCTGTGCATGCGGTCGAACCTGTCATCGACGCGCTCGAAGCCAACTTTCATTTCCTGCCCCTGTTCCTTCAACTCCGCTCGCAGCTCCTGCCCCTGCTCCTTCAACTCCGCTCGCAGCTCCTGCCGCTGTTCGGCCATCTGCGAGCCCAGCTCGTCCACCTTGGCGTCGAGCCCGTCCACCTTCGCATCGAGGGCATCCATCTTGTCGTCGTTCCAGCGCTCCAGCATCACAGGCATTGTTGCACCTTAAACATTTCGGCGGCGGCAGAGTCGCCGCCGCGATGGCCATTCGCTTCGCACTCCTATAAGCCTGTGGCGCGGAAAATTCTCCCCCCGGAGAGCTGCGACCTTACGCTCTGACCCGCAAGGTGCGCCGGTTTCCGGGCCGCAATTGCATTGATCGGGCACAGCCATTAGATTTCTTCGTACCGAGACAGAGCATCGCTAAGTGCCTCGGTCGACCGTCGATGCCAGATACGAGATCCAACATCAGGCGAGCCGAACTCTCGGCACGTTTGCGGTTCCGACGCGTGGAGATCGAGCAGGCGACCCTCGCTTACATCGGTCAACAATCCGACGCTGGCGGCCTCGGAGAGCCGGCGTACGAGGAGGGCCTGCGGGAGGCAATCGCGGCGGCCATCAACCTCGGCTTCAAGGCGATCGAGCATGGCGAGCAAGATCCAGAGATTCCGCAGGCGTTGCTCGATCAGGCGCGCCTCGCGGTCCAAAACGGCGTCCAGCTCGAAACCGTCGTCCAACGCTATGTGGCCGGCTACACGTTGCTCGGCAACTTCGTGATGGAGGAGACCGAAGAGGGCGATTTGCTCGCTTCGACCGAGCTCAGGCGCATTCGCGAAGCCCAGGCGGTGCTCTTCAACCGTGTCGTTGCCGCGGTCAGCGCCGAGTACCGTCGCGAGCACGCAGCGCGATCGGGCACCGGGGAACGAAGCCGCATCGACCAGGTGGAGAGGTTGCTTGCTGGAGAGGTCCTCGATACTTCCGGTCTGGAATACGACTTCGACCGTGTCCATACTGGCCTGATTGCACTCGGGCGGGATGCCCAGCCAGCGATTGGTCGCCTCGCTCGCTCGCTCGACCGTCGCCTCTTGGTTGTCCGGATCACAGACCAGACCCATTGGGCATGGCTGGGAGGGACCGCCGCGGAGAAGCCGGCGACCCTCAAGCGCGCCATCTCGCAGCATTGGCCGCCGCATCTGCCACTGGCGCTCGGCGAGCAGGACCGTGGCATTGACGGTTGGAGGTTGACCCACCGGCAGGCAGATGCGGTTCTACAGGTAGCCCTACACGCGGACGCGAAGCAGGTGCATTATGCCGACGAGGCGCTCCTTGCGTCGATATCGGGAGACGACCTTCTCAAGACTTCACTGCAGAAGATCTACCTCGACCCCCTCTCCCGAGATCGGGACGGGGGTAAGGCATTGTGCGAGACGCTTCGCGCCTACTTCGACGCCGGACAAACTGTCTCGTCAGCTGCGGCAGTGCTAAACGTAAGTCCCAAGACTGTGGGAAATCGCCTACGAGCAGTAGAAAAGAAATTGGGTCGGCCGCTCAATACCTGTGGCACAGAGCTTGACGCAGCATTACGGTTGAAGAAGCTGGATCGATACGGCTGATCAACTGCTTCGGCCGTCGCGCCGTGTCCAACCGGATCACAGCACACTCCGTATCGCCTACCCACTAATCCGCAGGGCATTCCCAAGGTCACCCGACCAGCTGCCCATGCTGATGAACCAGCGGCAAGCATATGCATGAAAGGTTCATCGGCGAGTCGTTCTAAGCCGGTGACTGATTGGGAGATATGGAACGAGCCAAACCTGGTGGAAAATAATCCAGTCGTGAGCAAAGCTTCGTGCGAAGCAGAAGGTCAGCCGTTCATCGCAGGAGCGGGCACATGCATTCAGCCCGAAAAGTATGGACAACTACTAGTCTATACCGCCGCCGCGATCCAACAGGCCTCACAGACGAAGGCGGCAAAAAATACGGGCATCCTTTTCGGTGGAATCGCCTTCCCTTATGGGGATAGCTACCAAAACTTTGTGACCAAGGCATATAACGTCCCGGGCGTGGCGTCTGCCTATACCGGCATGTCCATACATCCGTACGGTTTTGACCCGGTGACCAAGACAGCCAGTCTTGACGTGTACAAGAACCAAGTGAACAATAGTCGATCCATATTGAACGGATTGCCGGGCGGGCCGAGCAAGCCACTGTGGATCACCGAGGTGGGCTGGCCTCTGGACAACTTCGGCGATTCAAACTTTCCCGCTGTCGACGAGGGCCAGCAAGCCGACCTTCTGTCGGAAAGCATTAGTTGGGCCAAGAGTGAAGAGACGGCGAAGAACATTCAGGTGCTTCTCTGGTACAACAGCCGGGATGCCAACTTTTCCCATTGGGCCTACCGCTGTGGTCTACGCGACATGGCCGGAAATTATCGAGAGTCATGGTGGGCCTATCAGGAACAGACCGGGAAACCGAAATGGCCGGCTGCCGCTCCGCCGGTGGTAGCAGTCAAGACTGCAACTAATCAATTGTATATCAAGTCAGGGGATCTCTACGGCGAATGGGTAAATGTCATTGGGCCGATCAAAAAGTTTAGCGTGGCATCGGATCCAGTTAATGGACCTCTTATTGCGGTCATTACCGCGGACGACCAAGTCTTAGTGAAGCAAGGCGACCTTCACGGGCAGTGGGTGAACCTCGGTACGTCGGCACAGTCGGTGACGGTTGCCACGGACGAAGCAAATGGCCCGCTCATCGGGATCGTCACGGGTGATGGAACAGCATTTGTTAAGCAAGGAAGTCCCTATGCACCATGGGTTGAAGAGTTCGGCGGCATCAAATCATTGAGATTGTCCACTGATCCCGTAAACGGCCCGCTAATCGGAGTCCTGACGAATGAAGGACATGCGTGGGTTAAGCAAGGGAGTCTCTACGGGGCATGGGTCCACCAGATCGGGCCTGTGCAGTCGCTAGAGCTGGCAACGGACTCTAGCCACGGACCACTAATCGGAATAGTCACGGGAAATGGAACGGCTGCCGTCAAGCAGGGAAGCCTCTACGCACCGTGGGTTGAGGAGTTTGGTGGCGTTAAATCGTTGAGTCTTGCAAGCGACCCGAAAAACGGAGCGCTGATCGGGGTGTTGACGAACGACGAACACGCTTGGGTTAAGCAGGGGAGCCTGTATGCCACGTGGGTCGATGAGATCGCGCCGGTTCAGGAAGTCGATCTTGAGTCAGATCGATTTAGCGGTGCGCTGATCGGAGTTCGCACCACCGGTGAAAACAACATTTTGGTGAAGCAGGGAAGTATTCTGGAGACTTGGGTTACGGAGTGGGGTGGGATCCCTGCCTTTGCACTAGGGGGATAGGCGTGCCACGAGATTGTGCGTATTTGACGCCGCGATAGTCCAGGACGCTCAGGTTCCGCTTCGATGGGGCTCTCGGCGTCGGCCGGCAGACGTCCCTTGCTGAGACCGAGGCCAAGCGCATGCGCGCTGGCCCGGATCGGCGCTGTGCGCTGCCGCTTGCATAGAGCGGCGTCCAGCCTGCGCCCAACAAGCCTTATGAATGGGCGCCTTCGACGGCGTCGTGAAGACCGCTGCACGCCAGCGCCTACGGTGCTCCGTTCGTCTACTCGACCCCGGGCTGGCTGGTGCGCGAGTACACGCGGCTGTCGGTCACAACCCCAGGCAGAGCCGCGCCTGGGCGGCGTGCCTGCGCGCGGCGGTCGAATGCTACGGTCCGCACGGCGACTTCGTGCCGAAGGTGTCGCTGCGCCAGTGGCAGATCTGGAAGAGGTCAACTTCTTCTACTTCGCCGAACCCGCCCCATCGGCCCGCTACGCGCGGCTGCTGAAGATCGCCAACCGGGCGTTGAAGCGGGACGATCGCAGCGTCAGACGATCGTCTCCGGCCTCTTCGGCGAACCGAGCACCAAGCCGCCCAATGCGAGCAGGGACGCCGTCTACTGGTTCACCTGGAGAGCATGCGTGGCTCCTGCAACTTCTGCGACTCGACCGGCTTCTTCCGCGACAGCATCCGCTCAAGCCAAAGCCCGCCTGTGCGCCTTCGCCAACATCAACGGCGGGCGCGTGGGGCCATAGGCCTGGCGCCCCTGGGCGCCCCTCCACAAGGCTTCCAACTAGCATCGCACCAATGCCGGGCAGCGGCACGCGACAGACGCCGTGGCTCGTCCTGCCCAGCTACAACGAGGCCGAGAACCTTCGACAGGTCGTTTCCGCCGTGCTGGCCAAGCTGCTCGAGTCGGGCCGGGTCCTGATCGTCGACGACAACTCGCCCGACGGCACCGGAAAGATCACCGACGACTTCGCGGCACGCGAGGAGAGAGTCGAGGTGCTGCACCGGAAGCGCAAGACGTCGTTGAGGTGCCGATCGTCCTTCGAGAGCGCCAGCTCGGCCACTCCAAGATGGGCGGCGCGATAGTCGTCGAGGCGGCATGGCGTGTGCCGGCGCTGCGGTTTGGGCGGCATTAATGAACTTGCTAATCGGCGGTGTTGACGGGCACCGTCGGGTGCTTTCGTTCGAATGCCGCCCGATCCGATGCGATCGTCTCGCCGACCCAGGCCTTTAGCTCGGGATCCTCGCTCTCCACCGTGACTGAGAGCCCATGAGTGATCCGCGATGCGCGGACGAGCTCGGGCGGGCGCCCGATCGATTGGAGGCGGGCCAGTAGATCCGTGTCCTGGTACCAGACTCGGAGTTCCGGATCGAAGAACTCTCCCGGCCCATGCGCCATCTCGTCCAGGGTCGCTCGACTCAAAGCGAAGCACCATGCCGAGAAGTCGGTTCGGTACCAGCTGCCCTCGGTTAGTGGGAAAGCGACGGTGGCCCCGCCGTCGAGCGCCTCTCGAAGCGGCGGCCACCACCCCGATTTGGGCTCGACATCGTCGTTCATCACGACCGCGTAGGGGGTGTCCACCGCACGCAGGCCCGCGTTCACCGGAGCGCTGAAGCCCTGCGGGGGCGCGCCGTTATCGACAAGGACAATCTCATGTGCGGCCTCCGTCGTCGCTTGGATTGCCGATACGCATGACCGGACGCGGTCGGAGGCGGCGTCCAGGGTTGGAATTACGATCATCAGCTCGAGCTCCTCGCCGGGTTTTGCACGCGCAGGAGAGATTCGCGGCCGGGCCTCGCTGACCGTGGCATCAGGCGCCGTCACGATTTTACGCCCGCTGTATGCGAGCTCGATGCAGATGGCCGCCAGCTCGTCACCCGGCTCAACTCCGACCGCTCGCTCCAGGCCGGCGGTGTCGCTCCTGCGCAAAGCGACCGCGTGCGTACAAGCCGGGTGGCTGTCGGGACGCAGGGGCAAACTGGCTGCCACCGCAGCGTTGGACGGATCAGACAGGGGTGCGAGGAGCGGATCGAGCGCTCCTGGCGACATCTCTGAAGTCCCGCGCAGCAAGACTACGAACTCACTGGTCGACTGCGCTCCGGCCCGAACCGCGCATGCGACAAGTCCTTCCCGTCGCTCGTTGCGAAGGACTTTTACATCGCCCGGCAGGTCGTCGAGCAGGCTATCGAGGCCGGGGGTGGCGTCGTTGACGACGATGACGTCCCGCGCCGCCTGCGAGTCCAGGGCGGCCAGCGCTGCAAGGCAGCTATCCACCTGCTCTCGCCGGCCAGCTAGGTGAACCACGATGGTCACACGGGTTGCCATGGCGGCGAAGCGTAACGCTCAGCCATGTCCGATGCGGCTGCTGCATATCATCAGCCCTCGTGGGAAAACGGGCGCCCATCCTCTACATCAGCGCGGGGGTCGATTTGAATTCGACCGGCGACGCGACCACCGCATGGTTCAAGCGCATCGATCGAGACCGGTGGGCGCCTTCCCTGATCACCACGGAGCCATCGCCGAATCGCGGATTGGCTCATCTGGAACCGCTGGCCGAGGAGATCTGGGAGCTGCCGGCCTTGATGAACGGTGGCTCCTTCCCCGAGTTCATTCTGGGTTTCGTCGAGACCCGGAACGTCCGGCTCGTCCATATCATGGATTCGCATCTGGGCTTCGATCTGCTGCCGGATATGGCGAGCCTTCCGGAGCCGCCCTCGGTTGTGGCCCAACTGCGGAGGGGGCAGCCTGGCGACGCTGACTATGTGCGCTACGTACCCAGCCGCTTCGGGAACCTGATCGACGTCTTTTCGGTAGACGAGGATGAGACAAAAAGGGAGATTGCTGCCCAAGGCATTCCGCTGAGCCGGATCGAGGTGATCGATGACGCAGGGACGGCGGATATGGGCGCGACGCACTCCTCGCTAAACGAGCGGCTGTTGGCAGAACGACCGGCGACGAGCCGATGGCGTATGGAACACGGACGCGCCGAGGAAACTCGCAACGACACTAGCTCGTCTGCGCTCGCCGGCCCAATGCGGTTCCCGCGCCATCCGCGGCCTGAGCCGAGCGTGAGCGTGGGTGTCCCATGCTTTCGGCACGGCATCTATCTCGATTCTTGTATCCGCTCGATCAAGCTTCAGTTCCTCAAGCCCGCGAACATCGTCATCGTCGACGACGGCTCCGACGACGCAGAGACCATCGAGGCGCTCGAGCGATATGACCGTGATCCGAAAGTGACTGTCCTGCGCCAGCCGGGCAACCTGGGACCGAGCGCCGCCCGCAATCGGGCACTCGAGTACTTTGACACCAGCTACGCGCTCTGGCTCGACGCCGACGATGCACTCCTTCCGGGAGCACTCGACAGCATGGTGGCCAAGCTTGAGGCCGCCCCCGAAGACGTTGGCTTCATATATCCACACGCGAAGCACATGGGCAATCGCTCTGACGTCGTCGAGATGCCGGCATTCAACCTATGGCTGCTGCTGCAGCACAACATCTGTCCCTCTCCGTGCCTCTTCGATCTCCGAGCATTTACCGAGACCGGAATCCGCTATCCCGAGGAGCTCGTAGTCGGGCACGAGGACTGGGACATCATCCTGCAGCTGGCCGAACGGGAGATCCACGGGCTGCACGCCGATGGACCCACCTTCCTGTACCGGAAACAAGGCTTCAGCCGCGTCCACGCTGTGGATTACGGCCCAGACGACTTCCACACGACCATCGAGGCCCGGCACCCAGGTCTTTACCTTAAGAGCTCCGAGATAAAAGGCGCTTGGGCGCCAGCCCTGTCGATCATCCTGATGGACAGTCCGGTGGCCACCTGGTCGGAAGCCGACCTGAGCAGGTCCGGTGAGCAGACGTGCTTGGACTTCGAGCTGCTCGCTCGAGAGGATCTCGACGGCCGTGCCAAGGCGGTCGGGGTGGGTCAGGCAGGGGAAGCAGAGTGGCTGCAGGAGGCGGTTCGCAGCGCCCGTGGGCGCTGGATCTGCCTGCTGACCCCGCCGGCCGCCGGGGTACTCACAAGACCCGCTTTCGTGGAGAAGCTCATGCGCGCTCTCCGCGTTCAAACGGACACGGCAGGCATCGTGCTGGCAACTGCGCCTGGGGCGGAGGGCCACTCGCTTTCGCTGCTCAGCCGCCGCGAGAGGCAGGCGTCCTCTCCGCGGGGGATTGCATTCGAGCGACCTCCCGGTGCCTGGATTCCAAGAGTCGAGCTGGGTAGCGAGGACTCAATCGTCGCCGACCTTGCCATGTCCCTGCAGGCGCACGGTGTGATGCAGTGGCGTCTCGTGCCTAGCCAAAGTGACGGCGACAAGCCCACGGATGCGATGCGCGAAGATTCCTCCAGCGCTTCCAATGGTGATCGCCCTGGGTTGGACCTCAATTATGTCCGGCCAGACGATGGTCCCGACGCTACGGCGAGACAGCTCATCTCGCTACACGAGCCGGATCTTCCGGCTCTTGAGGCAGGGACCATTCGTCGCTGGAAGGACTCGCAGGGTTGGACGCCGCCCGACACGCAGCACCTGGCTCGCCACCGGCACCTTGACGGTCCGGCACGTATCGTCACCAACGATCGGAACCCGCCGCCCGGATTCGAGCTCGAGTTCGACCTCGGCGTAACGCATTTCTTTGCGGCGCCCGACACCTTGCGGCTCGTTTCCCGGGCAGGCACCTTCGAGCTCAGCGAAGAACAAAACGAGCTCTCGGAAGGACGCGCGCTCGGCTACGTCGGCGAGCAGGCGCTACCGCTATGCGAGCGCCTTGAGCTGCGGGAAATGCCCGAGACCGGGGAACGAGTGCTCGTGGCCGGCCGCGAAGATCCACTGTTCACCATCGCCAAGCCACTTGCCCCCCTCGGCTGGGTAGTGCCTTTCCCGATGCCCCCGCACGGCGATCTGTTCAAGGCCGAGCCCTGGCGCGCAGCCCACCTTCTACGGGTGCTCGACACTTCCAGCGGAAGGCATCGCTACCACGTCAGTTCATCCGAGGAGCAGGTGTCGGGGGCCGTCGCTCTCGGCGCCGTCCTGAAATCGCCTGGTCGCGATCTGGTTGCACTTCGCCTGCGTGCCGACGGTCGGCTTGCCAGCGACCTCGCGTGTCCCGGGCGCGCCAGCCGCGATCCGCGCAAGCTCGCGAGCTGGGCCATGCGTCCCCCCCCACCCTCTGACGAGGACCGCTACTGGTCTCCACTGGTCAGGGCCCGGTATCTGGCGCGCCACTGGCTCAAGCGGCGCCTCGACGAGGATGACAGCGAGACCGTCGGTTGGCTCCGGCGTGAGATCCTGCCGGGCTCGCGCCCGCTTTTCAGCACCACGCATCCAGCAACCGGCGATCAGCTGGCGACTTGCGACCCTGGAGAAGCCGTGAGGCTTGGTTACCTTCCCGACGGAATCCTCGGCTTCGTCCTCGACGCCGGCAGCGAGAACGGGACCGCCGCAGCGACCTACACCGTCCCTTGGGCGAGCGCATAGCGGACACCTTGAAGGTCGGGCGTCACACCTATGGGCACGAGCAGATCGTCGTCCGGCATTGGGGAGAGCCGGCGCAGCTGACCGTTGGTAGCTTCTGTTCGATTGCGGATCGCGTTGAGGTGTTCCTCGGCGGCAACCATCGGACCGACTGGGTGACCACCTATCCGTTTCCGGAATTTGCGGATAGCTGGCCAACTGCCGACGGGATTTCCGGACACCCTCAGACGAACGGAAACGTGACGATTGGAAACGATGTTTGGATTGGCTCTGACGCGACGATCATGTCTGGGGTGACAGTTGGCGATGGAGCCGTGATTGCTGCCAGCAGCTGCGTCACTCGCGATGTTGAGCCTTATGCGATCGTTGCCGGAAATCCCGCTCGGATGGTACGGCACCGCTTTGACAAGGCGATCATCGAGCAGTTGCTGCGTATTCGCTGGTGGAACTGGAGCGACGACCGCATCGCCGCAAACGTTGGACTTCTCTGTAGCGGCGACATCGAGCGCTTCGTTCGGGCGAGTAGCGAAGTAAATGCCCGTTGACCTCATTGCTCGCTGGTAGCCTGCCGAGGATGTTGCCGAGGGCAGGCCCAGAGGACAGCGGAGACCCGCAGTCGGAGCGGCCACAAGGATCTCCCCGCTACGATTTCGGCGGGATTGACCTTGACTCCGGCAGCGTGCACGCTGACGTCGTAAAGCTCGTTCCGGAGGGCTCGAGAGTTCTCGAGCTGGGACCCGCTACCGGCTACATGTCACGTGTACTCACCGAACGTGGCTGCACGGTGGTCGGTGTCGAGCTCGATCCGGATATGGCCGAGCAAGCGCGGGAGTTCTGCGAGAGGGTGATCGTCGGCGATCTTGACGTGCTCGATCTCAAAGCCGAGCTGGACCAGGAGCGCTTTGACGCGATAGTCGCAGCGGATGTGATCGAGCACCTGAAGGACCCGCTGCGCGCTTTAACGAGCTTAAAGCCGTTTCTCATGCCGGAGGGCCATCTCGTCATATCGGTGCCGAATATCGCCCACGGAAGCATCCGCCTTGCCCTTCTTTCAGGTCGGTTCGAATACCGGGAAAAAGGCCTGCTCGATTCGACGCACCTCAGGTTCTTCACGCGAGAGACGCTCGCGAAGCTGCTCGACGACGCGGAGTTGGGGGTGGTCGATCTGCACCGGCATGAGGTGGACTTCGATGTTTCCGAGGTGGAGTTCGACGATGAGGTGGTGCCGGCGGAGCTACGTCGTGAGCTTGAGCAGGACGAGGACGCTCGCACGTACCAGTTCGTTGTGAAGGCTGCGGCAATGGAGCAAGAGGGAATGCGTGAGATTCAGGCCCGCCGCCGCGAAACCGCCGAATTGCAAGCCAAGGTCGAAGCTCTGGAGGGCGCGGCCGCGCGCGAGGCGGAGTGCCGCCAGGCCCTGGCGGATGCAGAGGGTCAGCTGGCTCTGCGCGATACCGCGATCGCCCAATGGGAAGAGCGCCACGCGGCCGATACCGGCGTCTTGCGTGGAGAGATAGAGGATCTAAGGGCAGAGAGGGACAGGCTTCAGGCGAGGAGGGATCGCATTCTCGCCAGCCCGCCGGCGCGCCTATACCTGTTACTGCGTAGATTGAGAACGCGGCTCGGCCGCCCGAGAGGGGCGGGGAACGGCTGAAATATGGGCATGCGCTAGCCACCCGGCAGGGGCGGCGAGCGAGTGAAGCTCTGTGCCGCTTGGTGACACTGGCGTGGCGTAGAAATAATCGTGGAGCGACCGGTAACCGTGTTGATGAAATAGGTATGTCCATACGGAGATGACCAGGCCGGATCGGGAGTCCCGTCGAGGGCATATTTCCCACCTGGAATCACGCTGTGGCGCCCGCAATGAAACGTGGTGTCCTGTTCCGCCACAAGGCTGGTAAGCGACGGGTCATCGAACTCTAATTGGACACTTCCCGTCATGTCCCACGTGTTTCCGAAGACGGGTACGCCGGGTACGATCTCCACGGGTTGGCCGAAGGTCCAGATCGTGCTGTTGGGGCGTGGCGTGGGAATGACGTTGTGAATCATGGCCAAAACACGGGTGTCTTCGGCGTAGGCCCGCGTAAAATAGTCCGAGTAGTCATTGATGGACCTGATCCAGCCGGTTGCGATGAGTGCACAGGCGATAGCGGCACCCAGAGAACTCAACAGGCGCGCCCTCGGAAGACCTCGGAAAGCCAGGCTGGCAGCCAATATGGCACAGGCGTAGAAGATGAGCACCCATCCGATGCTTGGGACCGCATTGATCCGATTGCCGACTCCTGGCGCCATCGGGTTGTAGTAATCGGTTCCGGGTACGAAAATTGCGTAGCCGAGTCCTACGACTGCCAGGCCAGCAACGATCACCATCAACCAGCGTCGCAATTCCGCACGCATTGGATCGTCCTGAGGAAGCCGTCGATGCACAAGAATTGCGGCGACTGGGATTAGAGCGATCAGGCCGACGACATACCAATCTGCGCTGCCAAATGGGAGCACGACGGTCGTGAAAAGCGCACGGGCCGCATCGAAGATCGTTGTTGCGTGAGCCGATATTCCTGCTTCGGTCTCTTGGTGACCAGTTGATGAACCAAGGGTGACGGTCAGGACCACGGGGATCAGTACTGCACAGTCTGCTGCCCATCTCAAGGCGGCCTCCCGCCAGCGAACGTGCAGCCGATAGAGCAGCAGCGAAGTAAGCAGAATTGGCAGCGTGACCTCGTAGAAGAGAACACTCAGGACGAACAGAAATAGTGAGAGCGTGTGGAGAAGAAATCTCGATCGCCTTTGCATGGCGTCGAACGCGGCCAACGCAACGACAAATCCCAACAAGGCCAGCATGATCGACATGGGCGCTTGGATGGTCGGCGTCCAAAAGCGCAGCGAGTTGGCAGCTGGGAAGATTAAGACCAAGGTTGCGATGATGCCAGCGTCAAAGCCCGGGATCGAAAGTCGACGCAAAAGAACGAAGAGCATCAACACCATCAGCACGTTGGTGGCGATCTGCCACGTAAGCCAAAAGCCAACATGGTTCCCTAGGACTTCATAGAGAACCAGAAGATAGGCTGCCTGAAGTGGTCGGGGGGCGAGATTGGCTTGATCCAGGAAGTACGAGAGCGTGTCCCAGAAGCCGCTGGTCGGAGCAAATTCATAGAGCGCGAGTTGGCTCCAGCCATCGCTTAGGAAACCACCGTTGATCGCGTGGGGCTCGTACAGGATGAGAGCGACAGCGCCAGCGATGAAACCTACGAGGCCGAGCTCTCGCACCGACGGGTGCATGTCAACGTTTACGCCGCTCGCGAAGCGAGGCGGGGAAGCTGTGCGAGGCTGCGTGGGCGGGTCTGCCGGACAATTGCCGCATGCTATAGATGCTTACGGGCTCACTTGAGGTTTGCCGCACCATGCACCGCGCTACGTCTATCGTTGGCGCCGTGGGAGACGAGTCCGCAGCGGTTCCCGATCTTGGCGCCCCGGCGACCCTCTCGCTGGTCATCCCCGCCTACAACGAGGAGGAGCGGCTTCCGGCGCTGGTGGAGACGCTGAAGACCAGTGCCGCCGACGCCGTCTCCGCGGCGGGCATGGAGTTGCTCGAGGTGGTGGTCGCCGACGACGGCAGCGGCGATCGCTCGCGTGAGATCCTCCGCGTGGCGGCGGAAGGGGACGAGCGACTGCAGCCCGTGTTCGCCTACAAGGAGAACCGTGGCAAGGGCGCCGCGGTCGCCGCCGGAGTCGAGCGGGCGCGGGGCGACTACGTACTGCTCGCCGACGTCGACCTCTCGACGCCGCTGGAGGAGCTGCCGAAGCTGACCGCGGCGCTGGACGACGGCGCCGATGTGGCGATCGGCTCACGCGCCGTGCCCGGGGCGGTGGTCGAGCGCGGCCCGGTGCACCGCAAGATCACCGGCAGCACCTTCAACGGCGCCGTGCGGCTGCTCACCGGGCTGCGGCTGCGAGACACCCAGAACGGCTTCAAGCTCTTTCCCGCCGCCGCCGCGAAGCAGATGCTCGCCGAGCAGACCTGCCCCGGCTTCGCCTTCGACGTCGAGCTGCTGATGCGCGTCGATCGGGCCGGCCTGCGGATCGCCGAGGTGCCGGTCCTCTACCTGCACGACGAGCGCTCCCGCGTGCCGGTCGCCGCGGCCAGCGTGGAGATGCTGAAAGACGTCAGCGGGCTCGCCTACCGCCTGCGCTGGCGGGGACGCGGCGGGAGAGCCGCAGCCGCGCACCCCGGTATCGTGCGCCGGCCTTGACCGACGGCCCAGCAAAACAGCCGCCGGCCCGGGATCGGCCCAGCTGGCGCGAGACGCTGACCGATCCGGCCGTGCTCGCGATCGCCGCCTACGCGCTGGTCGCGATCGCCGCCGCGATCGCCGCCTACTTCACCGTCTTCACGGTCTGGGCCGGCTACGACGACGAGGGCACGCTGCTGGTGACCGTGCAGGCGTTCGCGCGCGGCGAGACGCTCTACAGCGACATCTACACGATCTACGGGCCGTTCTATTTCGAGCTCTTCGGCGGCCTCTTCGCGCTCTTCGGCGCCGACGTCACGAACAACGTGAGCCGCTCGATCGTGATCGTGCTCTGGGTCGGGACCAGCCTCTGCTTCGGCCTCGCCGCGCAGCGGATCACCGGACGGCTGCTGCTCGGGGTGACCTGCATGATCGCCGCCTTCGCCACCCTCTACGTGCTCGCCAACGAGCCGATGCACCCGCAGGTTCTCTGCGTGGCGCTGCTCGGGCTCTTCGTCCTGTTCGCCGCCTTCGGGCCGGGGCGGCGGCCTCTTTGGCTGGGCGCCGCCTGTGGGGCTCTGCTCGCCGCACTCGTGCTGACCAAGATCAACCTCGGCGTCTACGCGGTCGCGGCCGTCGCGCTCGGCGCCGTGCTCGCGGTCGAGCCGCTGCGCCGCCGTCGTTGGCTGAGCTGGCCGGTGATCGCCGCCGTGCTCGTCCTGCCCCTGATCGTCGCCGGTCGCGACCTCGACATCGCCACGGTGCGCGACATGGTCGCCGCCGAGACCCTCGCCCTGATCGCGATCGTCGTCGCCGCCTGGCCACTCGGCGGGAGCAGGGGGGAGGACGACGACGGCGTGCTCGGCTGGCTGTTCGGCGCCGTGGCCGGCTTCGTTGCCGCCTCTGTCGCGATCATGGCCGCGATCCTCCTCACCGGCTCGCCCCTCTCCGACGTCTACGAGGGCATGGTCACCGAGGCGATGCGGGTCCGCGACGTCAACGGCGGCGGCGACTTCCCGATCACTATCGCGGTCGTCGACTGGGGCGTCGCGGCCGTCGCCGGTGCGGCGATCGCGCTCTCGCTGCGCCGCTGGCGCACCGACGGGGCGCCGTCGATCTGGCCTGGGCTGCTGCGCGCGGCCGCCGGCCTGGCGGTGCTCTTCACGGTCGCCAGGATCACGCCGCTCTCGCTCGGCCCGGAGGCCGGCAGCCAGCTCTCGCTGCCGCTGATGCTCTGCTGGATCGCGGCCGTCCCGCCGGCCTCCGCCGCCGAGGGCCCCTACAAGCGCCTGCTGCGCACGATGGTGCCGGCGCTGGCCGCGCTCGAGGTGCTGCAGGCCTATCCGGTCGCGGGCAGCCAGGTGGGGATCGCCTCGCTCACCTTCGTCCCGGTGGGAGCGCTGCTGCTCGGCGACGCGCTGACCTCGCTGCGCGAGTGGAGCGCGGCCCGCGGCCCGCTCGCGCTGGAGCGCTTCGGAGTCGTCGTCACCATCGCGCTCGCCGCGCTCGCCGCCAATTTCGCGATCGACTCGATCGTGCGCTCGATCGCCAATAACAAGGAAATCTACGACGAACGCAGGGCGCTGCCCTTCGCCGGCGCGAGTCAGCTCCGCCCGCTCGACTCCGACGTCGAGAACTACACCCGCCTGGTCGCCGATCTGC
>DASTVL010000292.1:0-8081 GCA_035759115.1 Solirubrobacterales bacterium | reverse complement strand
CGTACTCGATCCCGTTGTGGACCATCTTCACGAAGTGACCGGCGCCGTTGGGGCCGCAGTGCAGGTAGCCGTTCTCCGACGGCGACGGGTCGCCGCTGCGGCCCGGCGTGCGCTCCGCCGACTCGACGCCCGGGGCAAGCGTGGCGAAGATCGGGTCGAGCCGCTCGACCGCGCCGTCGGGGCCGCCGATCATCAGGCAGTAGCCGCGCTCGAGCCCGAAGACACCGCCGCTGGTGCCGCAGTCGACGAAGTCGATCTGCTGTTCGCGCAGCTTCTCGGCACGGCGGATGTCATCGCGGTAGTAGGAGTTGCCGCCGTCGACGATCGCATCGCCCGGCTCGAGCACCGCGGCGACGTCGTCGACCGTCTGCTCGGTGATCTCACCCGAGGGGACCATCACCCAGACCGCTCGCGGCGCGCTCAGCTTCGCCGCCAGGTCCTGCAGCGAGGAGGCGCCCTCGGCGCCGTCGGCGGAGAGCTCGGCGATCGCGTCGGGATTGACGTCGTAGGCGACGATGCGGTGGCCGTCGCGCATCAGGCGGCGGGCCATGTTCGCTCCCATCCGGCCAAGTCCTACTATTCCCATCTCCATGGCGCCCACCCTACCTGCCGACGTCCTCGTCATCTTCGGGATCAGCGGCGACCTGGCGAAAAAAATGACCTTCCGCGCGCTCTACCGGCTCGAGGCGGACGGCAAGCTGAACTGCCCGATCGTCGGCGTCGCGATCGACGACTGGGACGAGGAAACGCTGCGCAAGCACGCCCACGACGCGATCGGCGCCACCGTCGGCAGCCCCGACGAGGACGTGTTCAGGCGCCTGGTCGAGCGGATCACCTACGTCCAGGGCGACTACGCCGATCCGGCGACCTTCGAGCGGCTCAAGGGCGCGATCGGCGCCGCCGAGCACCCGGTCTTCTACCTCGAGATCCCGCCCTCGCTGTTCTGCACCGTGGTCAAGGGGCTCGGCGCCGCCGGGCTGACCGAGAACGCCCGCGTCGTGATCGAGAAGCCCTTCGGCCACGACCTCGACTCGGCGCGGCAGCTGAACGACGAACTGCACGAGCTCCTCGACGAGGAGCAGATCCTGCGCATCGACCATTACCTCGGCAAGGAGCCGGTGATGGACATCACCTACCTGCGCTTCGCCAACACGCTGCTCGAGCCGGTCTGGAACCGCGAGCACGTCGCCCACGTGCAGGTGACGATCGCCGAGGACTTCGGGGTCGAGGACCGCGGTCGCTTCTACGACGCGGTCGGGGCGATGCGCGACGTGATCCAGAACCACGCCCTGCAGGTGCTCTCGCTGGTCGCGATGGAGCCGCCGGCGGGCAACCAGCCGGACACGATCCGCGAAAAGAAGGTCGAGCTCTTCCGCGCCGTGCGCACGGCCGATCCGAAGCGCTACGTGCGCGGCCAGTACGACGGCTTCCTCGACGTCGCCGACGTGGCGCCCGGCTCGACCACCGAGACCTTCGCCGCGGTCGAGCTGGCGATCGACAACTGGCGCTGGAGCGGCGTGCCCTTCTTCATCCGCGCCGGCAAGCACATGCCGCTCAAGGCGAGCGAGGTGAACGTCGTCTTCAAGCGCCCGCCGCGGCTCGGCGTCGCCGACGGGGCGCGGCCGGAACCGAACATGATGACGGTGCGGATCGAGCCGACCCCGGGCGCGCGCACCCGCCTCTACGCGAAGCGGGCGGGCGAAGAGGCGCTCGAGCCGGCCGATCTCGAGGTGCTTTTCGAGAAGACCCCGGGCGAGGACCCCGAGCCCTACGAGCGCCTGCTCGGCGACGCGCTCGCCGACCGCCGCCAGCTCTTCACCCGCGAGGACGCGGTCGAAGAGACCTGGCGGATCGTGCAGCCGCTGCTCGACGAGCCGGGCCCGGTCCACACCTACGAGCCGGGCAGCTGGGGGCCGAAGCAGGCCGATGACCTGACCCGCGGGCTCTGCCAGTGGTACGAGCCGTGGCTACCGACGCGAGGTCAGGCCCTCTAGGACGACCTCCACGGGCGAGCGGTGAGGGCTCCCTCCGTTTGCCGCCTCGCGATTGCGCTGCAACTCGGTGGCGAGATGACCGACCCGGACGCCCAGCTCGCCGGCCCCCTTGGCCGCCTTCGCCAGCCCGCGCCGGCCGGGCCGCGCCTTGCGCGCGCCCAGAGCCATCCCTCCGGCCGCGCCGACGAGCGCCGCGCCGCCGGCGATCAGCGGCACCTTTGCCTTGCCCGCGGCGTCGGTTGCCTTGCCCGCGGTTTTGCCGACCGCGTCGGAGGCCTTGCCCACCGCTTTCGCTGCATCGGATTTCTTCGCTTTCGCTTTGGACGACGAGCCCCGCGATCGCGCGGCGGCTTTTTTCGAGCCCCCGGAGCGTTTCGCGGAGGGTCTGGTTTTCGTTTTCGTCTGGGCCATGGTCTCCTCCTGGCTGGTCGACGGCGCCTCCAATGCCCGCCTTTGCATTGAGAGTTCCTCCCAATTTCCCGATATTGCGAACAACGAAACCCTCCGCGCGGCCCCTTAGGGTGATCTCGATGACCGTCCAGGCGCAGATCCAGGCAGACGACCTGCTCGCCGAGCTTGGCTTCACGAGCTGGCGCCCCGGGCAGAAGGAGGCGGTGGAGGCGGCTCTGGCCGGGCTCGACTCGCTGATCGTGATGCCGACCGGCGGCGGCAAGAGCCTCTGCTACCAGCTGCCCGGTCTCGCAGGCGAGGACCTGACGATCGTCGTCAGCCCGCTGATCGCGCTGATGAACGACCAGTGGCGGCGGCTGACCGACGCCGGCCACCCGGTGGCGATGGTGACCTCGGCGATGCCGCCCGAGGGTGTGAGCGCGGCGCTGGCCCAGGTGCGCGGCGGCGAGGCGCGGATCGTCTACTGCTCGCCCGAGCGCTTCGCCTCGAACGTCTTCCTCGATGCGATCGGGCAGCGCCGCATCGACCTGCTCGCGGTCGACGAGGCGCACTGCGTATCCGAGTGGGGGCACGACTTCCGGCCCGACTACCTGCGCCTGCC
The DNA here is from genome assembly GCA_035759115.1 of Solirubrobacterales bacterium. GTDB lineage: Bacteria > Actinomycetota > Thermoleophilia > Solirubrobacterales > 70-9 > VRUE01. Next base: position 5,075 of record DASTVL010000292.1, on the reverse strand, counting down.
CGAGGTCGCCGAGCGGCTCGGGCGGCCGACGGTGATGGCTTGCACGGCAACCGCGACCGAGGCGGTGGCGCGCGAGATCGCCGCCCGCTTCCAGATGCGCGAGCCGCTGCAGGTGCGCTCCGGCTTCGACCGGCCCAGCCTCTCCTTCGACGTCGTGCGGCTCGAGGGCAAGGGCTCGAAGGCGCGGCGGCTGGCGCTGCTCGAGGCCGGCCTCGCCGACCCCGCCAACCGGCCGGCGATCGTCTACTGCGGCACGCGCAAGGACACCGACGAGATCTTCGAGACGCTGCGCGCCGGCGGCCTGCGCGCCGTCCCCTACCACGCCGGCTGGGAGCCGCACCACCGGGCCGAGGCGCAGCGCCGCTTCATGGACGGCGAGGCCGACGTGGTCGTCGCCACCAACGCCTTCGGCATGGGCGTCGACAAGGCGGACGTGCGCTCGGTCTGGCACATCGCGATCCCGACCAGCCTCGAGGCCTACTACCAGGAGGCCGGGCGCGCCGGGCGCGACGGCCTGCCGGCCCGGGCGGTGCTGCTGGCGATGAAGGCCGACCTCGGGCGCCTCGTCCGCTTCAACGAACAGCGCGCCGGAGACCCCGAGCTGGCGATCGCCCGCGAGCGCGGCTGGCGCGACTACCGCACGATCAAGGAGTTCATCTACTCCGACCACTGCCGCCGCCGCAGCGTCCTCGACCACTTCTCCGACGACACCGCGGGGGCGCCGCTGGAGCGCTGCTGCGACGTCTGCGACCCGCTCGAGTGGCTGCCCGACCCCGAGACGATCCCGATCCGCCGCAAGCCGAGCGCGAAGAAGGCCGCCGCCCCGCCACCCGAGCTCTCCCCCGACGACGCCCAGCTCTTCGAGCGCCTCAAGGAGTGGCGCCTGAGCGCAGCGGGCGAGAAACCCGCCTTCACCGTCGCCCACAACTCGACCCTGGAAACGATCGCGGCAACCCGCCCCACGAGCGAGGACGCCCTGCTCGCGATCAAAGGCATCGGCCCGAGCTTCGTCGAGAAGCACGCCGCCGACGTGCTGGCGCTGGTCGCGCCAGCGGCCGCCGACGCCGCCTGACGATCTAGACGTCGTCGCGGCCGAAGTTGGCCAGGGCGACCTGTTCGGCCAGCTTGAGCAGGCCGAGGGTCGAGTGGGGCGAGGAGGCGGTGCTGCGCATGCGCACGTGCGAGCCGTGCGGGCCGCGGATCTCGACGATCGTGCAGATGTCGCCGATCTCGCAGTCGTCGCCGTAGTCGGCTTCGATCGCTTCCATCTGCTGCGCGATATGCGTGCCCACTTTGCTCTGGTCGAGCGCCATCTCGATCACCCCTCCACTCGTTTGATTGCGATTCCGGTCAGGATCTCACGCACGGTCCGCTCCGCGGCGAGCGCCGTGACGTCGGCCGAGCCGACCGCGGTCGGGATCACCTCGACCAGCTCGGCGCCGACCAGGTCGAGGCGGCCCGCGAGCAGGCGGCAGGCACGCAGCAACTCGGCGCTCGTCATCCCACCCGGCTCGGGGGTGCCGGTGCCCGGGGCGAAAGCCGGGTCGAGCACGTCGATGTCGACCGAGAGGAAGGCCGGGCCCTCCCCCACCTTGGCCACGGCCCGCTCGACCGCCGCCTCGACGCCATGCTCGCCCAGCTCGTGCATGAAGATGCTCTCGATGCCGCGCTCGGCCTGCCATGCGAACTCGGCCTCGCCCGGCCAGTAGCCGCGCAGGCCGAGCTGCACGTAACGCGCCGGGTCGACCTGGCCGGCCTCGACCAGGCGGCGCATCGGCGTGCCGTGCGAGGCCTCGACCCCGAAGACCTCGCTGCCGGTGTCGGTGTGGGTGTCGAGGTGGACGAGGCCGAGCGGGCCATGGGCCGCGGCGCAGGCGCGGATGTCGGGCTCGGCGATCGAGTGGTCGCCACCGAGCACGACCGGGATCGCCCCGACCGCGAGCACCTCGCCGACGGTGGCCTCGATCGCCGCGTGGCTGCGCGCGGGGTCGGCGGGCAGCACCGGCGCGTCGCCGTAGTCGACGATGCGCAGCTCCGCGAAGGCGTCGACGCCGGCCTCGAGGTGCGGCCCCGGCGGGCAGCTCGCGGCGCGAATCGCGCGCGGGGCGAAGCGGGCGCCGGGGCGACCGGAGACGAGGTCGTCGGTCGGCGCGCCGACGATCGCCACGTCGACTCCGCCCAGCTCGTCGGGGTCCTCGGTCCAGGGCACACCGCCGAAGCTCGGCAGGCCGGCGAAGTCGGGCTTCTCGCCGTACTCGCGCCAGCGTCGCAACGGATCGATCATCCGGGTCAAGTGTTTCAGGCTCGGGCGGCTTTCTTGCCACCATCCGCCGCTCGCTCGTGAGACGCATCCGCAAGACAACCAGGCCGATCGCCGCGCTCTGCGCGGCGGCGGCGCTCTGCCTCCTGTTCGCGGCGCCCGCCGGGGCGGGCTCGCTGGTGCCCCGCGGCAACAACGTCTTCTTCGGCGTCAGCGACACCGGCGACCCCGGCGACTTCGGCCAGTTCTCGAACGCCCTGAACAAGCACCCGGCGCTGATCCAGACCTTCCGCACCTGGGGCGCGGACTTCCCCGAGTCGATCGAACGCTGGCAGACCGCGCGGGCGCGGCCGGTGCTGCACATCACCACCGCCGACAACAACGACGGCCACGAGCTGATCAGCCCGCGGCGGATCGCCGCCGGCGGTGGCGACGGCTACCTGATCCGCCTCAACAAGCTCTTCGCGACGAAGAAGATGCGCGCCTACATCCGGCCGCTGGGCGAGCCCAACCGCTGCCGCAACGTCTACGCCGCGTACGACTGCGAGGGCGGTCGGCGCGACGCCGCGCACAGCCCGCGCAACTACAAACGGGCCTTCCGCCGCATCTACGTGATCGTCCACGGTGGCGGCAAGCGCCGCCAGATCGACCGTCGCCTGCGCGAGGCCGGGCTGCCGCCGCTGCGGAGCAGCCTCGGCGGTCTGCCGAAGGCGCCGGTCGAAGTGATCTGGAGCCCGCTGCCCGCCGGCTCGCCGACCGTGCCGCACAACCGGCCGAAGCACTTCTACCCCGGCAGCCGCTGGGTCGACTGGGCCGGCACCGACCTCTATAGCGACAACCAGGACTGGAAGGCGCTGCGCGGCCTCTACAACCGCTTCTCGGGCAAGCCCTTCGCGATCACCGAGTGGAGCGTCTCGACCGGCGACGACTCGGCCTTCGTGCGCAAGCTGATGACCTGGATCGCCCGCCACCGCCGCGCCAAGATGCTGATCTACTACCAGGACTTCGGCTCGGCCAGCGCCTACCGGATCCAGAACTGGCCCGCCAGCCTCGGCGTGCTGCGGCGCAAGATCCACAATGGCCGCTATCCCTCCTACGCGCCCTTCCCGCCGAAGAAGCCGCCGCCCCCGCGCGGCGGGGTCGCGCCGAAGAAGCGGCGCTAACGGGCGACAATGCGGTCGGCGAGGCCGCGCCTGTACTTGAACGGCTGCAGCGCGGTGATGCTCGAATAGCCGACCAGGTAGAGGCGGCGGCCGTCGGTGACGACCGGCGTGTAGGTGCCGCGCGGGTAGCGGAAGACGGTGCGGCCGCCCTTCATCGCGAAGCCGGTGGTCGAGGTGTCGTCGAACTCGGCGACGTAGACGATGTCGCCGATCGCGACCAGCGAGCCGATCACCGAGCCGCCGGCCGAGCGGATCCAGCGCGGCACCCCGTTCTTCGCGTTGAGCGCGTAGACGTTGCCGTCGAAGGAGCCGATGTAGACGGTCGGGCCGGTGTTGCGGGTCTTGGCGACCGCCGGGCCGGAGTAGGCGTAGCCGCCGGTCGAGTAGGTCCAGGCGATCGTCCCGTCCTTGCGGTCGAAGCTGTAGACGCGGGTGTCGTTGTTGCCGGCGTAGACGCGGCCGAAGGCGACCGCCGGGGTCGAGTAGAAGGCGCCCGAGCTGCCGAAGCCCTGGCCGAGCGAGTCGCTCTGCCAGAGCCGCTTGCCGTCGCGGGCGCGGACCGCGTTCATGTAGCCGCCGTAGTCGCCGACGTAGAGCACGCCGCCGTAGTAGGCGGGGGCCGCCTTGACCGGGCCGCCGAGGCCGGTCGACCAGCGCACGTTGCCGTTGACGGTGCTGAGCGCGTAGAGGTTGCCGTCTTCGCAGCCGAAGTAGAGCGTGCGGCCGACGACCACCGGCGAGGACTCGGCCCGATCGGGCAGCGAGCGTTTCCACAGCACCCTGCCGCTGCGGGCGTCGAGCTTGACGACGTGGCCGGGGACGAGGTTGACGATGTAGAGGCGGCCTTTCGAGTAAGCCGGCGAGGAGGCGTTGAGGCGGCCGATCCGGCGCCGCCAGAGCTGCTTGCCGCTGTCGGCGTCGAGCGCGATCGCGTAGCCGTTGTTGTCGACGAAAAAGACCCGGCCGGCAGCGACGACCGGCGGGAACTCGAGCAGCGGACCGTCGGTGTAGCGCCATTTTTTCTGGAACGGCGGCCGCACGCCCCCGACCGGCAGGTAGCGGGTGCGGGCGCGGTCATAGCCGTAGAACGGCCAGTTGAGCGCGCGGCGCTTGCGCACGCGCTTCTCGCGCTTCGGCTCCTGGGGCTGGAAGCCCGCCGCTTCGTTGTGGATGTCGGCCGGCCGCTTGAGCGCGTCGTAGGCGATCCCGGCGACGCCGACGAGGACGACCCCGAGCGCCGCGATCAGCGCCAGCGTCGCCCAGCGGTGCTCGCGCCAGAACCAGCGCGGATGGCGGAGGAGCCGCCGGGTCTCGCGCCAGAGGCGCCGCAACCGCGAGCCGTCGCCCACTACTAGGTGGCGGTTGTGGCGGGGGCGGCCGCCTGCCGCTCGGCCTCGACGGTTACACCGTCGAGCAGCTGCCCGATTGCCAGCTTGACTCCCGCGACGACGGCGCCGCCGACGACCGGCAGGGTCGGCGTCGTGCGCACCGCGTAGGTGACCCTCGTCCCCTCGCCGCTGGGCTCGAGCGAGGCGGTGCCGACGTGGTCGCGCACCGGCAGCCCGGAGAGCACCTTGTAGGAGAAGCGGCTGGGCCGCTCGAAGACGATCGTCTCCTCGCGCATCGGCGGGCCGACCGCGGTGAGCAGGCGG
>DASTVL010000291.1:0-2554 GCA_035759115.1 Solirubrobacterales bacterium | reverse complement strand
GTCGCTGCGTAGGATCCGCTTCTTCTGTGAGGCAATGTTGGCCATGAGCGCGGCGCCGGACTATACCGAGACTCAGAGTCCACCCACCGAGCGCCGCCCCGGGCGGATCGCGCGCTCCACCGCGTTCTTCTCGATCGCGACTGCGGCTTCGCGCCTGGCCGGGCTCGGACGCGAGGTCGTCGCCGCCGGCTACTACGGGGTCAGCGGGCCGATGTCGGCCTTCACGATCGCCTTCCAGGTCCCCAACCTGATCCGGGCGCTGTTCGCCGACGCGGCGCTGCAGCCGGCCTTCGTCCCGGTCTTCACCGAGCAGTTGGAGAAGAAGGACTACAGGGAGGCCTTCCGCATGGCCTCGACGATGCTGCTGCTGGTCACGGCCGTGCTGGGGGCGATCACGGCGATCTTCGTGCTCGCCGCGCCGCTGCTCGTGCCGCTCTTCGCCCCCGGCTTCGAGGGGACCCTCCTCGACCTCACCGTCACCCTCTCCCAGGTCCTCTTCCCGATCCTGATCCTGCTCGGGATGAGCGGCGTCGTCGTCGGCATCCTCAACAGCTACGACCGCTTCGGCGCCTTCGCGATCGCGCCGCTGTTCTGGAACCTGACGATCATCGCCTGCCTGGTCGCGATCGTGCCCTCGCTGGAGGGCCAGGACAGGATCTACGCCTACGCGATCGGCGTCCTCGCCGGCACCGTGGTGCAGCTCGGCATCGTCGTCTTCGACCTCCGCAACACGCCGTTCAAGTTCGCCTGGAGCTTCGACTGGCGCAACCGCGACGTGCGCCGCGTGCTGCTGCTGATGCTGCCGGTGACGATCAGCCTCGGCCTGATCAACTTCAACCTGCTGATCAACAGCCTCTTCGGCAGCCTCGTCAGCGAACAGGGGCCGGCGGCGATCGACAAGGCCTTCCGCATCTACCAACTGCCGCAGGGGATCTTCTCGGTGGCGATCGCGACGGTCCTCTTCCCGACCCTGGCCCGCTTCGCCTCGCGCGGCGAGCACGACAACCTGCGGGCGACGATGGCCAACGGGATGCGGCAGATCCTCTTCGTGCTGCTGCCCGCGACGGCGGCGATCCTCGTCCTCTCCGAGCCGATGATCAGGCTCGTCTACCAGCGCGGCGAGTTCGGCCCGGCAGAAACGACCCTGGTCGCCACGGCGCTCTTCTGGTTCGCCTTCTCGCTGCCGGCCAACGGCCTCTTCCTGCTGCTCACTCGGACCTTCTTCGGCCTGCAGCGGCCGTGGATCCCGACCGCGATCGCCGCCGGCAACCTCGCCGTGACCGCGCTCGGCGCGCTCGCGCTCTACCACCTCGGCGTCGGCGGGATCGTCGCCGCCACCGCGATCGCGACGATCGCCAGCGTCGTCGCCCAGGGCGTCATCTTGCGCCGCCTGCTCGGCGGGCTCGAGCTGGGCCGCCTGCTCGACGCCGCGATCCGCATCTCGATCGCCGCCGCCGCCCTCGCCGCCGTCAGCTTCGGCATCTGGGACGTGCTCGACGACGCCCTCGGCCGCGGCCTACTCGGCCAGATCGCCTCCCTGGGCGCGGGCCTGGGTGTCGGCGGGCTCGCCTACGTCGGCGTCGCCAGGCTGCTGCGTGTCGAAGAGTTGACCCAGGTAATGCGCCTGGTCCGCCGCCGCTCCTGATGCTCGACCTGCCGCGCTACCTGGTCGGGGTCGCCGAGGTCGTCGCTCTCGTCGGCTTCTCTGCCCTCGGTGGAGCCGCCTTACGCGCTCGTCTGCTTCCGGCGTTCGCAGGCGCGCCGGCTTATCTGGCCACGGGGGTGTTGGGGCTTGCGCTTCTGATCCTGGTTGCTGAGGCCCTGGGGACCGTCGGGTTGTTCCAGCCTGTGCCGTATCTCGCCAGCGTCGCGATTGTCGGCGTCGTCGTTCGCGTTCGAGTCGGCGAAAAAGAGGACGCCGCTGCGCGGGAGGGACACCCCCGACCTTCCTCGCAGGGCTCGGATGCCTCGATCCGGGGGGTGCGCGTGGCGACGGTGTTGGCGCTCGCAATAGCGGCTGCCGCGCTTGTGAAGTTCGGGCTGGACGTGAAGCCGAAGCTGACGACGGGGATGACCGGGTTCGATTCGACCTGGTACCACGGGCCGTTCGCGGCGGGGTTCTTCCAGAGCGGGGACACGTGGAGCTTGCACTTCATAGCGCCGCAGTTCCTTGCGTGGTTCTACCCGGCCAACAGCGAGCTTTTCCACGCTGGGGGAATGCTGGCGTTCGGGCGGGATCTGCTCTCGCCGCTGCTGAACCTCGGGTGGTTCGTCGGTTGTCTGGTGGCTTGCTGGTGTATCGGCAGGCCCTACGAGGTCGCGCCGTGGTCATTGGCGCTCGGGGCGATGGCGTTGAGCTTGCCCGTGCTCTCCGACCAGGCGGGGGAGGCGCGGAATGACATCGTCGGGATCTTCTTCCTGCTGGCAGCTGTGGCGATCGCATTCAATGCCTGGTCGGCGAGAGAGAGGGGGGACCTGGGCTTTGGGGCGGTCGCGGTCGTCGGGCTCGCCGCGGGTCTGGCGGCGGGAACCAAGCTCAACTTCCTCCTGCCTG
>DASTVL010000290.1:0-3697 GCA_035759115.1 Solirubrobacterales bacterium | reverse complement strand
GAGCACACCGAGAAGCCGTTCTTCGGCGAGCTGGTCGAGTTCATCACCGGCGGCACGCTGGTCGCGATGGTGCTCGAGGGGACCGAAGCGGTGGCGGCGGCGCGGCAGCTGATCGGCGCGACCAACCCGGTCGAGGCGGCGCCCGGATCGATCCGCGGCGACTACGCGCTCGAGGTCACCTTCAACATGGTCCACGGCTCGGACTCCGACGAGTCGGCCGAGCGCGAGATCGGCATCTGGTTCCCCGAGCTGTCCTGAGCGTCACCCTCGCATCGGGCTCGCCGCAGCGGCGGGAGCTGCTCGACAAGCTTGGCGTCGAGTTTCACGTCGTCGTGCCGGGAGTGGAGGAGCTGACGGGGGGAGATCCGGAGCTTGAGGTGGTCGAGAACGCTCGGCTCAAGGCTGCGGCAGTTGAGCGTGGCGGTGTCGTGATCGCCTGCGATACCGATGTTGTCCTGGACGGGAAGGCGCTCGGGAAGCCTGCCGATGAGCCCGAGGCGCGCGGGTACCTGGAACGGATGTCCGGTCGCCCGCATCTGGTGATGAGCGGGCTGGTCGTCCTCGGCGCCGAGGGCGAAAGAAGCGGCATCGAGCGGACGACGGTGACCTTCAAGGAGCTGAGCGAGGCGGAAATCGAGCGCTACGTGCGCTTTGGGGAGTGGCGCGGGCGGTCCGGGGGGTACGCGATCCAGACGCTCGGGTCGACGCTGGTCGAGCGGGTCGAGGGCAGCGTCTCCAACGTGGTCGGGCTGCCGGTCGGCCTGCTGGCCGAGCTGGCGCCCGAGCTGCTCGAGCGGGGCTCAACCGCGTAGGCGAGCCGCCTCGTCAACGCAGTCGAGCAGGGCGTCGACGACGGCCGGGTCGAAATGCGTGCCGCGCTCGGAGGCGATCAGCTCGGTCGCCTCGACGACACTCATCGCCTCGCGGTAGGGACGGTCGCTGAGCAGCGCGTCGAAGACGTCGGCGACGGCGACGATGCGGCCCTCGATCGGGATCTTCTCGCCGCTGAGGCCGCGCGGGTAGCCGCTGCCGTCGAACCACTCATGGTGGGTGAGGGCGATCTCGGCCGCCATCCGCAGCAGCTCGCTGCGCGAGTCGCGCAGGATCTCGTAGCCGACCGTGGTGTGAGCCTGCATCCGTGTGCGCTCGTCCGGCGTGAGCCTGTCCTGCTTGCGCAGCACCCCGTCGGGAGTCGCGATCTTGCCGACGTCGTGCATCGGCGCCGCGGTGCGCAGCAGCAGCAGACGGCCGGGCTCGAGCTCCAGCTTCGCGCCGAGCAGGGCCGCGATCGCCGCCATCCTGTTGACGTGCCGGCCGGTCTCGGGGTCGTGCATCTCGATCGCGCGCGCGAGTCGCTCGACGGTCTCGCGCTGCGACACGCGCAGATCCTCGATCGCTCGCCGCTGAGCTGCGATCAGCTCGTTCTGGAGCGCCTGGGCTTTCTCCTCGGTGCTGCCGAGCAGCGCCTCGTGGCGCCGGCGCTCGACCAGTTCGAGCTCGTGCTGGCGCAGGGCGTTGGCGACCGTGATCAGCAGCTGGCCGGCCCAGAACGGCTTGACGATGTAGCCGTGGGCGCCGAGCTGGAAGGCGTGGTCGGCGATCGCCGGGTCGTCGACCCCGCTCGCCATCACGATTGCCGTTTCGGGGTGCTCGCGGGCAATCTCGCTGACCAGGATCAGCCCCGACTCGCTCGGCATCTGGATGTCGCAGAGCGCCAACTCGTAGGACTGCTCGGAGAGCTTGTCGCGGGCCTCCTCGACGCTGCCGGCGAGCTCGCAGTCGTAGCGCTCGGCCAGCGAGCGCTCGATCAGGCGCAGCACCTCGGGCCGGTCGTCGGTGGCGAGGATGCGCGGCCTGCGTCCTCCGCCCGTCCCGTCGATCTGGTTCATCCGCTGGGCCGCGTCGGGCGATCGAGCAGCTCGCGCACGGTCCTCAGCAGCGCCGCGGCGTTGAACGGCTTCTCGATGAAGGCGCTGGCGCTGCTTTCGGTCAAGCCCTGCGGCGCCAGCACATCGTGGCTGTAGCCGGACATGTAGATCACCCTCAGATCGGGCTGGATCTCGCGCATCCGCTCGGCCAGCTCGGTGCCGAGCATCTCGGGCATGATCACGTCGGTCAGCAGCAGGTCGATCGACCGCGCCTCGTCGCGGCAGATCTCGATCGCCGCACTGCCCTGCGTCGCGCCGATCACCGAGTAGCCGCCCTTGGTCAGGATCCGTTCGGCCATCCGCTTCACGTCGGGCTCGTCCTCGACGACAGCCACCACCTCTCCACGGCCGCCCTCCTGCTCGGCGGTTGCGACATCCGGCGCCCGGGATCCGGCGGCGGTCGCCGGAAAATGGATCTTCACCGTCGTGCCGAATCCGGGCTCGGAGTAGACGTCGATGCGGCCGCCGGCACCGGTGACGATGCCGTACACGGTCGCCAGGCCGAGCCCCGTCCCCTCTTTCTTGGTCGTGAAGAACGGCTCGAAGATCCGGTCGATCGTCTCGCGGTCCATGCCGACCCCGGTATCGCTGACCTTGATCCGGATGTAGCGGCCGGGGGCGGTGTCGGGATGCATGTAGGCGTACTCGTCGTCGAGCTCGACGTTCTCCGCCTCGATCATCAGGCGGCCGCCGTCGGGCATCGCGTCGCGGGCGTTGACCGCGAGGTTGACCAGGACCTGCTCGATCTGGCTCGGGTCGGCTTCGATCGCGCCCAGGTCCTCGGCGAGCGCGACGGTCATCTCGACCCGCTCGCCGAGCGCTCGCTGCAGCAGGTTCTCGAGCTCGCCGACCACCTGCGCCAGGTCGAGCACCTCCGGCTTGACCACCTCGCGGCGGCTGAAGATCAGCAGCTGGCGGGTCAGAGCCGCGGCGCGCTCGGCCGCACGGCGGATTTCCTCGACATCTCCCTGGGCCGTGGAGTCGGGCTCGAGCTCGTCGGCGACGAACTCGGCGTAGTTCATGATCACGCCGAGGATGTTGTTGAAGTCGTGGGCTATGCCGCCGGCGAGCTGGCCGATGCTCTCGAGGCGCCGCGAGCGCTGCAGCTGATCCTGCAGCGCTCGCTCGCGCTCGCTTTCGGCGCGCTCGCTGATGTCGCGGACAGCGGCGGTGGCGACCGTCTCGCCCCCGAGCTCGAGGTGCGAGAGGCTGACCTCGACCGGGAACTCTTCGCCGTCGCTGCGCACGGCGAAGAGCTCGACCCCGGCGCCCATCGCCCTGCGCCTGGGCTCGTCGAAGTAGGAGGAGCGGTGAATGGTGTGGACTTCGCGGAAGCGGTCGGGCACGAGCATCTCCAGAGGCTGGCCGACCAGCTGCTCACGGGGGTAGTCGAAGAGGCTCTCGGCCTGGCGGTTGACCAGGACGATGCGCCCGCTCCTGTCGACGCCGACGATCGCGTCGGGGACGAATTCGAGGAACTCCTCGAACGCCTTCGAGCCGACCTTGACGGCTCCGGTCGCATCTGGCCGATCTTCCACAGCTACCAATCGATCACGAGACGTTTACGCTCAGCCACAACTGAAGCTAAGTGCTTCGACGCTGCTGAATATAAGTTTCAGAACCTCGTTGTGTCAATTGGAAACGCATTAAGTCTTGGAGCGACTGACTTCGACCCTCCAAACCGGCCGATTGGACCCATCTGGGATGATTGCGCCTGCATTTCCCGCCAAACCTCACCTATGGGCATCCTCAGCTACCTGACCGGACTC
>DASTVL010000289.1:0-10210 GCA_035759115.1 Solirubrobacterales bacterium | reverse complement strand
ATCGAGCCCGACTTCTCGCTGGTCAAGTTCAAGGAGCTGGTCGGCGGCGGGCAGATGACGATCGCCAACCGCTCGGTCCCGCTGGCGCTGCAGAGGCTCGGCTACGGCGAGGCCGAGATCGACCAGATCAACGCCCACATCACCGCGAAGGCGACGATCGTCGGCGCGCCGGGACTGAAGGACGAGCACCTACCGGTCTTCGACGTCGCGGTCGGCGAGCGGGCGATCTCCCACACCGGCCACATCGACATGATGGCCGCGACCCAGCCGTTCATCTCCGGCGCGATCTCGAAGACGGTCAACCTGCCCGAGAGCGCCACGGTCGCCGACATCGCCGACGCCTACACGCGCGGCTGGAAGGGCGGGCTGAAGGCGCTGGCCATCTATCGCGACGGCTCCAAGACCGCGCAGGCGCTGCGCACCGACGCCCAGGAGGAAAAGGAGGCCGAGGCGGAGGCCGTCGCCGCGCCGCCGGAGCGCAAGCGGATGCCGCGCGAGCGCGAATCGATCACCCACAAGTTCTCGATCGCCGGCCACGAGGGCTACATCACCGCCGGCAAATACGAGGACGGCTCGGTCGGCGAGATCTTCCTCACCGATATCGGCAAGGAGGGCTCGACGATGCGCGGGCTGATGAACGCCTTCGCCACGGCGATCTCGCTCGGCCTGCAGTACGGCGTGCCGCTCGAAGACTTCGTGCGCAAGTTCAGCTACATGCGCTTCGAGCCCGAGGGCATCACCGGCAACCCGGAGATCCCCTTCGCCAAATCGCTGCCCGACTACATCATGCGCTGGGTCGCGAGCCGCTTCATCGAGGACACCGAGACGCTCGAGGAACTGGGGATCATGACCCGGGAGGTACGCGCCAAGAAGGACGCCGAGACCTCACAGCTCGGCCTCGGCATCGCCACCGACACCGCCGGCCCGTCCAACGGCGGCAACGGCCACGCGAAGCCCGCCAACGGCGCCGAGAAGGCGAAGGCGAGCGGCGAGTCGGTTCCCGCGGCGGCCGCCTTCACCGAAACGCCCCCGGTCGTGCCGGCCAGGATGAAGGGGCTCGACCTCGGCCCCGCCTGCGAGCAGTGCGGCGGCATGATGCAGCGCACCGGCAGTTGCTACACGTGTTCATCGTGCGGCAACAACACCGGCTGCGGCTGATCCTCAGCTGAGAATTACTTTGGCGTTGTGCCTGGGCGTCTCGGTGATTGCCCGTCGAAAGACGCGCTCGGGCTTCGGGTCGGCGGGACGGATCTCGCGCCGCTTGACCAACTCGCGTAGCACCACGGCCATCTCGAACTGGGCGAAGGAGGCGCCGAGGCAGCGACGCACCCCGCCGCCGAAGGGGATCCAGGTGTAGGTGCCCGGCGGGTTCTCGAGGAAGCGCTCGGGCTTGAACGCCTCGGGGTCGGGATAGACCCGCGGGTTGCGGTGGGCGAGATAGATCGAGGGCACGACCGAGATCCCGGCCGGCAGCCGGTAGCCGCCGATCTCGACCGGCTCGGTCAGCCGGCGCAGGACGATCGAGATAACCGGCCGCAGCCGCAGCGTCTCCTGGATCGTCGCGGTCAGATATGCGTCGTCCTCGCCCGCCTCAACCTCCGCCCGCAGCCGCTCCAGCTTCTCGGGGTGGCGGCAGAGCCGCTCGACCGCCCAGGACAGCGAGGTCGCCGTGGTCTCGTGGCCGGCGGTGAGCAGGGTGAGAAGCTCGTCGCGCATCTCGGCCTCGCCCATCGGGCTGCCGTCCTCGTGGCAGGCACCGACCAGCATCGAGAGCACGTCCTCGCGCTCGGCGACGTCCCCGGCCCGCTTGCGCTCGGCGATCTCGGCCCGCAGCAGGCGGTCGATCTCATCCATCGTGCGGCGGAACCACGGCAGGCGCCGGATCCGTTCCGGGCCGACCGCGATCACCGGCAGCAGCTGGCGCGGATCGGAGAGCATGTTGAGGAAGCGTCGCAACGCCTCGCGCAGCGTCGCCATCCGCTCGCCCTCGCGCAGGCCGAAGACGGTCGCGAGGATGATCTCAAGCGTCAGCGCCTGCATGCGCGGTCGCAACGCGTAGGGCTCACCGCGCGGCCAGCGCTCGATCTCTGCCGCGGCGATCTCCGTCATCGTCGCCTCGTAGGCCTGCATGCGCTGCCCGTGGAAAGGCGGCAGCAACAGCTTGCGCTGGCCCATGTGCGGCTTCTCGTCGAGCACGAGCACCGAGCTCGGGCCCAAGAGCGGCTCCAGGATCGCGTTGCCCTCGCCGGCGTGGAAGACGCGCGGGTCGCCGGTGAAGACCTGCTTCACGGCATCGGGATCGGCGAGGATTATCCAGCTTCCCTCGCGAAAGATCCGCAGGCGGAAGACGTCGCCGTAGCGGTCCTGGCAGGCGTAGAGCATGCGCCGCGCCCGCCGCGACCAGATCGCCGTCTGCACCGGCATCGGCAACGGTGGGCCCAGCGGAAGATCGTGCTTCAGCGATTGCCCTGCGGCCTGCGGTGCGGTCGTCGTCGCGGCCTCCATCGTGCCTGCAAGGATTGCACCTATGGATGCCTCAGCACAGCACGAGCACGAGATGCCGACCGAGGGGGCGGCGCTCACCGCGATCGCCGTGACCGCCACCCTGCACTGCCTGACCGGCTGCGCGATCGGCGAGGTGCTGGGGATGGTGATCGGCACGGCGCTCGGCTTCTCCGACGCCGGAACGATCGCGCTGGCCGTCGGCCTCGCCTTCCTCTTCGGCTACGCCCTGACCAGCTGGCCGCTGCTCAGCTCCGGGATGGCGCTCTCCGCCGTCATCCCGATCGCGCTCAGCGTCGACACGGTCAGCATCGCGATCATGGAGATCGTCGACAACGCGATCATGCTCGCGATCCCCGGGGCGATGGAGTCGGGGCTTGACAGCACGCTGTTCTGGGGCGCCCTGGGCGTTGCCCTGGCGGTCGCCGGGATGACGGCGCTGCCGGTCAACCGCTGGCTGATCAAGCGCGGCAGGGGCCACGCCGTGCTGCACGAGACCGGCATCCACGGCGGCCTGCCGACCAAGCCGGTCGCCTTCGTCTTCGCCACCGGAGCGCTGTTCGGGACGGTCGTGCTGCTCGCCGAGGCGCTCTAAACGGATCTGGTTACTCGTACTGCAGGGCCCGTAGAACGTCCAGACGCGAAGCCCGCCGGGCTGGCGGGATTGCGGCGAGGACGCCGGCCAGCGCGGCGAAGACCAGCATCAGGATCAGCTGCCCGACCGGGTAGGAGAGGGTGAAGCCTTCGTCGCCCAGCGGCTGCGCGATCAGCGCCGCGAAGACCACCCCGATGACCATCCCCAGCAGGGCCCCGATCAAAGCCGTGATCACGGCCTCATAGCGGATCATCGTGCGCACCTGGCGCCGCGACATGCCGATCGCCCGCAGCATGCCGAGCTCGCGCGTGCGCTCGTGGATCGAGAGCGCCAGCGTGTTGGCGATGCCGAACAGCGAGACGATCACGGCCAGCGCCAGCAGCGCGTAGATCAGGCCGAGCAGCTGGTTGATCTGTTCTTCCTGGTTTTTCTTCAACTCCTCCTGGTTGCGCACCTCGACCACCGGGAACGCGCGGTCCATCGCCCGCACCAGGCGGGCCTGGACAGCTTCGGGCTGGGCGCCCGGGGCCAATTTGACGAAGGCGAGAAAGTCGTCGCGCTGGTCGAAGGCGCTCGCCATCAGGCTCTGGGTGACGATCGCGCCGCCGAGCAGTTCCGCCTTGTCTTCGAACTCGCCGACGACCCGCAGGCGCGGCCGGGCGCCGATCTGGGTCAGGAAGCGGACCTCGTCCCCCGGCTCGAGGCCGGCGCTCGAGGCCAGCGACCTGTCGACGATCGTCTCGCGGTCGCTGAGCCGGCGCAGCGTTCCCGGGCCGCCCTCGACCCAGTCGAGCGTCAGCACGGCGGCCGCATCGGAGGCGAGCGCCGAGACGCGCTCTTTGCCGCCGCCGTCGTCGAGCACCCTCGCCTGCGCCGCCCGCACGGTCGAGACCAGGCCGACGCCGGGCACACCGCGCGCGACCTCGGCGGCGCGCGGCGAGATCGGCGAGAAGCCGTCGGAGTTCTGCATCACCAGCTCGCCCTGGAAGCTCTCGTCGACCGCGGTCGCGATCGAGCTCTTGATCCCGGCGGCGAAGACGGTGACGAAGGCGACGACGGCGAGGCCGATCATCAGCGCCGCCGCGGTGACCGCCGTGCGGGCCGGGTTGCGCTGGGTGTTCTCGCGGGCGAGGCGGCCGGTGAGCTTGCGGATCAGCTCCAGCGGCCGGCCCGCCAGCGAGGCCAGCGGCCGTACCAGGCGCGGGCTGAACAGGGAGACGCCGAGCAGCACGGCGACGGCGCCGGCGCCGATCAGGCCGGCGGCGCTGCTCCCGTCGGCGCCGCCGAAGAGCCCGGCGCCGACCATCGCCAGGCCGACCAAACCGAGCAGCGCCGCCAGCGCCGCGTCGACGATGCCGCGGCGGCGGCTGCGCGGCAGCTCCAGGGCCAGCAGGGCGGCGATCGGCGGCACCCGGGTCGCGCGCAGCGCCGGGATGAAGGACGAGACCAGGGTGACGCCGATCCCGATCGCCAGCGCGGCGACGATCGTGCGCGTCTTCGTCACCAGGGCGGTCGTCGGCAGGTCGATCCCGATCGCGACGAAGAGGCCGTTGAGGCCGACCGCGATCGCGTAGCCGCCGAGCAGCCCGAGCAGCGCGCCGAGCACGCCGATCGCCAGCGCCTCGACCACGACCGAGCCGAGGATCTGGCCGCGGCCGGCGCCGAGCGTGCGCAGCATGCCGAACTCACGCACCCGCTGGGCGACCGTGATCGAGAAGGTGTTGAAGATCAGGAAGGCGCCGACGAAGAGCGCGACGAAGGCGAAGACGAGCAGCGCGATGCGCAGGAAGCCGAGGTCGTCGCGGATCAGGTCGGAGTTGCGTTCGGCGTTCTGCTCGGCGGTCTCGACCAGCAGCGCGGGCGGCGTCACCCGCTCGACCCGGCTCCGCAGGGCGGCTTCGCCGACGCCCTCCTCCGCGGCGATCAGGATCTGGTCGAGTTCGCCGCGCTTGTCGGTGATCCGCTGAGCCTCCGGCAGGGTCAGCGCGGCGACGCTGGCGCCGCCCCAGGAGGCTTCGCCGAGCTTGGTCAGGCCGACGATGCGGTAGGCGACGACGCGTTCGACCGAGGCCAGCTTGAGCGTGTCGCCGATCCCGAGCCCGGCCTCTTCGGCGGCGCTCTGGTCGAGCGAGACCTCGCTCGCGTTGCGCGGCGGGCGGCCCTCGGGGTAGGTCTGGGTATCGATCTCCCCCGGCAGGACCGAGGTGATGAACTTGGGCGCGAACTGGTTGCCGATCTGCTCGTTCTCGGCATCGAAGAAGGCGCCCGGGGTGAAGATCTGCCCGCTCGCCAGCCGGACCCCGTCGACTTCCTCGACCTTCGGCAGCACAGCCGCCTTGAAGCTCGGCACCTCGCCGGTTTCCTGGCGGACCTCCTCCCGCGCCGTGATCACGACGCTGGTCTTGGCCAGCGAGTCGTCGAAGATTTCGTCGAAGGCGGCGAAGGTGGTGTCGGTGAGGATGTAGGTGCCGGCGACGAAGGCGACGCCGATCACCACCGCCAGGATCGTCGTCAGGGCGCGGATGCGGCGTGCCCAGAGGCTCTTGAGGGCGAGCCGGGTCAAGCCGAGGCGGGCGGCGGCCCGTCGCTCTCGATCTGCCCGTCGCGGAGAACGATCAGGCGATCGGCGTGAGCGGCGGCAGCGGGGTCGTGGGTGACCATGATCACCGTCTGCCCGAACTCGTCGACCGCCTGGCGCAGCAGCGTCAACACCTCGGCGCTCGCCTTCGAGTCGAGGTTGCCGGTCGGCTCGTCGGCGAAAACCACGGCCGGTTTGGAGACAAGAGCTCGGGCGACGGCGACGCGCTGCTGCTGGCCGCCGGAGAGCTCCGACGGGCGGTGCGTGCGGCGGTCCTCGAGCCCGACCGTGCGGATCAGCCGCTCGAGCCACTCGGCGTCGGGCTTGCGGCCGGCGATCGAGAGCGGCAGCACGAGGTTCTCCTCGGCGGTCAGCACCGGCAGCAGGTTGAAGAACTGGAAGACGAAGCCGAGCTTGTCGCGGCGCAGCTTGGTCAGCGCCGCGTCGTCGAGCCCGGTGATCTGCTCGCCGTCGAGCGTCACCGTGCCGGCGGTCGGCATGTCGAGCCCGGCGAGGATGTGCATCAGGGTCGACTTGCCGGAGCCCGACGGGCCCATGATCGCCGTGAAGCGACCGCGCTCGAAGCCGGTCGAGACGCCGACCAAAGCGTCGACCGCGGCCTCGCCCTCGCCGTAGCGGCGCGAGACCTCCGAGGCGACCACCACCTGTCCGTTCACCGAGCTCACGGCGGGCACAATAGCCTGCGCGAGATGGCGCTGGCGAACGAATTCGACGGGTTGCTTATGGATCTCGACGGCGTTGTCTGGATCGGGCGTGAGATGGTGCCGGGAGCCGTCGAGACCCTGATGAAGCTGATGGCTGACGGCGTCGAGATCGTCTTTGTGACGAATAACTCGGTGAAGCAGCCGTCCGAGTACGCCACTCGCCTGCGCACAATGGGAATCCCAGCTGCCGACGATCGGGTGCTGACGGGCGGCGCTGTGACGGCCCGACTCGCTGCGGAAAAGGCGGGTGGTGGCGGGACCGCTTTCGTGATCGGCGCGCCTGGCTTCAAGCAAACCGTCGCGGAGGCGGGACTGGAGTTGCTCGAGGGCGAGTCCGGCGAGTCCGCCGACGTGGTGGTCGTCTCCGCGCATCGCGAGTTCGATTACGCCGAGTTGCTTACTGCGACCCGCGCGTTGCAGAATGGCGCTGCGCTCTTCGGGACGAGTCGCGATCCGACGTTGCCGATGCCGGGCGGCGCTTGGCCGGGAACCGGAGCGACTCTGGCCGCCGTCGAGACCGCATCCGGCAAGCGCGCGGTGACCGGGGGCAAGCCCGAGCCGCACCTCTTTGAGCAGGCCCGGTCGCTGATCCCCGACGCCAGGCGGGTGGCGATCGTCGGCGACCGCATCGCCTCCGACATCGAGGGCGGCCGCCGGGCGGGACTGACGACGATCCTCGTGCTCACCGGCGCCTGCACCCGTGCCGACGCCGAGGCGGCCGAACCTCCTCCCGACCACGTGATCGACGATCTCCCGGCGCTGCTGCGATGACTGAGAGCGGGCCGGTCGCCCGTCCGGGCATCGCCTTCGCCGGGGTCTTTGCCGTCACCTTCTCCGGTCTGGTCGCCGTCGGCGCGGTGCTGCCGGTGCTGCCGCGCTACGTCGACGGGCCGCTCGGCGCCGGCAACATCGCCGTCGGCGTCGTGATCGGCGCCTACGCGGTGACCGGGCTGCTGCTGCGGCCCGTCGCCGGCCGCCTCGCCGACCACCGCGGGCGCAAGCCGACGGTCCTGATCGGCTCGTTCCTGGTCGCGGTCGCCGGCTTCCTCTACCTGCTGCCGCTCGGGATCCCGGGGCTGATCGGCGCGCGGCTGCTGCTCGGGGCCGGCGAGGGGACGGTCTTCACCGCGGGCTCGGCCTGGATCGTCGACATCGCGCCGCCCGACCGGCGCGGCCGCGTGATCGGGCTCTACGGGCTCTCGGTCTGGGCAGGGCTCAGCATCGGGCCGCTGATCGGCGAGCTGCTCCTGCACGCCTCCGGCTACACGGCGGTCTGGCTCTTCGCCGGTTTCGCGCCACTGGTCGGGGCGCTGATCGCGCTGCGCCTGCCCGACCCCTTCCACGCCAAGCCCGGCGTCGACGAGCACCACCCGCTGATCGCGCGCGAGGCGGTGCGGCCCGGCGCGGCGCTGGCGCTCGGCTCGCTCGGCTACGCGACCGTCGCCTCCTTCGTCGTCCTCCACCTCGACCAGCGCGGGCTCGGCCACGGCGCCGTCGTCTTCGGCGTCTTCGCGACGATGGTCGTGCTCACGCGGCTCGCCGCCGGCGGGCTGCCGGACCGGATCGGCCCGGCGCGGGTGGCGATCGGCGCGGCGCTGGTCGAGGCGGCCGGCCTGGCGACGCTCGGCGTCGCCCAGAGCCTCCCGGTCGCGGTCGCCGGCGCGATGGCGATGGGCGCCGCCTTCTCGCTGCTCTACCCGGCGCTGCTGCTGATCGTCGTCGACCGCGTGGCCGAGACCAGGCGCGGCGCGGCGCTCGGCACCTTCACCGCCTTCTTCGACGCCGGGATCGGCTTCGGCGCCCCCCTGGCCGGGATCGCCGCCGCACTCAGCAGCTACGAGGGCGCCTTCCTCTTCGCCTCCTGCGTCGCCCTGGCCTCGGCGACGATGATCGCGCTCATGATCAGCACCCGCGGCCGCGCCCTGCTCGCCCCCCGCTGAGAGGCGTGTATACACGCGATCCACCACATAGGTGGAAAACGTAGTCGGACCCCCGCCAAGTCAGGGGCGTTCGGCGACCATCAGGGCCTGGGCGGCGCGGCTGATGCGGCCGCGCTCGTCGGAGAGGACCGACTCGGCGGTGCCGATCCCGTTGCGCTGCGGCAGCGTGACCGCGTCGACGCAGATCCACTCGCCCTCCGGCATGCGCTCGAGGTGGACGCTGAGGTCGACGTTGATGAAGAGGTAGCGGCTCCAGTCGAGCACCCAGCTGATCCCGTTGCCGACGTCCGCCGCGACAAGCGTCCGTTGCAGCGGCGTCGGCTCCTCGCCCTCGACCAGCCGACAGTTCATCCGCATCCACACGGTCGCCGGCCCCGCCTCGTGGAAGCCACCGCCGACCGAGCGCCAATCCATCGCCGTGTGGTACCCGACCGCCTGTCCCGTGCGGAAGAACTCCGGCTTGTGCCCTCCCTCGGGCCCGGCCGGCGGAGCCGGCGTCGTCTCCACATCGTCGGGAATCGAGATCTCCGCCTCCCGGATCCGCCAGGCCCGCGCCGTCATCAGCTCCACCCCGTCCTCGCCCCGCAACGAGCCCTCGATCATCTGCACGCTGCGCCCCGGCCGCACCACCTCAGCCTCAACGCTCACCCGCCCGATCGGCACCGGCCTCAGAATCTCCAAGGTGATCCGCGCCACCTGAAAGCCATCAGCCCCGTCGACCAGCTCGATCTCCCGCCCCAGCAACCCACTCGGCGGCCCTGCATGCTGAGCCCCTGGGTCCCACGGCCCTCTGGTCAACTCCGTGGCGTTGAAACCGTCGCCGTCCCGCTCATAAAACGCCTCTTCCATGGCAGCGATCGTATGGGCGCCGAGGGTCGCCCCGTCGGTGCCTCCCCCCGGCACCGCGGAGTGATCCCTTCCCCGAAGGGGAACATCATTAATCCGCCGAAGGCGGATTTAGGCATCCGACGGGGCGACCCTCGGCGCCCTCTACGCTTAGTCCATGAAGAAGTCAGACGACGAGTGGCGCGAGGAGCTCACCCCCGAGCAGTACGAGGTCACCCGCCGCTCCGGCACCGAGCAGCCGTTCACCGGCCCTCACCTGGACGAGAAGCGCGAGGGCATGTTCCGCTGCGTCTGCTGCGACACCGAGCTCTTCTCATCCGACGCCAAGTTCGAGTCCGGCACCGGCTGGCCCAGCTTCACCGAGCCGGCCAACCTCGAGCACGTCGAGCTGCGCCCCGACAACAGCCTGCTGATGCGCCGCACCGAGGTCGTCTGCAAGCACTGCGACGCCCACCTCGGGCACGTCTTCGACGACGGCCCATCGGAGCGCGGCGGCCAGCGCTACTGCATCAACGGCTGCGCGCTGACCTTCGACGACAAGTAGTCGCTGCTAGCTGCCGACCGCCCCGAGGTAGCTGAATTTCACGGCCAGCGCCACCGCCTCGGTGCGAGTGTCGACTTTGAGCTTTTTGATCGCGTTGCGGACGTGCGTGTGCACGGTCGCCGGGCTGAGGCTGAGCCGTTCGGCGATCTCTTTCACCCGCAGGCCCTCGGCGAGCAACTCGAGGATCTGCCGCTCGCGCGGCGAGAGCTGGAGCAGCTTCTCGACCTCCGACGGCTTACCACCCGAGAAGTCGCCGCCGAGAAAGGTGCCGCCACTGGTCACAGCCTTGACCGCGCGGGCGATGTCCTCGGCCGGCGCCGACTTCAACACGTAGCCGGAGGCGCCGGCGCGCAGCGCGAGCGCCAGCAGGTCGGGCTGGGCGTGGGCGGTGAAGATGATCACCTTGGTCCGCGGTCGCGCCTGGAGCACCGCCTTGGTCGCCTCGATCCCGTCCTGTTTGGGCAGCTCGACGTCGATGAT
>DASTVL010000288.1:0-2782 GCA_035759115.1 Solirubrobacterales bacterium | reverse complement strand
CTACCGCCCGGTCGACGACGCGGTGCTGGCCGACAACGCAGACAAGTTCCCCACCCCGCCGGGCCTGTTCACGATCGAGGAGCTCGGCGGCTGGGAGAAGGTCGACGACGAGTTCTTCGACGACGAGCAGGGCAAGATCGTCGCGATCCTGCGCGGCCAGGGCGCCCCGCTCGAGTAGCCGCAAGGAACCGTGACGATGAGTCCCCCAGATACGGCGGCCACCGTCTCGACGCCGCCGAGGGCGGGCCTGCGGGCCCCCTTCGGCGGCGAGGCGCTGACCCGCGGCATGGTCCTCACCTGGCTCAGCGTGATCGTCTTGATCCCGATTGCCGCAGTCCTGCTGCGCTCGACCGAGGACGGGCTCGGGGCGATCTGGACGGCGATCAGCGCCCCCGAGGCGATCGCCGCTATCCGCCTTACGCTGCTCTCTTCGCTGGCAATCGTCGCGATCAACGTCGTCTTCGGCGTCCTGATCGCCTGGGTGCTGGTCCGTGATGAGTTCCGAGGCAAGGGGATCGTCAACGCGGTCATCGACCTGCCCTTCGCGCTGCCGACGATCGTCGCCGGGCTCACCCTGCTCACCCTCTACGGCGCCGACAGCCCGGTCGGGCTCAACCTTGCCTACACCAAGGCGGCCGTTGGGCTGGCCCTGCTGTTCGTCACCCTGCCCTTCGTGATCAGGGCGGTGCAGCCGGTCCTGCACGAGGTCGACCGCGAGATGGAGGAGGCGGCGGCCTCGCTGGGGGCGAGCAACCGGCGCATCTTCCGCAGCATCCTGTTGCCCAACCTGACTCCGGCGATCGTCGCCGGGGCGGCGCTCGCCTTCGCCCGGGCGATCGGCGAGTTCGGCTCGCTGGTGCTGATCACCGGCAACATCCCCTTCGACACCCAGGTCGCCTCCGTCTACATCTTCGGGCGGATCGAGCAGGACAACACGACCGCCGCCGCCGCGGTCTCGGTGTTGCTGCTGGTCATCTCGGTGACGGTGCTCTTCGCGCTCAGCCTCTTCGGCCGCTGGAGGTCTCGTCATGAGCGCGCCTAGCCCGATCTCCCGCTATGGGCTGCGCTTCGTCGCCCTCGGTTATCTGGCGGCGCTGCTGGTGGTCCCGCTGGCGATGGTCTTCGTCCGCACCTTCGACGAGGGTCTCGGGCCGCCGCTGGAAGCGGTGACCAGCCCCGACGGCCTGCACGCCTTCTGGCTCACCATCGTTTGCGTCGGCATCGCCGTGCCGCTGAACACGGTCTTCGGCATCGCCTGCGCTCTGGTGCTCACCCGTCAGCGCTTCCGCGGCAAGGCGATGCTCGACTCGCTGATCGACCTGCCCTTCGCGATCTCGCCGGTCGTGATCGGCCTGGCGCTGGTCCTCGTCTACGGCCAGGACGGCTGGTTCGGCGGCGCCCTGACCGACGCCGGCATCCAGGTGATCTTCTCGCTGCCGGGGATGGTGCTGGCGACGATCTTCGTCTCGCTGCCCTTCGTCGTGCGCGAGGTGCAGCCGGTGCTGGTCGAGATCGGCACCGAGCAGGAGGAGGCCGCCTCGACCCTCGGCGCCTCGGCCTGGCAGACCTTCTGGCGGGTGACCCTGCCGGCGATTCGCTGGGGTGTCACCTACGGCGTCGTCCTCGCCACTGCCCGGGCGCTCGGCGAGTACGGGGCGGTGGCGGTCGTCTCGGGAAAAATCGGCGGCCAGACCGAGACCCTGCCGCTCTTCGTCGAGAACGAGTACATCAACTTCAACCTGGCGGGGGCCTATGCCGCCGCCATCGTCCTGGCCCTGCTCGCGGTCGTCGTCCTGCTCTCGACGAGCTGGCTGCGGCGGCGGGGTGTCAGCGGCACCCCACCGCAGGAGATGTCCGTATTGAAACCTGCCGGCCCAATCGAGAAGGAGGCACGACCATGACCGCCATCACCGACGAGCTGCTGCTCCCCGACACCGAGGCCGGGAGCGAGGGAATCGCCGTGCGCGGCGTGACCAAGCGCTTCGGCGACTTCGTTGCCCTCGACGACGTCTCGATCGACGTGCCGGCCGGAGGCCTGACCGCCCTGCTGGGGCCGAGCGGCTCGGGAAAGTCGACCCTGCTGCGGGTGATCGCCGGCCTCGAGCACGCCGATGAGGGCACGGTCCTGATTGGGGGTGAGGACACGACCCGGGTTCGCGTCCAGGACCGCAACGTCGGCTTCGTCTTCCAGCACTACGCGGCCTTCAAGCACATGACCGTGTTCGACAACGTCGGCTTCGGGTTGAAGATCCGCGGCGCCGGCAAAGCGGAGATTCGCACGCGGGTCGAGGAGCTCTTGGCCCTGGTCCACCTGGAGGGCTTCGCGCACCGCTTCCCGAGCCAGCTCTCCGGTGGCCAGCGCCAGCGCATGGCGCTGGCTCGGGCGCTCGCGGTCCAGCCCAAGGTGCTGCTGCTCGACGAGCCCTTCGGCGCTCTCGATGCCAAGGTGCGCAAAGACCTGCGGACCTGGTTGCGCCGCCTGCACGACGAGATGCACGTGACGACGATCTTCGTCACCCACGATCAGGAGGAGGCGATGGACGTCGCCGAGCAGCTCGTCGTCATGAGCGACGGCCGGGTCGAGCAGGTCGGACCTCCCGCGGCCCTCTACGACGACCCGGCCAACGAGTTCGTGATGAGCTTCGTCGGCGAGGTCAACCGCATCGGCGGGCACCTCGTCCGCCCGCATGACATGGAGATCGCCCGCCACCCCGCGCCCGACACCGAGGAGGGGATGGTGCAGCGCATAGTCGCCCTCGGCTTCGAGGTCAGGGTCGAGTTC
>DASTVL010000287.1:0-11975 GCA_035759115.1 Solirubrobacterales bacterium | reverse complement strand
TCCCACTCCTGAAGCGAAGTGGCGGCGGACGGCGATTCTGGACCCCTGTCTGGGGGTTTGTCTGTAGCCCAACCATGATTCCGCTGCCATGGGACACGTCAGCCGGCAGGGTCATATGCTCCCGGCCAAAGCAATGGACGTGCTACAGGTCATAGATGCGCAGGTTCCCCTCTTCCTCAATTTGAGCGAGGGTCATTTCTTGGACGTGAAGGCTCGGGAGGTGGCGCCGGGAAAATTGACCCGGTCCGTTTCCGCTTTCGCGAACTCGGATGGCGGCGAGCTAATGATTGGCATCGATGAGGATCGCGACAATGAAACGCGAGCATGGCGAGGCTTCGAGAACCAAGAGGCGGCGAACGGCCATATTCAGGCGTTCGAGGAGGTCGACCCACTTGGAGGAGATCTTGATTATGAGTTTTGGGAAAACCCGAATGAGGAGGGGCTGCTCCTTCATGTCGTCGTAAACAAGTCTCGCGACATTAAGAGTGCTTCCAACGGAACGCCGTATGTTCGGCGGGGAGCGCAGAACTTGCCAGTCAATACTGGCGACGCGCTTGAGAAGCTCCGCCGAGCAAAGGGGATCTCTTCCTACGAAGCCGAAACGCTGGCGGTGGATGCCGAGGTTCTCACCAACTCAGAGGTGACGATCGGGTTCATGCTCCAAATCGTTCCCGAGGCGGAGCCAGAGGTTTGGCTAAGCAAGCAGCGGCTCGTAGTCGCTGACCATCCAACCGTGGCAGGAATTCTCTTGTTTGCGGACGAGCCGCAAGCAATTGTTCCGAAGGCTTCCGTAAAGATCTACCGATACAAGACGACGGACCCTGAGGGAACGCGTGAGACCCTTGCGTTCGATCCGATTTCTATTGATGGTCCGGTTTACGACCAGATCTCTGGGGCGGTGGCAAAAACCACGGAGCTAATTCAGGGAATGCAAATCATGGGTCCAAATGGCTTGGAAGACGTTCAATACCCCTCCGAGGCTCTGCATGAGGTCATCACGAACGCTGTTCTGCATCGAGACTACTCATTCTCAGATGACGTACACGTGCGCATATTTGATAATCGGGTTGAGGTAGAGAGCCCCGGAAGATTGCCGGCCCACATCACGCCTAGCAATATCCTGGCTGAGCGCTTCGCTCGCAACGCCTCCTTAGTCCGTCTGATCAACAAGTTTCCCGACCCCCCAAACAAAGACGTAGGCGAGGGATTGAATACTGCCTTTGCCGCCATGAGGAAACTTCAGTTGCGGGAGCCGGACATCATCGAGCGAGATAACTCTGTCTTGGTGTTTCTGCGCCACGAGGCACTCGCATCGCCTGAGGAAGTGATCATGGACTATCTGGCTTCTAATCCTGAGATCAACAACCAGAAGGCGCGGGAAATCACGAGTATTGACTCCGAGTACCAAGTCCGACGAATTATTCGTCGCTTAATCGATGCCGGCGAGGTCGAGAAAGTCCCTGGCAAGCAAAGCCGGGCGACCGCGTATCGACGGGTCAATGATCCCCCGGACGACCCGTCAACCCCAGAGAGCCTCCCTGGGCTCTAGCCGGCACACATCGCCCAATGCGACATAAGCCGGCCGACGGGGCCAAATCGTGGGCGACGCGCATTGAGGACGACCGCGTGCGGCAAGGCTATGAATCACATGGTTGGGTGATCGGCAACCGCAGTCCGTGTCCGCTGCCTCTACAGCGCCACCAGTTCGCGCTCGGGACGCTTGGCGGGGCCGAACTCGAAGCCGACGACGGCGCGACCGCCGAACGCATCGCCCAGCTTCTTGAGGGTCTGGGCGCTGGTGGCGTGCTGGCCGCTCTCGATGCGGGAGATCGCGGAGGCGGTCGTGCCCATGCGGGCTGCTAACTCGGCCTGGGTCAAGCCGAGCGTGGCGCGGCGCATGATGACGATGCGGGCCAACTCCTCGTAGGGGGCCAGGCGCTCGTACTCTGCCCTGAACTCCGGGTCCTCAAGGGACTCCTTGATGTCGTCCGCGACGGACTTTCCGATGGGGCTGACTTGCTTGCTCATTCTGTGTGCCAGGTTAGCAGGCGTGCTAACAACGGCCAAGACCTCACGGGGCATCCTGCCCAGCGGCACGCGGCGGCTTTCGGGGATGGGCATCCATTCGAGATTTGAAGTCCTCCCAGCGTTCCTGGGCAATCTTGATCTCTGCCTGCGGCAGCTTTCCCGTCTTCTTCGGGAAGACGTGCAGCAGGACGATCAGGCGCTTCGAGCGCCGATAGAGCACGCGATAGTGGTCGGAGCCCATGTGGCAGCGCAGCTCCCGCAGCTCACCCTCGACCTGGGAGCTGTGCGGAAACGGCAGATGCGGCACTGCGTCCGAGAGGCCGTTGAGCCGGTCGATCTGACGTTTCAGCGCGGCTCGTGGCTTGGCTTCAAGTTCCGCAATGAACTCGCGGACGGGCTCACTGCCATCGGCAGCCCGGAAGTACACCGCCTGAAGAGTGCTCACCGCCCACTCGCTCTCATCGGGAAGAGATTACGATCCGTGGCGGCGTTTTGTCGGCGGGCCGCTTGAGCCGGGCTTCCGGCGCGCACCCGATTTCGCACCCAACTCGTCGGGTTCGCCGGAACTGAGGGCACCTTGCAGTGCCTGAGAGTCGCCCGCGGACCCGTCCGGGCCTCGCTTGTGGCCCATCATAATCCGCGTGTCGGGGGTTCGAGTCCCTCCTCCGGCATGGCTTGGCAGTGTGGAATGCGCCGCTTCCCGAGGTCCGAAGGGGTCGATGTGGCAGGGGGTGGCAAGGGAAGTGGCAAGGGTCCAACTCTGAAAAGCCCGTGGAGGCAGTGGGTATCATCGACTGCGTGAAACCCATCCGCACCGATTTCAAGGGCTATGAGGGCAAGTACGTGGCGACCGACACCCGCACCGGCCAGATCGTGATCGCCGACAAAGACTTGAAGGTCGTGCTGGATAAGGCCCGCAAACTGGACCACGTTGTCGTCGGCGGGCGGGTTCCCCACGCAGACGAGCCGATCTACGTCGGCCTTGGCTGACAAGGCCCCCTGGCTCTACCCCTACCGGGAGGACCCCCAGCAGACGCGCTTGGGGCAGCCGGTGTTTCGGCCCTTCGTGCCCGTCTCGCTCGCCACGGACGATGCATCGACGCCGGAGTTGGAGGGACTGATCGACACCGGAGCCGACGCGATCCTCGCAAGCGACCTACTGGCGGACGAGCTTGGCCTCGACCTGGCCGACAACGAGGGTGAGGAACTGCACGCCGTCGGCGGGCGAACGATCCTCGCGCGCTACAAGACCGTCTCCCTGCGCCTGCACCACCACGACGATTCCGACGCCCACCGCCCGTGGGAAGCCCCGGTGGGATTCGTCGATGGCTGGCACAGCTTCGGCCTGGTCCTGCTCGGCAATGTCGGCTTCCTCGATCACTTCACCGTGACCGCAAGCCGCTTCTCCCAAGCGGTCGCTGTTGAGGACCGGGACCGCTTCGATAATCGCTTCGGCGTCGTTATGGCATAGACGTCAGGCCGAGCGCGGCGCGGCGCATGATGACGATCCGGGCAAGCTCCTCATAGGGACGAAGACGCTCGTACTCTGCTCTGAACTCGGCATCTGCGAGAGATTGCTCGATGCTGTCGGCGATGGACTGCCCGACTGGCCCACACTGAGTTGCGACAGAGGCCATGCCTCAGTCGCCGTGGTGAATCCCCACCAGATGATGCGGGCGACGAGCCTGGGGAAGCTCGGGAAGGCGGTCGGCGAAGTAGCCGAGCGCCGTGCCGGTTGCAACCGCCACCAGACCGAATGCAGCGACCACAACCCCTGCGCTTGCATCTAGGCCGTTCAGCAAGAGCACGAGTCCGGCGACCGCTATGGCCGGGACTGCGAATAGTGCGATGCGAATTGCCATGGCAAGAGTGTAGATCATGCGGCGGACAACAGACTTCGGTCCATCAGCGCGCGCGCTTCTCCCGCTTGCGGCGCGCACCCAATTTCGCACCCCTCGATTGCGTCACCGTCACCGCCGGTTGCCTCTCGCAGCTATCTCCTAGTCCATGTCCATGTGCATGTGCAGGATCTCCCAGACGTGGCCGTCGGGGTCCTTGAAGGAGCGCACGTGCATCTGCTCCATCTCGACCGGCTCTCTCGGCGTGTGCTCGGTGGCGCCGGCCTCGAGGGCGCGGGCCAACAGCTGATCGACCTCCTCGCGGCTGCTGGCCGAGAGCGCGTTGATGACCTCGGTGCCCAGACCGGTGTCGGCGACCTCGTCGTCGATGAAGCGGCGGAAGAACGGCTCGCCGAGCAGCATCGCGAAGGCGTGGTCGTTGACGATGAGGCAGGCGGCGTTCTCATTGCTGAACCGCTCGTCGAACTCGAAGCCGAGCGCATCGAAGAACCGCCGTGAGCGCTGGACGTCCTTGACGGGCAGGTTGACGTAGATCTGTCGCATGGATGGCTCCTTTTTGGAATCTCGGGCGCCCGGCCCGGCGTGGTTCTGTCGCTCTTGAGACCGGCGCGGGGACTGAAACTCATCGCCGTTGCACCCGCTGAAACCCGGAGTGCCCGTTTCACTCGATCCGCTCGGGCAGGCCGAAGCGGTAGAAGAAGTCCTCGAGGCGCCGCGGGTCCGGTGGCTCCTCGGGCCAGCGGGCGTAGCGCTCGGGCTCGTCGGCCTCTATCGCGCGGGTGATGAAGCAGGTGACGTCGTCGATCTCGTGCCCGCGGAAGCGAAGGACGTTGAGGGCGAAGGGGACGTGCGCCTGCTCGGGCTCGTACCAGCAGTAGAAGGCGAGCGCGGGCTGGCCGTTGGCAACGGTGAGGAGGTGCCTCCAGCGCCATTCGCCGGAGAGCGGGCCGCCCGCCATGAACGCCGCCATCTCCTCCGGGCCGCCCTCGCCGCCGTACCAGGTGGGCTGCGGGGGCATCGAGAAGGTGGCGTCCTCAGACAGCATCGCGACGACGCCGTCGATGTCTTCCCGGTACCACGCGTCGAGGTAGGCGCCGAGCGCCTCGTCGACCCGTTCGTCGCCGAGGGCCCGCAGCGTCGCCTGCTGACTGCGGTCGGGAAGGCGCGCCTCGACGGTGGCGCGGGCGCGCTGCAGGGCACTGTTCACCGAGGCGACCGAGGTCTCCAGCGTGGTCGCCGTCTCCCGGGTCGAGTAGCCGAGCACCTCGCGCAGGATCAGCACCGCCCGCTGGGTCGCGGGGAGAAGCTGGAGCGCTGCGATGAAGGCGACCTCGACCGCCTCGCGTTGCTCGTAGGTCGCCTCCGGGGAGGCGAAGCCGTCCTCGAGCCCGAGCGCCGCGTCGGGGAAGGGCTCGATCCAGGTCGACTCCGCCAGCGGCAGCTCGCCCGGGCCGGCGGCGGGATCCGTCCGCGGGCCGTGATCGACGGGGTGAATGCGCCGGCCGCGGCGCTCGATCGCGCTCAGGCAGGTGTTGGTCGCGATCTTGTAGAGCCAGGCGCGCAGGGAGCTGCGCCCTTCGAAGTCGGCGATCGCGCGCCAGGCGCGCAGCAGCGCCTCCTGGAGCTCGTCCTCCGCGTCGTGGAGGGAGCCGAGCATCCGGTAGCAGTGGGCGGTGAGCTCGCCGCGGTAGGGCTCCACAAGCCGCGCGAACGCGTCCGCGTCGCCGCTCTGCGCAGCTGCCAGCAGCGCGCGCTCACCGGTCGCGTCCAGCGGGTGCGGACTCATCTCGGGGGCAGATTAGCCCGACGAAGGTCGCGCCGAGGCGCCAGGCCCGCACTACGGCCTCCCCTCGGCCGGCTGCGTGGCGACGTGCTCGACGTCGAGCCGTGGCAACCTCCGCTCCAGCCAGCCCGGGATCCACCAGTTGCGGGCGCCAAGCAGCTGCATCACGGCGGGGACCAGGACCATTCGCACCACGGTCGCGTCGAGGAAGATCGCCGAGGCGAGGCCGATCCCGAACAGCTTCAGGAAGACTTCGGGCGAGGTCACGAAGGCGAGGAAGACGACGACCATGATCGCCGCCGCCGCGGTGATCACCCGTGCGGTCTTGGCCAGGCCGTCGGCCACGGCGCGCCGCGTGTCGCCGTCCTTCAGGTACTCCTCGCGGATGCGCGAGATCAGGAAGACCTCGTAGTCCATCGAGAGCCCGAAGAGGATCGCGAACATCATCACCGGCATGAACGGGGCGATCGGCACCGCATGGTCGATCCCGATCAGCTGACCGAGGAAGCCGCCCTGCGCAAAGAGGGTCATCACGCCGTAGGCGGCGCTGACCGAGAGCAGGTTCATGATCCCCGCCTTGAGCGAGATCAGCGGCGAGTGGAAGGCGATCAGCAAGAGCAGGAAAGAGAGCCCCACCACGCCGGCGATGAACAGCGGCATGCGATCGACGACGAACTCGCTCTGGTCCTCGAGCGCGGCGGTGATCCCGCCGACGTCGGCGCTCACGCCGCTGCCGGCCAGCGCTTCGGGGACGACCGTTCCGCGCAGCTGCTGGACCAGCTCCTCGGTCGCCTCGGCCTCGGGCGAGGTGGTCGGGGTCGCGGTGAGGATTGCCGCGGTCCCGGCGTCGTTGATCTGCGGCTCGGCGACAAAGGCGATTCCCGGTTCGTCGCGCAACTGTGCGGCCAGCTCGTCGATCTCGCTCGCGGCCGAGCGGTCGGGAAGCTCGGCGGCGATCACCAGCGGGCCGTTGGCGCCGGGGCCGAAGCCCTCGGTGATCAGGTCGTAGGACTGGCGGGTCATCGTGTCCGGCGGGTCGTTGCCGGCGTCGGGGAAGCCGAGCCGCATGCCGAGCGCCGGCGCGGCGAGCAGCAGCAGGATCGCCGTGGCGGCGATCGCCGCCGGCCAGGGCCGCCGCTGCACCGCGTGGCTCCAGCGCGCCGCCGCCGATTCGCCGTTGCCCTCGGCCTTCGGCGTGCGGCCGAAGAAGGGGATGCGCAGGCGGTCGACCCGCGGGCCGAGGTAGGAGAGCAGCGCGGGCAGCAGCGTCACCGCGGCGAGCATCACCACCAGCACCGCCAGCGAGGCGGAGATCGCCACCCCGTACATGTACGGCAGGCCGGTGAGGAAGAGGCCGAGGACGGCGATCACCACCGTGCAGCCGGCGATGATCACGCTACGCCCAGCGGTGGTGACGGCCTCGACCACGGCGTCATGGCGGTCCTTGCCGGCCGCCATCGCGGCGCGGAAGCGGGTGAGGACGAGCAGCGCGTAGTCGATGCCGACGCCGATCCCGATCAGCCCCGAGACCGCCGTCGTCCAGTCGGGCACGTCGACGACGTTGGCGAGCAGGACGATCAGGCCGCCGGAAGAGATGCCGAGGCCGACCAGCGCGATCGCCAGCGGCAGCCCGGCGGCGACCAGCGAGCCGAAGGCGATCAGCAGCACGATCGCGGCGCCGATCAGGCCGTAGGTCTCCGGCGTCTCGCCTTCCTGGGCGCGGTAGATCGGGTCGCCGCCGAGCTTGATCTCCAGCCCGTCGCCGCTGTTGGCCTCCGCGGCGGCGACCAGCGCTTCGCCGTCCTCCTTCGCCACCTCCCAGCCCGGCACGGTGAGCGGCAGCGTCGTCGTCGCGATCGTGCCGTCCCGGGAGACCCGGGTCGGGGTCGGCGACTCGATGTGCTCGATCCGGGTCGCCTCGTCGAGGAAGGCGTCGACCCGCCGCTGGGCCGCGGGGCTCTGCGCGCCGTCGGGGTCCTTCCAGACGACGTAGACCTCCTGGCCGGAGTAGCCGCCGAAGGCCTCTTCGGTCAGCTCGCTCGCCGCCTTCGACTCCGACCCCGGCGTGTTGTAGTCGGCTTCGTACTCGCCCGCGAAGGAGGAGCCGAGGCCGATGATCACGACGGCGGCGACGACCCAGGCGAGCACCATACGGCCGCGGCGGCGGTAGGCGATGTCGGCGAGGCGGGCGAGGCGACGGGTCATGCGGGGGTTCCTTTCAGCGGTGGTGCGACCGGTTCGGCCGGGCATTTACAAGGAGACGAACGGGAAGTCGCGAAATCGACAGCCCGTCGCATCTTTTCAAGGTATGACCGCCAAGCGGGCAGAAACTCATCGGCGCCCTCGCGGATCTGGTTCGCTCCACCGGCTCGTAGCAGGAGCGGGGGAAGGTCTCGCCAGGCGGATCAGGAAACCGGCGCGCCGGCGCCGGAGTGGCGGAATTCGGCTAGGACCTGCTCCATCGGCTCGACTTCGGGGGCGACCATCTCGGGCCAGGGCTTGTCGGGGTGCTCGTCGAGCGTCTTGTAGCCGTTGCCGCTGACGATCGCGACGACGGTGTCGTCGGGGCCGAGCTTGCCCTCGTCGGCGAGCTTGATCGTGGCTGCGATCGTGGCCCCGCCCGCGGGCTCGGTGAGGATTCCCTCGGTCGCGCCGAGCAGGTCCACCGCATCGAAGATCTCATCGTCGCTGGCGGTCGCCGCCGAGCCGCCGCGCGAGGTCACCGCCTCGACCACCAGCGGGCCGTCGCCGGGCGCGCCGATCGCGATCGAGTGCGCCGCCGTGTCCGGCCGCTGCGACTCGATCTGGCCGCTGCCGTCGAGCACCGCCGTGGCGATCGGGCTGCAGCCCTCGGCCTGGGCGACGTGGATCTTCGTCGCCGCGGTCTCCGCCAGGCCGACCGTCTCCATCTCCTTCAGGCCCTTGTGCACCCGCGAGGAGAGCGTGCCCCCGGCGGCGGGGATGACGAAGTGGTCGGGCGAGTCCCACTCGAGCTGCTCGACCACCTCGAACGCGGCCGTCTTCGCCCCCTCGGCGTAGAACGGGCGCAGGGTGATGTTCGTGAACTGCACTCCGGTCGCCAGCGCCAGCTCGCGGCAGGCGCGGTTGGCTTCGTCGTAGTTGCCGTCGAGCTGGATCACGGCGGCGCCGAGCGCGCGGCAGGCGCGCGCCTTGCCGCGCTCCATGTTGCTGGGGTAGAAGACGTAGGCCGCGACCCCGGCCTTGGCGGCGAGCGAGGAGACCGCGGTGCCGACGTTGCCGGTCGAGACGCAGCCGATCTCGTCCTTGCCCAGCTCGAGCAGACGGGCGACAGCCATCGAGACGACCCGGTCCTTGTAGGAGAGGCTCGGCCGCTGCGTGCTGTCGTCCTTGAGGTAGAGCTTGCGCAACCCGAGCTCGGCGCCGAGCCGGTCGGCGTGGATCAGCGGCGTGCGGCCGCTGTAGCGGCCGACCCGGCGCTGAGCGCCGGCGTCGACGATCGGCAGCAGCTCCTCGAAGCGCCAGATGTTGAGCTCGCGCTCACCGATCGGCTGCTCGGAGATCCGCTTCGCGGCGAGCTCGTAGTCGTAGTCGATGTCGAGGGTCTGGCCGCAACCCATGCAGCGGAAGGTGGTATCGAGAAGGGGAAGGCGAATCCCACAGTCGTGGCAGACCAGCTCCGTCGCGCAGGAGCGGGTGCGCTGGTCGGCCGAGAGGCTCATCGCCCCTCAACACTCCCCGTCACCGAGGGTAGGGCGCCCGCCTTCGCGAACCGCCTGCGACGCTTCTTGTGCCTACGCCTGATCATGAGTCGCGGTGTATAGCAGTTCCCCGATAATCGATCAACTATTCCTGGCCAATGAGCAGGGCCGCAGCCTCTCCTCTGACCGGAAATCCTACAGACGGGTCGCGATCGAGTGCGATCAGCAGCTCCTCGGCGACGTGCGGGGCGAACGGCGAGAGCGCCCGGGCGAGCAGGACGAGCGCCTCCAGCAGCGCCTCGTGGTCCTCGCGACTGAGCCGCCCCTGCCGCTGGATCACGCGCTTCTCGTAGTCCTTGATCCGCTCCAGCAGACGGGTGACGTTGCGCACCGCCTTGTGCATCTGCAGCTGCTCGAGGTCGTCGGTGATCCGCTCGAGCCCGTTGTCGCACCATTTGCCCAGCCGCTCGCGGATGAAGGCGGTGTCCGCCGCCGCCTCGGCGTCCTCGGCCGCGTCGCCGGCGGCGGCGATGCGGCTGTGCGTGTAGTCCCAGAGGCCGCGCAGGAAGCGGGCGGCAAAGCGCAGCGCGCCGTCGGTCCAGTTGAGCGCCTTGGCCGGGCCGGCGGCGTAGAGGACGGCGAGCCGCACGGTGTCGGCGCCGTGCTCGGCGACCAGCTCGTCGGGGTCGACGACGTTGCCCAGGTGCTTGCTCATCTTGCGCCCGTCGGCGATCACCATCTCGTGGAAGAGGCAGCCGGCGAAGGGCTCGCCCTCGGCGAGGAAGTCGAAGGGGCCGATCTCGCGCAGCGCCTTGGTCACCACACGCTGATCGAAGACGAAGCCGCCGCTGTCGTTGCCGGCGACGAGCCGCTCCGAGGGCAGCCACTGCTTCAGGTCCGGGTGGGTGAACATCTGCTCGTCGCGATCGGCGGGCGGCACCGCGGCCGGGACCCAGAGCCAGAGGGCGTCGAAGTGGCAGTCGAGCGTGTCGGTCTCACGCCGCGCCGGCCCGTCGCAGCGCGGGCAGGTCGCCTGCAGGAAGTCGGGTCGCTCGGCCAGCGGGTTGCCTTCTCCGGTCGGCTCGACGTCGCGCGGCAGCACGACCGGCAGGTCCTCGATCGGGACCGGGACGACGCCGCAGTCCTCGCAGTGCAGCACCGGGATCGGGGTTCCCCAGTAGCGCTGCCGCGAGATCGAGAAGTCATAGGCCCGGTAGCGGGTCGCCCGGCGCCGCTCCAGCCCGGCGGCCGAGCCGCCCCCGAAGGGCTCCGTCGCGGCCCGCGGCATCCGCGCCGCGATCGCCTCGTCGGCCTCGTCGACCGAGGGGATGCCCAGCGCCGCGGTCGGCCCGTAGCGGGCGTCGACGATCGGCGAGATGAAGATCGGCAGGCTGCCGCCGCCGGCGAGCTCGATCGAGGCGCCGGTCTCGATCGCCGGCACGGCGGCGGCGTCGCGGGCGCTGCGGTCCCAGCCGCCCGAGCGCAGCTCGTCGAGCTGCGTCGCGACCGTGGCGTCGGCGGCCCAGCGCTCGACCTCGGGATGGCGCGGCGAGAGCAGCACGAAGCGGGCCTCGCCGACCGCGTCGCCGTGCGGGGTGAAGACCTCGAGCAGCTCCCCCCCGGCCCCGA
Organism: Solirubrobacterales bacterium; assembly: GCA_035759115.1. Taxonomy (GTDB): domain Bacteria; phylum Actinomycetota; class Thermoleophilia; order Solirubrobacterales; family 70-9; genus VRUE01. The sequence goes on along the minus strand of DASTVL010000287.1, from coordinate 996 downwards.
CGAGGTCGAGCTCGACACCGTCGCTGCGACCGAGGATGTAACGCTGGGTCTTGAGCGAGAGCTCGTCCCATTTGCCGCTGTCCTCCAGCGCAGCGAGATTGCGGTCGTTCTCCTCCAGATGGGGCGAGAGGCGCAGGAACCAGGTCGGGCGGCGGATCAGCCGCACCTTGTTGTGACAACGCCAGCAGCGCCCGTCCTCGACCTGCAGCGCCGCCAGCGTCGTCTGGCAGGTGTCGCACCAATCGACCGTGGCGTCGTCGCGGTAGACCATTCCCGCCTCGTGCAGGGTCAGGAAGAGCCACTGCGACCAGCGGTACTGGTCCTCGTCGGAGCTGTAGAAGGCGCGCTCGTAGTCGAACGAGAAGCCGAGGCGCTTCATCTGCTCCAGCATCCGCTCGCCGCAGCGCTCGACCCACTCGGCCGGGCGCGTGCCGCGCTCGATCGCCGCCATCTCCGCCGGCAGGCCGAAGGCGTCGAAACCGAAGCCGAAGAGCACGGCGTCGCCATGGGCGCGGCGGAAGCGGGCGTAGGCGTCGCCGATCGAGTAGTCGCGTACGTGGCCCATGTGCAGGTTGCCCGAGGTGAACGGACTTGACGGCTTGATGTAGGAGGCGGGCTGTCCGGAGGCGGGCGCAGGGGTCTGGAAGGCACTCTGCTCAGCCCAGGCGGCCTGGCGGGCCGGCTCGATCCGGCCGGGGTCGTAGCTCGGCTTCTCGCTGCTCATCCTGCTCGCAGTGTGCCACTTAATGTTGACCGCAGACCATGGGGGTCCTATGCTGGAAATCTATAGTCAAAGCTCTTGAAGTATTCGAGTGACACACGAAAGCGTGCCGGTTGTGTCAAAAAAGTGGGAAAAGTGGCTGATCGGAGGTAATTTGACGCCTCGCCGTCCGGGCGCGGGCCTAGCGTGATTTCGGATTAGGAAAACGCGGCCCCGGCGGTGCTTGCGACACCCCGGGGCCGGGCCGAGACCTGAAGAGGAGGTCCCAACATGAG
>DASTVL010000286.1:0-4987 GCA_035759115.1 Solirubrobacterales bacterium | reverse complement strand
GGCGAGGATCTCGGCCTCCTCGGGGTCGATCGCCTCGGGGTCGATCGAGATCTCGCGCAGGGTCATGTCGCCGCCCATCGTCACCTTGACCATGCCGCCGCCGGCGCTGGCCTCGACCGTCTCGTCCTTGAGCTGCTCCTGCGCCTGCTCCATCTGCTGCTGCATCTGTTGCGCCTGTTTCATCAGCGCGTTCACGTCGAAGCCTCCCGGCCCACCGCGTGCCATCAACCGACCTCCTCAGCATCGAATTCGCTCTTGATCTTCTCCACCAACGCCTCGTGGTCGACGCCGCTGTCCGCGGTTTCCGCCTCCGAGGTGAAGTCCTCGCCGTCGAGCACCGCGTAGGCCGGCAGGATCTTCTCCCCCAGCACAGCCTCTAGCGCCGCCGCCATCTGCTCGCGCTTGTCGGGCGCCTCGGCCTTGCGCTTGTTGAACGTGTGGTCCGACGGAAATCCGATCGTCACCGTCCCGTCCTCGAACGCCACCGGCTTCGCCCCCTCGAAGGTCGCCGCAAGCGCCGGCGCCGTCTGCAGCAGCTGATCCAGCACCGCCGGCCAGACGCGGGCCAGCTGGTCGAGGTCGACCTGGCCCGCGGGAGTGTCGCTGGTGTCGGACGGCGAGACATCTTCCGCGGGTGGCGCGGGATGAGGGGGGGTTCGGTCATCCTTGACCGCTAACCCCCCCTCGTCGCGCGACAGGACCCGCGGCTGAGAGCCCCCATCCCTTTGCTCGAGCCGCTCGATGCGTCGCAAGAGTCCCTCGGTGGACGGATCCAAGTCAGGCCGTGCGGCTTTGAGCAGGGCGATCTCTACCGCCATGCGGGCGTCGTCGCCCTCGCGGACCGCGGTCAGGGATTGCGAGAGCTCGTCGATCGTGCGCACCAGCGTGGCGGCGCCGATCGCCTGGGCCTGGGCTTGCAGCCGCCCCTGGTCGATGGCGGTGACGACGAAGGTGTTGGGGACCTCGCCGACGGTCTGAGTGACGAGCAGGTGGCGCAGGTGGGCAAGCAGGTCGCGTGCGTACTGGGTCGGGTCGCGGCCGGAGCGGGCCATCTCCTCGACCCCCTGCAGGACCGCCTTCGGGTCTTCGGCGACGACCGCGTCGACGGCGCCGAAGAGCAGCTCGGCGTCGGCGGCGCCCAACAGCTGCAGCACGTCGTCGAGGCCGACCTTGCTGCCGCCGTAGGCGACGAGCTGGTCGAGCGTGCCGAGCGCGTCGCGGAAGCTGCCCGAGGCCGAGCGGGCGATCGTCGCCACCGCGCCCTCGTCGACCTCGATCGACTCGGCGGCGGCGACCCGCTGCACGACCTCGGAGATCTGCTCCAGCGAGGGGCGCTGGAAGTCGAAGCGCTGGCAACGGTCGGCGATCGTCGCCATCACCTTGTGCGACTCGGTCGTGGCGAGCACGAAGACGGTGTTGGGCGGCGGCTCCTCGAGCGTCTTGAGGAAGGCGTTCCAGGCCTCTTTGGTCAGCATGTGCGCCTCGTCGAGGATGTAGACCTTCCAGCGGCCGCCGGCCGGGGCGTAGGCGACGCGTTCGCGTAGGTCACGCACGTCGTCGACCGAGCGGTTCGAGGCGGCGTCCATCTCGATCACGTCGACCGAGCTGCCGGCGGCGATCGTCACACAGGACTCGCATTCCCCGCACGGACTCGCGGTCGGACCGCCGCGCTCGCAGTTGAGCGAGCGGGCGAGGATCTTCGCCATCGAGGTCTTGCCGGTGCCGCGCGAGCCGACGAAGAGGTAGGCGTGGTGGACCTTGCCCTGCTCGACCGCGTTGCGCAGCGTGCGGACGACGTGCTGCTGGCCGACCACCTGGTCGAAGGAGCCGGGGCGGTGGCGACGGTAGAGCGAGGTCGAGTCGGCGGGCGAGGGCACTGCGGCCAGTGTATCCACGGCAGCGGGGCGCCTTTCTGGTGCTATGCACCGGTAACGCGCCCCGCGCCAGATAGGTTGCGCCGGTGCTCCGCGGCCGACTGACGCCCGCTGCCTGGATCGCCGCCGTGACGGCGGCCCTGCTGCTGCTCTTCCCGCTCGGGTTCCCCAACTACGACACGATCTACTCGCTGCTCTGGGGTCGGGAACTGGCCGAAGGCCTCAGCCCCGACCGCGGCGCGGCGCTGCCCCCCACCCCACACCCCCTGGCCGAACTGTTCGGCCTCGTCGCCTCGCCGCTCGGCGAGGGCGCGATCGACCTGACGATGGTCGTCGCCTACCTCTCGCTGGGCCTCGTCGGCTACCTCGTCTACCGCCTCGGCTCGCTCTGGTTCGACCGCCCGATCGGCGCCGTCGCCGCGCTGATCGTCCTCACCCGCGCCCCGTTCCTCTCCAACGGCCTCCGCGCCTACATCGACCTCCCCTACATCGTCCTGGTCCTCGCCGCCCTCCTCATAGAGACCAAGCGCCCCAAGGCCGGCTGGCCCGTCCTCCTGCTGCTCACCTTGGCCGGCCTCCTCCGCCCCGAGGCCTGGCTGTTCAGCCTCGCGTACCTCGCCTACCTCGCCTACCCACTGCTAAGAAAGGGCGGGCCTCGCGAGAGCCGCGAGCGTGAGGGGGACGCGGGGGTGCCCCTCGAACCGGCGGATACTCAAAACGGCGGTCGAATTAGACCGCCGTTTGTCGGGGCGAGGGGCACCCCCGCGTCCCCCCGCCCTCTCGCCGTCCTTGCCTGCCTGGCCCTTGCCGGACCAGTGCTCTGGGCGCTGTTCGACTGGATCACCTCGGGCAGCCCCACCTACTCCTTCACCGGCACCCGCGAGACCGTAGACACCCTCGCCCGCGACACCGGCCCGGTCGACCTCGTCCTCTACGGCCCGCGCCGCCTCGGCGAGGTCCTGCAGTGGCCCGGCATGGTCGGCGCCTTGGGCGGGGTCGCTGCGGCCGGCGCAATCGTGCTCTCCAGCCGTCGATCGCAGCTTTTCAGGCGCTATGACCCCGAAAAAGCTGCGATCGGCCTGGCTGCAGCCATGCTGGCGCTCGGCGCCTTCGCGGTGCTCGCCTGCGCCGGCCTGGCGATCATCCCCCGCTACACGATGCTCGCCGCGGCGATCCTCGCCGTCTTCGCTGCGCTCGGCCTGCTCGGCTGGCGGCTGCTCGGGCCCGGCCATGCCTGGCGCCGCCCCTGGCAGGCCTTTGCCGCGCTCGTCGCGCTGATGTTCGTCGTCTGGGCGCCGAACCAGTACGACCTGCTGCACCGCGTCGACGTCGACCTGACCAACCAGAGCGAGATCGAGTCCGACCTCGGCGACCTCGCCGAGTCCGGCGCCTTCGAGCCGCTCTGCCTGCCGGTCTCGGTCCCCAACCACCGCGCCGTCCCCCGCCTCGCCTTCGACCTCGAGATCCGACCGAGCGACATCGTCAGCTTCTCCGAGCAGCGCCAACCCCGCCGCGGCTACTTCCTCGACCCGGCGAGCCTCTTCGTCGTCCACAACTTCATCCTCGACCCCAACGACCCGGCCCGCCTCGCCACCCCCGGCCCCCCCGGCTTCCGCCCCGTCGCCCGCAACGAGTCCTGGGTCCTCTTCCGCCGCTGCCGCTGAGGATGGAGCGATTTGGGGGTCTATGGACCCCTCAATCGCTCCGTCAGCCGGCGCGCTCGATGGCCTCGACCGCGGCGTGGGTATCGGCCGCCAGGTCGGGGTCGGCGAGGTCGACCGCAGGCGGAAGCTCGATGTGCAGCTCGCTGGAAGGGTCGAGGCGGCAGCGCAGGCCGCCCGAGCGCGAGCCGAGCACGTGGCCGCCGCGGGTGCGGTCGGCGCTGAGGAAGTGCAGGTGGTAGCCGCCGACCTCGATCCCCTCGGCGTAGTCGGGGAAGTGGAAGCCGAGCATCGTGCCCTCGACGTCGCGCAGCTCGAAGACGTGCTGCTCGGCGACCACCTCGGTCAGCGGCCGGTAGGGCGGCTGCTGGCGCGGAACCGAGCGCGCCCGTACGGACTCGAAGCGGCCGTCGAGGCGGATCGCGCAGGAGGGCGCGTCCTCCGGGATCAGGTCGTCGAGCCTCGCGAGCAGCCCGTCGTGGTCGTGCGGGCCGTCGATGCGCGCGTCGATCGTCGGCTCGAAGCGGGTCACGACCGCGAACGGAGTCATCGCCTCGCCCCCCACTTCGGCGGTCGCCCCGTCCACGTCGGCGCGGTAGAAGCGGCCGTCGAGCGCGATCATCTCGCCGTCGAGCCCGTTCAGGGTTCCGAGGCCGAGGTCGCCGTGCGCGGCCAGCTCGGTGAAGCTGAGGTCGCCGTCGTAGGCGCCGTCGAGCAGGGCGCCGATCGTCGAGGCCTGGAAGAGCACATGGTGCTCGCGCTCCTCGTGCAGGTCGCGCTCGCGCATCGTCTCCACGTGCAGGGCCCTGATCCAACGCTCGTCGAGCATGGCGGGCAGTCTTCCATGCAAGCATGGCCGCCATGGCAGCGATCGAACTGCGCGGCGTCGTCAAGACCTTCGGCCCGATCACGGCCGTCGACGGGCTCGACCTCGACGTGCCGGAGGGGATCTGCCTCGGCCTGCTCGGCCCCAACGGCGCCGGCAAGTCGACGACGATGCGGCTGCTCACCGGCCAGGCGCTGCCCGACTCGGGCGAGCTGCGCGCGCTCGGCCACGAGCTGCCCGGCGACTCGAAGGCGGCCCGTGCGGAGATGGGTGTCGTGCCGCAGCTCGACAACCTCGACGTCGACGTCACGGTCGAGGAGAACCTGGCGATCTTCGCCCGGCTCTACCGGGTCGGCGACGTCGGCGCCGCCGTCGACCGGGCGCTCGACCTCGCCCGCCTGCGCGAGCGCCGCGGCGACGCCGTCGACGAGCTCTCCGGTGGCATGCGCCGCCGCCTGCTGCTCGCCCGCGGCCTCGTCCACGATCCGCGCCTGATCCTGCTCGACGAGCCCACGGTCGGGCTCGACCCGCAGATCCGCACCGAGCTGTGGACGCTGATCGGCAACCTGCGCAGCGGCGGCACGACGATCCTGATGTCGACCCACTACATCGAGGAGGCCGAGCGG
>DASTVL010000285.1:0-11798 GCA_035759115.1 Solirubrobacterales bacterium | reverse complement strand
GTCGGCCCAAGTTGCGCCACGGGGCTTGCGGTACCCGGACGGGACGCTCACGATGGCGCCGATGCTCGGCCAGGGAAGATCCGAAGGGGGATGGATGCGTCGTCTCGTTGTCTCTGCCTGTGCGCTCGGCCTGCTGCTCGCGCTGCCGTCGGCGGCCGCGGCGAAGGAGGTGGCGGTGGCGGTGTCGCTCGAGATCCGACAGGGAAACAAAGCCCCCAATAACTGCGCGGCGGCGGCGTATCTTCAGTGGGAGGCGCAAAAAGGCGCGGAGGCGTGGCGGCTCGAGTATCTCTGGAACGGCAAACTCGAAAAAAGGAAACTGAAACCGCCCTTCAGCGACGCTCCCCACTCGGTATATGGCTGGGCTCCCGCGGAAGGCGCTCACTGGTACCTCGCCAGCATCGGCAGTAAAAGCGCCAGTGAAGAATCAGCGCCGGTCGATTGCACGGACCATGCGGTCGCGAGGACCAACGCCTTCGGGGGCGGCACGATCTACATCACGGTCCCCGACACTTCCGAAGACGAAGAAAAAGAGAAGGAAGAAGAAGAGAAGAAACGCAAGGAAGAGGAAGAAAAGACTCCCAAGAGCCCGCCGGACGATGAGGAAGTCCCACCTGGGAAGAGGGGCAAGGCGAAGTGCCGCGGCAAGACCCCGACGATCTTCGTCGAACCCGGCCCCCCGACCAACGGCACGGCCGGCCGCGATGTGATCCTCGGCACCCCCAAGCGCGACGTGATCCGGGCGCGCGGCGGCAACGACCTGGTCTGCGGGCTCGGCGGCAACGACATCGTCCTCGGCGGTGGCGGCCGCGACGTGCTGCTGGGCCAGGGAGGAGCGGACACGCTGCACGGCCAGGCGGGCAGGGACACCGTGCTCGGAGGCGGTGGCGCCGATCGCATCTTCGGCCAGGCGGCGGCCGACCGGCTCTTCGGCCAGGCCGGCGCCGACTTCCTGAACGGCGGCGCGGGCCGACCGGACCTGTGCAACGGGGGAGCGGACCGGGACGAGCGGCGAAGCCCCGGCTGCGAGCGCCGGCGACTGATCCCCTAAGGCTCCTTGAGCAGCAGCACGGTCAGCGCGTTGCGCGAGCTGACCCCGGTGCGTCCGTAGACGTTCTCCAGGTGGCGCTTCACGGTGCTGGGCGAGACGTGAAGTCGCTCGGCGACCTCCTGGTTGGATAGCCCCTGGGCGACCAGATGGGCCACCTCCGCCTGGCGGTCGGTCAGGCCGAGGGCGGCGATCCGGGACTCCAGCGGCGACTCGGCTCCCCCACCCTGCTCCAGGTCGGCTTCGGCGCGCGCCTTCCACAGCGGCGCTCCCATCGCCGCGTAGAAGTCGATCGCGGTCCGCAGCGAGCGCCGGCCCTCCTCCCCTCTGCCCAGCAGCAGCTCGAGCCGGCCGACGGCGTGGTCGACGACCCCCCAGACGGCGACCGAGGTCGTCGCCAGCCGGCCTCGGTAGGGGTCGAGGATCCCGTGCAGGAGGCCTGCGGCCTCGCGGTCTCCGAGCCGGGCGACCGCGTAGGCGTAGTCGACAACGGTGGCGATCCAGAACGGGTCGCGTGGCAGGCCCGCGAACTTGGTCGCCACGTCGGCGCCCAGCACCTCGCGGGCCTGGTCGAGCTCGCCGGCTTCGGCGTGGGCGAGGGCGACCAGCGAGCGGAAGCCCGGTATGCCGGGGTACTGGCGCAGAGCCTGCGCCAGCAGCGGAGCCAGCTCGCCGAGCCGCTCTTCCTGCCAGCGAATGCTGCAGAGCTGGCTGATGTACGGGGGGAGGGCGTCGGGCTGGGCGCTGTGCCTGGCACGCTCGACCGCCCGCTGAGCGCGGGCCTCGGCCTGCTCGAGCTCCCCGTGCAGCGACAGGTGCAGCGACTCCGCCCATTCGCACAGCCAGCGGGCGGTGGCGTCGCCGGTCCGCTCGGCGATCCGCTCCTGCTCGCGCAGCGAGCGCGCCGCGGCCTCGACCTCACAGATCTCCAGTTGCGCCACCGCCTGCCAGTGGAGCGCGTGGAACAGCTCCAGCGGCTGATCCAGCTCGGCCCCGATCTCGATGCTCTCGGCCGCCATCGCGATCCGCTCGGCGGCGTTGTCGGGATCCCAGCGGGCGATCAGGCAACGGACCAGAACCTGGGCGAGGATGCGGCGGTCGCCGGACCGGCGCGCCGCGACGAGAGCGCTCTCCGCCAGCCAGCGACGGCGGTCGACCTGGTCGGTGAAGGTCAGCTCCTGCGCCAGCTGGGCGAGCACCAGCGCCGACTCGGGGCCGCTTCCGTCGAGTTCCTCTCCGGCGCGTCGCAGCATCGCGGCGCGCTCGCGGTCGAAGCCGCCCACCTGGGAGACGAAGCCGCGGTTGTTCGCGAGCGCCGCCGTCACCAGCCGCTCGACCTCGCCGAGGCTGTCGGCCAGGCGCGCCGCTCTGAGCAGGCACTCGCGCGAGCGCTCCTGGTCCGTATAGCGGAGCGCGACCCCGAGGCCGGTCAGCAGGTCGCAGAGCTCGGCGTCGTCGCGGTCCTCTCCACGCCGCTCCAGCGCCCGTTCGAACAGGCTCGCCGCCAGCTCGTGGTCGTAGCTGCGCAGCGCCGCTTCGCCGGCCTCGGCGCAGTAGCGGGCGGCCCGCTCGCGATCGCCCGGCTCGGCGCGCCACCAGTGGTGGGCGAGCTGGGCGGCGCGGCCCTCGCCGGCGAGCAGCTCGGGGTCCGCCTCGAGCTGCTCGCCGAAGCGCCGGTGCAGCTTTCCCCGCATCGCGGGCTCGATCTCCTCGTCGAGGCAGTGGGCGACGATCGCGTGGCTGAAGGCGTAGCGGCCGTCGCTCTCGGCGGCGACGAGGCCGGCCCGCTCGGCCGCTCGCAGCGACTCCTCAACCGCCTCGGAGTCGACTCCGGTCGCGGCGAGGAGATCGGCCGGGGCGAAGGCGCGACCGAAGGCAGCGGCGGCTGAGAGGCAGGCGTAGGCCGGCTCGCCGAGGGCGTGCGCGCGGGCGGCGATCAGCATCCGCAGCGAGCGGGGAGCGGGTGAGCCCGGAGCCGATGGCGTCTCCACGTCGCCCATCGCCCGCAGCAGCTCGCAGGCGAAGAGCGCGTTGCCGCCGCTCTCGCGGGCGACCGCCGCCGCGGCGCGGTCGAGCGCGGCGTCGCCGGCGTCCGGGTTCAGCGAGGAGGCGATGTCGCGCAGCGCCGGCGGCCCGAGGGCGCCGAGCTGCAGCTGCCTGGAGCCTGCCCTCGAGCTGAGCTCGGCGATCGCCTCGGCGACCTCGCCGCTCGGGTCGACCTCGGTGGGGCGATAGGTGACCAGGAGCAGGAACGGAGCTCCACTCCCCGCCCGGGCCAGGTGCCGGATCAGGGCGAGGGTCGAGGGGCCGCAGCCGTGCAGGTCGTCGATCGCGAGCAGCAGCGGGCCGTCGCCGGTGATGCGCTCGAGCAGCTCAAGCGCCGCTGCGAAGAGCTTGGCCCGGTCGTCACCCAGACCCCAGTGAGCCCCTTCGGCGGACTCCGCGGCCAGGGCGCCGAGCGAGGAGCCGCGCAGCTCCTCGCGCAACGGCTCGGCCCCGTGGCGAGCGAGCTCGCCGAGGGCGGCGACGAACGGCGCGTAGGGCGTCTCGGCGGCGCCTTCGCCGCTGCCGTAGAGGACCAGCGCCCCCGCGGCATGGGCAGCCCCCGCCGCCTCGGCGACCAGGCGGCTCTTGCCGGCGCCGGGCTCGCCCGCCACCAGCACCGTCTCGCTGCCGCCCTCGGCGACCCGCCTCCAGGCCGCGGCCAGCTCCGCCAGCTCGGCCTCGCGGCCGACCATCGGCCAGGGGCGCTCACGGGCGCTGCGCAGAGAGCTCGGCAGCGGCGCCGCCGAGCCTGCCGTCTTGGTGGGATCGCTCACAACGGTCACGTCCGAAGGTCCGTGCTGCTCAAGCTATCGTCTGCCCCGGGCCGGCGACGCCTCGCGGGCGTCCCCTGGCGACCCAGCTTCGCCAGAGATAGGCGGCGATCGCCGCCGAGGCGAGCAGGGCGATCGCCGAGTCGAGCCGGGTCAGGTTCAGCGCCAGCACGCCGGCGACCAGCGCGGCGCCGAGCAGGTTCCAGAGGGCGGCCGGGCGGTTGCCGTCGAGCAGGGTGAGGCGGGCACAGGCCAGGGTCGCGGCGAGAAAGCTGGCGAACACCGAGACCGCGTAGAACTGGACCAGCACCTGCTCCCTGCCCCCCGCCGCGGCGATCATCGCCGCCGCCAGGGCGAGCACGACGAAGACGCCCCAATGCGAGACGAGGTGGCGGTTCTCCCGGTGCAGGGGCTCGGGCAGCAGGCCGGCGGTCCCGTCGAGCCCGACGCCCGAGAGCGCCTTGAGCACGCCCGACCCGGCCAGATACGACGACGCCGCGGCGGCGAGCAGCAGCAGCGCGCTGAAGAGCTGGAAGGCGGCGAAGGCGGCGCCGTCGCCGACGGCGGTCCGCGCCAGCTCGGCCAGCATCGTGCTGTCGCCGTCCGGCAGCCCGATCTCGAGCCGCACGGCGAGCGCCGCGAAGCACAGCGTCAGCCCGCCGACGATCGCGACCATCGACCACAGCGTGGCGCGGCCGAAGCGCCGCCGCCCGCGGTCGTCCAGCTGCGGCAGCTCGGCGATCGCGTTGGAGGGCGCCTCGATCCCGGTCGCCAGCGCCATCCCCAGCGGCAGCGCGAGCAGCACGGCGGCGAGGGAGGCGTCGGCGAGAAGCGACGTCCCTCCGTCGCCGCCCGCCGCGGCCGGAGCGGCGGCCGGGTCGGCGAACAGGCCGCCGAGGATCACGAACGCGGCGATCAGCAGGAAGGCCTGGGCGGCGAGCGCGAACGCCACCCTCCCGCGGTGCCCGACGAGCACCCCGAAGGCGACCGCGGTCGCGATCCCGAGCGCGATCGGCAGGCGGGCCGCGGACAGCTCCGGCGCGTAGGCGATCAGCGCGGCGGCGGCCGCGGCGCAGCTGACCGCCACGGTCAGGGTGAAGTCGACCAGCAGCGCGCCGAGCGGCAGAAAGGCCCAGCCCTCGCCGAAGGCGTGGGCGACCGCCTCGGGTCCGCCGCCGCCCTGCGGAAAGCGCCCGATCAGCTGGTGGTAGGTGATCGCGACCACGACGACGATCCCGACGACGATCGCCATCGTCGCGAACAGCGCCGCGGGGTCGCCGTCGAGCGCCCGCTGCGCCGCCTCGATCGCGTAGGCGACCGAGGAGACCGGATCGGCCATCACCGTGAAGGCGAACGCGACGAAGAGGTGGATCCGACCGAGCCTCACGCGAGGGATTCGACCAGATCGCCCCGTCGCCTTACTCTTTGACCGGAACCCGCCCGCTCTGCCGAGCCTGAGGAGGCAATCGATGAAGGCCTACCAGCTGACCGCCTGGCAGTCGTCGCCGGAGATGCGCGAGGTGGACGTGCCCGAGCCCGGCCCCGGCCAGGTCCTGCTCAAGGTCGCCGGCGCCGGCGCCTGCCACTCCGACCTGCACCTGATGGACTGGCCGGAGGGGACGATGGACTTCGACCTGCCGTTCACGCTCGGCCATGAGAACGCCGGCTGGGTCGAGGCGCTCGGCGCCGGCGTCACGGGCCTGGAGCCCGGCGAGCCGGTCGCCGTCTACGGGCCGTGGGGCTGCGGCCGCTGCCGCGCCTGCCGCCGCTCGGCCGAGAACTACTGCGAGAACCAGGCCGAGATCGGCGCCTTCGGCGGCGGCCTCGGGCTCGACGGCGGCATGGCCGAGTACATGCTGGTCCCGCACCCGCGGCTGCTGCTGCCGCTCGGCGAGCTCGATCCGCGCGAGGCCGCGCCGCTCTCCGACGCGGCGCTGACCCCCTACCACGCGATCAAGCGCTCGCTGCCCCTGCTCACCCCCGGCTCGACCGCGGTCGTGATCGGCGTCGGCGGGCTCGGGCACATGGCGGTGCAGATCCTGCGCGCGCTCAGCCCCGCCCAGGTGATCGCGGTCGATCTCTCGCCGGAGAAGCTGCAACTGGCGCGCGAGGTCGGCGCCGAGCACACGGTCGAGCCCGGCGAGGACGCGGCCGCCGAGATCCTCGAGCTGGCCGGCAACTCGCGGGTCGAGCTGGTCGTCGACAACGTCGGCGCCGACGAGACGATCGCCCTCGGCGCCGCCGTCGCCGGCTTTGAGAGCCACGTCACCGTGGTCGGCCTGGCCGGCGGCAAATTCGAGTTTGCCTTCGGCGCCGAGCCGTTCGAGGCGCAGCTGACGATCCCCTATTGGGGGACGGCGATCGAGCTGATCGAGGTGCTCGACCTCGCCCGCGCCGGCAAGATCCGCGCCCACGTCGAGCGCTTCGGCCTCGACGACGCCACCGAGGCCTACCGGCGCCTGCGCGAGGGCACGCTCGACGGTCGCGCCGTGATCTGCCCGCACGGCTGAGCCGGCGCGTTCGCTCTTTGTCAGGCCCACCCCGACAAAGAGCGAACGCTCAGCGCGTGGAGTCGACGCATCGCCTCATCGCCGCGGCACGACCAGCACCGGGCAGCGGGCCAGGCCGATCAGCTTCATCGTCACCGAGCCGAGCAGGTCGCCCTCGGCGCCACGGCCACTTCGCCCACGGCGGCAACCCCGAGGACACCGCGGAAACCTGGGTCAAGTCGGGCTCTGCTCAGCCGGCCCCTGCAAGCTTCTGATCCAGCTGCCCGCGGAGCGCTTCGCAGACCGCCTCCGCGTCGGCGTTGTGGCGCTCGGATGAGAGCACGCCGAGCAGAACCTCTGCATCGGCCTTGGAGAGGGTCAGGGTGATCGTCGCGTCAGTCATGGCGAGGTGTCCTCCTTGCGCTCCAGGTCGATCGTTTGCCTTCGGTCGATTCTCCAGGCCGCCGGGCGGATGGACATCGGGACATTCCCCCCGACCGGGTTCGGGTTTTCCCCGATGGCGCGTCGCCCGCGACGGCTGAGAGAATGCGGCCGTGGCGGTGATCGAGACGGAGGGGCTGAGCAAGTTCTACGGCTCGCGACGCGGGATCGAGGGCGTCACGCTGACGGTGGAGCAGGGTGAGGTCTTCGGCTTCCTCGGCCCCAACGGGGCGGGCAAGACGACGACGATCCGCACGCTGCTCGACCTCCTCCACCCCAGCGCCGGCAGCGCCAGCCTCTTCGGCCTCGACAGCCGCCGCGAGAGCGTTGCGATCCGCGCCCGCCTCGGCAACCTGCCCGGCGACTTCGGCTACGGCGGCAAGGCCAGCGGGCGCGAGGCGCTCGCTCTGCTGGCGCGGCTGCGCGGCAATGACGGCCTCGGCCGAGCCGAGCAGCTGGCCGAGCGCTTCCACGCCGACCTGGAACGGCCGCTGAGCGAGCTCTCGCGCGGCAACCGCCAGAAGGTCGGCCTGATCCTCGCCCTCTTCCACAGCCCCGAGCTGCTGATCCTCGACGAGCCGACCAGCGGCCTCGACCCGCTGATGCAGGAGGAGTTCCTGACGCTGGTGCGCGAAGAGCGCGAGCGCGGCTGCACCGTCTTCATCTCCTCGCACGAGCTCGACGAGGTCGAGCGCGTCTGCGACCGGGTCGGGATCATCCGCGACGGCCGGCTGATCGCGGTCGAGCGGGTCGCCGACCTGCTCGCCAAGGCGGCCGAGCGTCGCCGGGTCGAGGTCGAGTTCGCCGAGCCGGTCGAGCTCGACGACGTGCGTGCGCTGCCCGGAGTCGCCGCGGCCGAGTACGCCCGACCCTCGCTGGAGGAGGTCTTCCTGACCTACTACGGGAAGGAGGACGCTTGACCGCGCTGATCGCCGCCCGACTTCGGGAACGGCGCCGCGCGCTGCTGGCCTGGGGCTTGCCGCTGGGTGTGATGTCGGCCTTCATCGTCGCGATCTACCCCTCGGTCGAAGACGCGCTCGCGCGGGCGGTGCGCGACTACCCGCCGGCGCTCAAGGAAGCCTTCGGGATCGGCGAGCTCGCCGACGTCGAGCAGTACCTGCAGGCGGAGATGCTCAGCCTGATCGTGCCGCTCGCGGCCGGCTACCTGGCCGTGCGCTCGATCGCCGCCGGTTTCTCCGGCGCGGCCGAAAGCGGCCGTCTCGACGTGCTGCTCTCGGCCCCTGTCGCCCGCAGCCGGCTGGTCGCCTCGGGCTTCGCCGCGACCGCGATCGAGCTGGCGGCGGTGCTGGCGGTCTCACTGGCGCTGACCGCGGCCGGCAGCCGGCTCGCCGGCGCCGGCCTCTCCTTCGCCGCCGCCCTCGCCGGCTTCGCCAACGTCTGGCCGCTGGCACTCGTCTTCGCCGGGCTGGGCATAGTCCTCACCGGCTTCTCGCTGCGCACCAGCATCGTCACCGGGGCGGTCGCCGGCGTGCTGGTGTCGATGTACGTGGCCGACCTCGTCGGCCGGCTCGACCCGAGCCTCGACTGGGTCCGCTACGGCTCGGTCTTCCGCTACTACGGCGCCGCGATCGAAGACGGGATCGACCCGCTCGCCTTCTGCGGAGTGAGCGCCGCGGCGCTCGCCCTCGCCGCGCTCGGAGGAGTGCTCTTCCAGCGGCGCGATCTGGCCAGGTGAAGCGCAGCGCTCAGGTCGCCAGCGGCGCCGCGATCGCCAGGTAGACGGCGATCGAGAGCAGGTCCTGGATGATCGTCGCCAGGGGGCCGGAGCCAAATGCCGGATCCGCGCCGAGACGCGCGAGCAGGCGGGGCAGGACGGTCGCCACCGAGGTCGCGATCGAGCAGCTCGCGGCGAGCGCGAGCGCGACCGCCAGGGCGACGTCGAAGTCGCCCCAGCCGACCAGGGCAAAGCCGAAGAAGGCGAGCCCGATGAGAATGCCGATCAGGACGCCGGTGAGCAGCTCGCGCCGGACCACCCTGCTCATGTCGACGTCGGCGCTCATCCCGCGGATCAGCAACGTCTCGGTCTGCGTTCCCACGGCGTCGGCCATGTAGACGACGGCGGGGACGAAGAAGGCGAGCAGGACCTTCTTGTCCAGCTGGACTTCGAAGGAGCCGACCAGCACGGCCGAGGCCATCGCGCCGATCAGCCCGACCAGCAACCAGGGCATGCGGTGCAGCAGCCTGCGGCTGACCGGCTCTTCGGCCGCGAGCCGGGCGCGGCCGCTGCTGGCGAGGTAGCCGCCGAGGCGGGCGGCGTCCTCGTCGTGCTGGGCGAGCAGGCGGGCGACCAGCACATGCGGTGGCACGAGCCCGACGAACGAGCCGTCGGCCTCGACCACGGCGAGGGCGCCCTGGCGGCGGCGCACCAGCCGCCACGCGGCAGGCTCCTCGAGCTCGCCCGGCCGGATCACCGCCGGATCGGGCTCGGCGAGCTCTCCCAACAGCGCGCCCTCCTCCGCCTCGAGCAAGCGGCTCGCCGCGACGAGGCCGACTAGCCTGCCCCGATCGAGCACAACGACGTCGACGAAATCGAACGACTGGCCCGCCATCGCCCGGCGCGCCTCGGCGACGGTCTGCGATGAGGAGAAGGTCGGGACCCGAGCCGTCGAGAGGCTCGCGGCCTCCCCGATAGGCGAATCGCCAGATGCCTCCATCGCCGCCATTCTCACGTCGCCGACGGTCGCCAAGCGACGGCGGCGCGGAGGCGAAGGGGCTGCGCCGCGTCGTCTCGCGGCGGATGCTCTTCTTCTTCATCCTCGGCGACGTCCTCGGCGGCGGGATCTACGCCCTCGTCGGGGTCGTCGCCGGCGAAGTCGGCGGCGCGATCTGGGCCGCGTTCCTGCTCGCCCTGCTGCTCGCGGCGCTGACCGCCGGCTCCTACGCCGAACTGGTGACGAAGTACCCGCGCGCCGGCGGGGCCGCGCTCTACGCCGGCCGGGCCTTTCGCAGCCCGCTGGTCGCCTTCCTGATCGCCTTCGCGGTGGTCGCCTCCGGCGTCACCTCGGCGAGCGCGCTCGCGCGGGCCTTCGGCGGCGACTACCTGGCCGAGTTCGTCGTCGTGCCCGTCGCCGTCGCCGCCCTGGCCTTCATCGTCCTGGTCGCCGTCGTCAACTTCATCGGCATCCTGCTCTCGGTCCGGCTCAACGTGGCCCTCACCCTGGTCGAGCTCGGCGGCCTGCTGCTCGTCGTCGCGATCGGGATCGCGGTGCTCGCGGGCGGGGAAGGCGACCCCGGCCGGGCGGTCGAGTTCAAGCAGGGCACGGCGCCGCTGCTGGCGATCCTCGCCGGCGCCGGCCTCGCCTTCTACGCCCTGATCGGCTTCGAGGACTCGGTCAACATCGCCGAGGAGACGAACGAGCCGCAGCGGGCCTACCCGCTCGCGCTGTTCGGCGGGCTCGCCGCGGCCGGGGCGATCTACCTCGCGGTGACGGTCATCGCCTCGATGGCGGTCCCGACCGCGAGCCTGACGGACTCCAGCGGCGCCCTGCTCGAGGTCGTGCAACTCGGCCCGCTCGCGGTCCCGGCCAAGCTGTTCTCGGCGATCGGCCTGCTCGCCCTGGCGAACGGAGCGCTGATCAACATGATCATGGCCTCGCGCCTGCTCTACGGGATGGCGGCCGAGGGAGTGCTGCCCGCCCCGCTCGGGCGGTTGAGCAGGAGGGGAACCCCGTTGACGGCGATCGTCTTCACGACCCTGGTCGCAGCCGGTCTGATCGTCACCGGCGACCTCGGGGCGCTGGCCGACACCACGGTCCTGCTCCTGCTCGGCGTGTTCATCGCCGTCAACCTCTCGGCCCTGCTGCTGCGGGGCGACCGGGTCGACCACCCGCATTACAAGGTGCCCCGCGTGCTGCCCGTGCTCGGCATCGCCGCCTGCGCCCTGGTCATGACCCAGGTCGAAGCCGAGACCTGGCTGCGGGCGGCGGCGCTCGTCTGCCTCGGCCTCGGCCTGTGGGCGCTACAACGGGTCGGTCAAAGGAGGAGCCCCGACTGAACGACTGTCGCCGATCAGCACTTGTCGCCAGCGTCGAAGATTGTCAAGCGGTAGGGAAGGTCGAAGGCATCGCGCCGTGCCAACGGGTCTCTGCCGTCGGGGTCCGGCTCGACCACGCCGAGCGCGTCGAGGACACGCAGGTGGTACGCGGCTTCCCACATTGTGATGTCCTGGCCGTCGAACAAATCGACCAGGCCGATCGGCGAGAGCGGCTCACGGATCCAGCGAAACGCTTCGAGGATCGGCACCCGGGACGGATGCTCGGCCTTCTCCGGCATCAGCGCCCAGAACTCCTCGAGATCACCGATCACGACGCCTCCCCCAAATCCACCGTTCCGGCAGGACGCCGGGCGGGGACGAGAGCCGGGCGGCAGACAATGCTCCCACCGCCCGGCAAATCAGCCTTTCGGGACTCTCGTCTTCTGCCATACAGCGAACGCTAAGCGCACGGCGTCTCTAGATCATTTCCTGTACCCGTATTAAAACGGGCCGGTGGTCATACGAGCGCCTACTACCGCAAGCCGCTGGGAGCTTGATCGAGACCACAACCCGGCCGGAAAGCCGGATTGACGCTAGCCAAACTTATTGACGGAGATAACAGGCAGAGCCTGCGGGCATGAGGCGAGCTTCATCTTCTTCACCCCCTTCCCATTTTAATAAAGAAATTTTGAGCATTATCACCTCGACTCATCCAGGCACTCCGACAGTTTCATTTGAATAACGCGGTAGCCTGTGCTCAGCAAAACCGCTGGTAATCGGAGGTAGCGCGTGGTTGCAAAACTTGCTGTCGGCATCAAGCCCGAGGCGCACCTGCGCCGGCTTGCCGTCGTCTTCTCGGTCGCATTGCGGCTGAAGATCGTGGGCGAGCTCTACACGCGCGAGATGAGCCCAAAGCAGTTCTACGAAGAGTTCGGCGGAGGCTCGATCTCCCGGGTGACCAAGAACTTCCAAAAGCTTGCAGAGGCAGGCTGGCTGAGACACGTCCGGAC
>DASTVL010000284.1:0-2824 GCA_035759115.1 Solirubrobacterales bacterium | reverse complement strand
GGAGCCGCCGGTGGCAAGGGCCCTCGCGCACCCGGCCCTCGATACGGCGACCAAGGAGCGGCTGCGGACGTTGCGGCAGATGTACCGGTCAACAGATATGAGACAGCGCGTTGCAGATTCAGGCGGCGGCGGGGAGCGGGGTGAGCTGGGCGGCGCGGACGGCGGCGGGGGTCTGGTAGCCGTGACGCTCGACGATCCAGGTGTGGTTGTAGGTCTCCTTGAACGCGAGAAGCGCCTGGCGCAGCTCCTCGATGGTGTCGAAGCGGCGGACCCACAGCAGGTTTTCCTTGAGGGTCCGGATGAAGCGCTCGACGCAGCCGTTGCCCTCGGGCTCGCGGACGAAGGCGGGCGAACTCTCGATGCCGAGGAAGGCGAGCTCGTTCTGGTAGTCGTTGGCGAGGAACTGAGAGCCGTGGTCGTGACGCAGCTTCAGGCCAGTCGCGATGCCCTCGGCGAAGGCGCCGAAGGCGGTGCGCACGCCCTGGCGGAGCGGCTCGAGGGCCTCGAAGCGGGTCGCTTGGCGGGCGGCGTGGATGCCCATGCACTCGGTGGAGCCGTGGTCGACGGTCACGAAAACGGCGGCCTGGCCCTCGCCGGTCATCGTCGAGGTGAGATCGGTCGCCCACATCTCGTCGACCCGCTCAGTTCGGATGGTGCCGTCGTGGGCCTTCGGGCCGTGTGGCCGGCCGACCCGGCCCGGCGCCAGTAGGTCGTGCGCCCCCATCAACCGCAGGACGCGCCGTTTGGAGGTGCGGATGCCGGCGAGCCGGAGCCGGGCCCAGACCTTGCGGTGGCCTTCGCCGTGGAACGGGCTCATGGCGAGCACCTGGCGGATCGCGGCGACCAAGTCGTCGTCGGCCATCGGTCCGAGCGGGCCGGGCCGCCGCCGCGGACCTTCGTGCTGGCCGCGATGGCGATAGAGCGTGGCCCGCGCGGTGTTCCAGAGCCGGGTCACCCGCAGGACCCCGTAGGCTCGGTTGGCGGAGGGCGAGCGCGCGCGGCTCATCGCCTCGACCTCCGTCGTGCCAAAGGGCGGCCGGCCTCCAGGTGATCGATCTTGGCGTCCAGCAGCTCGTTGGCCATCGTGAGATCGCCGACTTTGGCCTTGAGGCGCGCGATCTCGACGTCGCGGCCATCGGCTGGCCGGATCTTCAGCGACGCCTCGCCGGCGCTGAGGAAAGCGTCGCGCCAGGCGCTCAACTCGGCGGCGGTCACCCTGAGTTCCCGCGACACCAGCTCGAGATCTTCGCCCCGCAGCAGCCGCAACACGGCGCTCTGCTTACGCTTCGCCGACATCCGCTGGCGGCCGCGCGGGTCGATCCCCGCCGGCGCTGGCCCGGCTTCGCCAGCGTGTTGGGCGCGCTCCGCCGGGCCAGCGCCCCGAGCTCCTGTGTCCGTCATTCCGGTCCTCCCTACCCGCGTCCATCAAGCACACCTCGTTGTCTCGATGAACTGTAGCGCGGAGGATTTCAGCGTGAAACCTGGGGTGTTGGGCGATCTCGCCGGGCCCCGGCCGGTTTTGAAGCCCTGGTTAAGGCGTGTTTCGTGCACCTACCTGACCTCCCGGCCAGCGCCAGCCGCGGCGGGTGACGGTCCGGAACCATCAAGCCGCGACCGCCACCGTGTGGCGGTCCAATTGTACGAGACGGCGCATGTTGTAGGCGAGGTTCTTCAGCCCGATCCTGGCCTTGGCGCGGACCAGGCCGATGCTGCGCACCAGCGTGCCCCCCATGTCGTTCGCCTGGGCACCGAACACGTGCTCGACGCGCGCGCGGACCTTGGAGCGGGTCCGGTTGCCCTGCTGCTCGCGTTCGCCGAGCGGCCTGCCGCGACGGCCCTTGCGGTGGATCCGGCTCTTCAGGCCCTTCTCGGCCAGCTTCGCCTCGATCTCCGCCGAGCGGTAGGCGCTGTCCGCAAAGACGTCGGAGGCGGTGTTGTCGGGGTCGAGAACGTCGTCGATCACCTGGCTGTCGTGCACCGAGGCCGGCGTCACCTGGTAGCGCCGGACCAGCTTGTGCCGCCGGTCGACGTTGACGTGGTTCTTGTAGCCGAAGTGGCTCCGGCCGTGCTTCTTGGTCCAGCGGGCGTCGGTGTCCTTCTGGGCGCGCTTGGCCGGCTGCTTCTCCCAGTGCTCAGGCGTCTCGCCCGCCTTGATCTTGGCGTTGTCGTCCCGGCTGTTGCGCTGCTTGGGCACCGGCACGATCGAGGCGTCGACGATCTGGCCGCCCATCGCCAGGTAGCCCTGGCGCTTCAGATGGCCGTCGAAGTCGTCGAACAGCGCCAGGGTCATGCCCGCCTCGGCCAGCTGCTCGCGGTACAGCCATACGGTCTTGGCGTCGGGAACGGTGTCCTCGAGCCCGAGGCCCAGGAAGCGGACGAACGACAGCCGATCGCGCAGCTGGTATTCCACCTGGTCGTCGGAGAGGTTGTACAGCTCGCAAAGGATGATCGCCTTGAACATGACGATCGCGTCCCAGGGCCTGCGCCCGGCCTTCGACTTGCGCTCCGCCGCCGGCCGCCGCCAGACCGCCTCGAGGCGCCCGCGAAAACCCTCCCAGGGCACAAGCGCATCGATCCGGAGAAGCGGATCCTGCTTGGCGTCCAACCCGGCATAGCGCCTCGCCACGTCGAAGAACCCCATCTGCCCCATGCCCCTCGGCCCCGATCGCGGTGTCCACCTCCCCCGCATTCTACCCACACGGGATCTCAGCCGCCATATTTCGAGGTGCCCTCTAGCTGCTCTATCGAAGCGCTAAGGGCGTGACCTTCACTATACGTTCATCCTGAAGCTGGTCGGCGCGTGGCCGCCGAGGCTCTGACCACG
>DASTVL010000283.1:0-4160 GCA_035759115.1 Solirubrobacterales bacterium | reverse complement strand
TTTGCTACGATCAGTCCGACTGCGCTTCGGCAAGCTGGCTCAGCGCAGGTCGCGGCAGGGCCATACGAAACGGCCCTGCTAAGCGCCCTCCCTCAGTGAACAGGGTTGGAGTACCAAATGGCTCGCCGCAACTTCCTGGTGGGCGATCTGCTCTTCGGTCTGCTGGGAGGAATGATGATGGAAGCTGGTATCCGTGAAGCCGTCGTGCGGCCCGCCGCGAGGAGTTCAAGACGGGCGCGAGTTCGAGCAGCAACGTGCTGGGACGAGATTCTGGTGTCGCCGATCGAGATCATGGCACCGGATCGCGTCAGCGCCGACGCGCTGCTCGGCACAGCTGGTACACGCTTTCGCGCCAAGCTTGCCGAGACCGCTGGTTCCGCAGTGGTCGTGAGGCTTGAGCCTGCGTCGGTGTCCGCCGGCTGGGTCTTCGAGCTGCTGGCGGTAGTGGAGCGCTGGCTCGATGCCAGCCGCTTCCCGGTCGCGCTTGCACGCTACGGTGGCCGCAGCTACGTGATCCGCGCCTCAGCTTCCGACCAGCGATCGCTCGGCGAAGTCGACCTGGTCCCTGCCGCGTAAGCACGATGCCGACTGAAGTTCAGCATCTTCGCGTACTCATAGCCAACGAGAGGCGCGACCGACTCGAGCTGCTCGCACAGGTCGTGATCGGGCTCGGCCACGACGTGATCGCCCGCGAGATCTACGTGAGAGAGGTAGGAGTGGTCACTGCCCGGGAACGGCCGGATGTCGCGCTCGTCGGGCTGGGGCTCTCCTCGGAGCACGCGCTCGAGCTGATCGCCGAGATCGTGCGCGAAGCGTCCTGTCCTGTCATAGCCCTGCTGCACGCAAACGACCCTGCGTATATCCGTGAGGCTGCAAAACGGGGCGTGTTCGCCTACATCATCGATGGCAGCGCTGAAGAGCTGCAAAGCGCAATCGACATCACCCTGCAACGCTTCACCGAGTACCACAACCTGCAGGGCGCCTTCGGCCGCCGCGCCACGATCGAACAGGCCAAGGGAATCCTGATGGCCCGCCATTCGATCACCGCCAATAGCGCCTTCGACATGTTGCGCGACCACTCCCAATGCAACGGCCGCAAGGTCGTCGACGTCGCGGCAGCGATCGTCGAGAGCCATCTCCTGCTGCTACCGGCGTTCGCACACCCGGGCGCGTTCGCCACAACGCCGCTGCCCGCGACGACGGACACGCATACGGCCACGCAGCCTGACAATGGGCCGTCAAGCGACGGGCGCCCCCGAACGGCCGCACGACCCGCCCCTGACCCACCTACACGCGCACGCGGGGGCGAAGAATCCTCGATCGAAAGGGAGTAGATGAAGGGATCACAGAAGCCGAAGAAGCTCGCAAAGAAGCAGCCGCAGAAATCGATGAAACAGCGACGCGCCGCGAAGCGAGAGACTGCACGAACGCGTCGCTCGCTCGACGTCTGAGCTGAGAAGGGGCTGGACCGAGCCGGAGAGCAAAGACAAACAGGACTTGGTCGAGGGACGCGCAGCAGCCCCGATGGGGGCGCCGCCCGGCGGGTGTCAGGCTGCGAGGCGCTCGGGGGCGCAGCGCGCCGACCGCAGCGCGCGGAGGAGATCCGTGGTCACCACCGAGGCTACGCCGATGCAGCGGTCGGCGGCGCCGTAGGTCAGATAGACGGTGCCGTCCGGCCGGGCAACGGCACCCTGCACGAAGATGACGTTGTCGACGTCGCCGGTGCGCTCCCACGGGAGCTGCGGCCGCAGGATCGGCTCGGGCAGCATCGCCTTGACGCGGCCGGTCAAGTCGTCGAGCAGCGCCACCTTCGCGGTGTACTCGCCGGTCGCCTCGCGTTCGTGGAAGAAGAGCAGCAGGCCGTCCGGTGTCTCGACCGGCGGAGCGCCCGCGCCCACCCCGAGTGCGCCGGGCGAGGGGCTGATGATGACGTGCTCGTCAAGGGAGCGCAGGTGCTCGTCCCAGTACGAGGCGTCCGGCTCCCACAGCGCGTCGAGCGAGTCGAACAGCGCGATCTGCATGTCGGGGTGGATCCGGTGGATGAGGGCGACGCGCCCGTCGCGGAGGTTGCAGACGACGGCATCCTTGTCCGGTATGCCCTCGGGCGAGACGACCCGGCCGGACGTGTGGTTGAGGAAGAAGCGCCCGTCCTCGTAGCCGAGCCGGTGGACGCCGACGCGCCAGGGCAGCCCCGAGTCCGGAGCTGGAAGGTTGGTGTAGGTCATCACGATGCGCTCCTCGCCTCCCGAGCGCACGAGCTGCACGCGCGGATCCTCGTAGCAGTGAACGCCGTCGGGCGCGCTGCGCGCCAGTACCTGCTGGAACTCGTAGCGGAGGCCGTCGACGGAGGTGAACACGAGCACGTCAGAGAGGTAGTCGAGGAACCGTGGCCCCGGCCCGTCGTTCCGCCGGTACCCGTCGCGCACGCCCCGCGCGAAGAGGTGGAACACGCCGTCGTGGTGGAGCACGCCGGCATTGAAGATGGCGCCATAGCCGGGGACCTGGCCGGCGGCGACGACCGGCCTGCCGGACGGGCGCCGTGCGCGTGCGGGGAGGGCGCGAAAGCAGCATGCGGACACAATGCGACCCACCCTGCTCTTCATTCGATCCCCCTTGTCCCCAGCGTATGTGCCGACCCCGAGGCGGCACCTGTCACGCAGGGAGCACGACCGGGGCATGACGCCGCTCTCAGTCGCGGAGCCTCAAGTCTTCCCCCCTGCGAAGATCGACCCCGGAGCGAGCCTCCAGCAAGCGCCCCCTGCCCTGCCCGACCGTCCCCCGTTCTTTTCAGATCCTTGCCTTCGATGTTATAGCCGTTCGCTCGCTGGAGTTCAATCCTGGCGGTTGGTGACCGCGATCCGTTCTCATACGCCGGTCAGGTGTCCGACGCAGGCGCCGCTATCGGCGAAGGGCCTAAACCCGAAGAAGTCGAGATCCCACCTCAGTCGATCGGCGTCCCACGCGCGATCAACGCTGCGCCGCCGGCCAGCGCGAACGCGTCGGCTTCGAATCGAGACGGGATGACCGGCATCGAGAGCGCCGGCCAGGCGTCACCGCCGTGACCCCCTGAGGTCGGTCCGGTCGGTTCGAGAGTCTTACTGCCTACGGGTGGGCAAGGAGGACAATCGGAGCGATGGGACATGTGAGACGCCGGCATACGCCGGAGCAGATCATCAGGATGTTGCGTGAGGCCGACCGGTTGCTCGGCGAGGGCCAGGAGGTTGCGCTGGTGGCGAAGCAGCTTGAGGTGTCGGAGCAGACGTTGCACCGCTGGCGGCTTCAGTACGGCGGCCTGAAGGCTGACGACGCGAAGCGGCTGAAGGAGCTCGAGCGCGAGAACGCGCGTTTGAAGCGGATCGTGGCGGATCAGCTGCTCGAGAACCAGGCGTTGAAGGAGATCGCGAAGGGAAACTTCTGAGCCCGTCGCGCAGACGCGATGCCGTTCGCATGATCGTCGAGCGGTTCGCGTTCTCTGAGCGGCGGGCGTGCCAGATCACCGGTCAGCACCGCTCGACCCAGCGTCACACCCGGCGCGGCGGCGGTGAGCGCGACGATGCGCTGCGGGCGCGGCTGTGGAAGCTCTCGGCCGAGCATCCGCGTTGGGGCTACCGGCTCGCCTGGGGCGCGGTCCGCGAGGAGGGGTGGGCGGTGAATCGCAAGAAGATCCAGCGGCTGTGGCGCGAGGAGGGCCTGCGCGTGCCGCAGCGGAAGCGAAAGCGCCAACGTCTCGGCGACTCGACCGTGCCCGCGGAGCGGCTGCGGGCCGAGCGGCCCAACCACGTCTGGGCCCTGGACTTCCAGTTCGACACGACCGTCGATGGCCGAACGTTGAAGCTGTTGCACGTCGTCGACGAGCACACCCGCGAGGCCTTGGCGATCCGGGTCGCGCGCTCGATCGATGCCGACCACGCCGTCCGGGTGCTCGACCAGATCGTGCGCGAGCGCGGTAGGGCCCCGGAGCTCGTGCGGATGGACAACGGCCCCGAGATGACCGCCAACGCCGTCCGCGACTGGTGCCGCCTCGGCGGCAGCGGCCGCAGCTTCATCGAGCCCGGCTCCCCCTGGCAGAACCCGTTCGTCGAATCGTTCGGCTCCCGCGTACGCGACGAGGTGCTCTCCGTCGAGGCGTTCGACTCCGTGCTTGAGGCACAAACGGTCAT
>DASTVL010000282.1:0-15692 GCA_035759115.1 Solirubrobacterales bacterium | reverse complement strand
AGCGTCGAGGTCGAGGTTCCGGCCGCCGACGTCGAGCGCGCGGTCAACCGCGCCGCCCGCGCCCTCGCGCGTGAGATGCGCATGCCCGGCTTCCGCAAGGGCAAGGCGCCGCCCTCGCTGGTGATCCAGCGGGTCGGCTTCGCGGCGGTGCTCGAGGAGGCGATCCGCGAGGCGCTGCCCGAGTGGTACGAACGGGCCCTGCTCGGCTCGGGCATCGCCCCGGTCGGCGATCCCGGCGTCGAGGTCGTCTCGACGCCGGAGGCCGAGGGCGAGCCGCTCGCCTTCAAGTTCGAGATCGGCGTGCGGCCACAGGCCGAGCTCGGCGAGTACAAGGGCCTCGAGGTCGGCAAAGCCGAGCCGCCGGGCCAGGACGAGATGGTCGAGCGCGAGCTCGAGCGCCTGCGCGAGGGCTTCGCCAAGCTCGAGCCGGTCGACCGCGCCGCCGGCGACGGCGACGTGCTGCTGATCGACTTCGAGGGCCTGCTCGACGGCAAGGCGTTCGAGGGGGGCAAGGCGAGCGACTACCTGCTCGAGCTCGGCGGCGGCCAGCTGATCGAGGGCTTCGAGGAGCAGCTGAGCGGGGCGAACGGCGGCGAGACCCGCGAGGTGAAGGTCACCTTTCCCGACGACTACCAGGCCGAGGAGCTTGCCGGCGAAGACGCGGTCTTCACGGTCGAGGTCAAGGAGGTCCGCGAAAAGGTCCTGCCCGAGCTCGACGACGACTTCGCCGCCGAAGCATCCGAGTTCGACAGCGTTGACGAGCTGCGCACCGACATCGCCGAGCGTCTCGCCGAGGCGGTCGGCGAGCGCGCCGAGCAGGACTTCCGCGTCGCCGCGGTCGACGCCGCCGCGGCAGAGGCGAAGCTCGACCTGCCCGAGGAGCTCGCCACCGCGCGCGCGACCGAGCGCTGGGAGCGGGTCGAACGGCAGCTCGCCCAGCGCGGCATGAGCGCCGAGTCCTACCTGCAGATGCAGGGCAAAACCCGCGAGCAGACGATCGAGGAGTCGAGGCCCGACGCGGAAGCCGAGCTCAAGCGCGAGGCGGTGCTGGCGGCGATCGCCGACGCCGAGGGGATCGAGGTCTCCGACGAGGAGATGGTCGAGGCGCTCGAGCACCCCGCCGAACACGAGCGCACGACCCCCGAGAAGCTCCTGAAGCGCCTGCGCGAGAGCGGCCGCGACACGATGATCCGCGACGACATCCGCTTCCGCAAGGCGATCGACCTGGTCGCCGAAGCCGCGAAGCCGATCCCGCTCGAGCAGGCCGAGGCGCGCGAGCAGATCTGGACGCCGGAGAAGGAGCGCGAGGAGAAGGGCGAGCTCTGGACCCCCGGCGAGGAGCAGTGAGCGCGGGGCGCCGGATGCCTTCTATAGAGTGGCGCCCATGAGCCCACTTGTACCGATGGTGGTCGAGCAGACCTCGCGTGGCGAGCGTTCTTTCGACATCTATTCGCGCCTGCTGAACGAGCGGATCATCTTCCTCGGCACGCAGGTGAACCAGGAAATCGCCAACCTGATCGTCGCCCAGCTGCTGCACCTCGAGTCCGAGGATCCGGACAAGGACATCAGCATCTACATCAACTCTCCGGGCGGCGACGTCTACGCCGGCCTGGCGATCTACGACACGATGCAGTTCATCAAGCCGAAGGTGCAGACGATCTGCGTCGGCATCGCGATGAGCATGGGCGCCCTGCTGCTCGCCGGCGGCGCCGCGGGCAAGCGGATGGCGCTGCCCAACTCGAAGATCCTCATCCACCAGGTCTCGGCCGGGTTCCAGGGCCAGGCCGCCGACATCGAGATCCACGCCAAAGAGATCATCGACACCCGCCGCCGGCTCGACGAGATCATCGCCAAGCACACCGGTCAGCCGTTCGACAAAGTCACGAACGACACCGATCGCGACTACTTCATGACCGCGGAGGAGGCGAAGGAGTACAGCATCGTCGACCGCGTGATCGAACACCACTGAGGATCCTTCCGCCTCTCGCTCCACCGCTGCGGCGGTACCATCGACCTCGCGCCCGCGCCTAACCGCTGGGACCGCCAGGGCCGATAGATCCAGATGGGACCGCGATGCAAGGTCAAATCCCGCACCGTGCGGGGAGCGGAGTTTTTCCGTGCGGTGGGCCGCGTAGGCTCAGGGATCGATGGGACCTTCCGAGAGAGATGCAGCGGCACGGATTTCCAACGATGTCGCGACCGTTGCGATTTCTGCAAGGCATCTGGGAACTCCGGATCGTGACGAGGCGGTCGTCGAGGCCGATGTCCGGCGAGGTGAGTCAGAGCGCAAGGCGCTGCTGATCGAGCTTGTCCGGGCGCGCTATCCGGAGGCGGAGTTCCGCTCCTACGCCAATAGCGCAGCAAGCTTCCTCGCGCCCAAGCTTTTGATCGTGGCTGCGTACAGGGGTTCGCGCGGAACCGAGGCAGCGTTGCCGGCCACTCCGGACACCGACCATCGCCAACAGGATCTCTTCGCTGCGTAGGATCGGCGCCGATGGCTGAGGCCGATCAGCTTCGCCTCGCGGTCGGGGCGACGCAAAACCGCAACCTATTCCCGGTTCACTTCCTCGAGCGTCGGCTGCCGGAGTGGCCCGAGTACGCCGGCTTGGACTGCATCGAAGTCCTCGCCAAACTGAAGGAGATCTGGGATCGGGAGCGGGATCTCCTGCCGAGCTTCAACGAGGATCAGACCGAGGATCGGTTGGTCCGGCCGATTCTCGAAGTCCTCGGGTTCAGCTATACGCCTCGTCCGGCGCTCGACGTCGCGGGCAGGCGCCGCGAGCCCGACTACGCCCTTTTTCTCGACAGCGCCGCAAGGGGGGAGGCGGAGGCTGCGGGCGGCTCAGTGCGGTACCTGCAGGCCGTCGCTGTGCTCGAGGCCAAGCGCTTCGACCGGCCGCTCGACCGGCGCCGGGCGGGCGGCTCTCTCTCCGAGGACCCCGTCGCCCAGGTGATCCACTACGTGGGCGCGACGAAGGTTCCTTTCGGAATCCTCACCAATGGCCGGATCTGGCGCCTCTACGCCGAGCGCGGGGATCTGATCGAGGGTGCGCATTATGAGGTGGATCTCGCCGCTCTCCTCGAGTCGGGTGACGCAAAGGCGCTGCGTGCCTTCGTGGCCTTCTTCTCAGCGGGCGCGTTCCGTCCTGATGGCGAGGGCCGTTCCTTTCTCGATCGCGTCCTCGACGAGAGTCGCAGCAACGCGATCGCCGTTGGCGATGCCCTTCAACGTCAGGTGTTCGACGGGCTGCCTCAGATCGCTCGCGGCCTGCTTGGCGATCAGCCGTTCACGAGGGAGAACTTGAATCTCGCCTTCGAGAGCTCGCTGGTCTTTCTCTACCGTCTCTTGTTCTGCCTCCACGCGGAGGCGCGAGGCCTGCTCCCGGTCGACAGTCCGCACTATCTCGAGTACAGCGTCCGTCGCCAGCGCCAGCAGCTTGCCAGCGCCATCGATGGCGATCGCAGGTTCGGTCACGCGACCGCTCGGCTCTACAACGAGCTGGAGGCGCTCTTCGCTCTCGTCGATGCCGGCGACGAGGCTTTAGGCGTGAACGAGTACAACGGCGGACTGTTCTCGGCGGCAGCGCACCCGTGGTTGGCGGGCAGGACCGTCCCGGACGATCTCCTGGCGCCGGCACTCGATGGCCTCTACCGCCTCAATGATCAGCCAATTGACTACCGGGACCTGTCGGTCAGGCACCTAGGCACGATCTACGAGCGCCTGCTGGCGTATGAACTCGCCCCAGGGGCTGAGTCGGGTGAGTTGGCCTTGATCGAGGCGCCTGGCAGGGGCGACACCGGCTCGTACTTCACCCCCGAGCCGATTGTCGATCTGATCGTCGAGCGGACTCTTGAGCCGCTGCTCGAGCGGCGTTCGGCCGCGGTCACCGAAAAGGGGCTCAGCGGCAGCGATGCTTTTGATGCCTTCCTCACCCTCCGTGTCGTCGACCCCGCGATGGGGAGCGGCCACTTCCTGGTTTCCGCCGCCGCCTACATTGCCCAGTTCATCGCCACCGACCCCTCGTACCAGGGTGACCTCGAATGGAGGGAGATCCAACGTCTGGTCGCGGAGCGTTGCCTCTATGGCGTCGATCTCAACCCGATGGCTGTCGAACTCGCGCGGCTGGCGCTCTGGCTGTCGACGGTCAGCGACGCCGAGCCGCTCACTTTTCTTGGCAACCTCAGAGTTGGGAACTCGTTGGTGGGGGCTGACGTCGACGATCTGACGGCGTCCGCGGCGACGCTCTTCGCCGAGCGCCTTGCCCGGGATGCGGAGCAGCTCCTCGCGCGAGTCGGCGAGATCACGGCCCAGGCAAGCGACAGCGGCGAGGCCGTGCACGAGAAGGAGGCGACCGCTCTGGCCGCGGCGGCGCTGCGCGAGCCGCTCACGCAGGTCGCCGACGAGGTGGTCGCCCCGCACTTCACCGAGCCGGTCGAGATGTTCCACTGGGAGCTGGAGTTCCCCGAGGTGTTCCTCGCACCGACGGCTCGCTGCGCTCCGACCGCGGGTTCGACGCTGTCGTCGGCAACCCGCCCTACATTCGCATCCAGAAGCTCGGTCGCGAGCTGGCAACCTGGTGCAGAGCGCGCTTTCCGGTCGCCTTCGGCAGCTTCGACGCCTACATCGTCTTCATCGAACGGGCGGCCGGTCTGCTCGGCCCGGAGGGGAGGCTGGGGTTCATCGTTCCCAACAAGTTCCTCAAGCTCGAGTCGGGGAAGAAGCTCCGGGAGGCGCTTGCGGCCGGAGCCCTGGTGGAGGAGATAGTCGATTTCGGCGACGCCCAGCTGTTCGAGGGCGCGACCAATTACACGTGCGTCTTGGTTCTCGATGCTTCTGGCCAAGATCAACTCGGCTACCGGAAGGTACGAGGCGCGGCGCCTGGTGTGCCGCTGGCACGAGAGATCCAGGGTTCGGCGTTGGAGCCGTTCGAGGTGGGGGGTCTTGGGGGGAGCCCATGGGTCTTGGTTTCTGGAACCGAGCGGCAGTTGCTCAATCAATTGTCTGCTGACACGGTCCCACTCGGAGATCTTTGCGGGTCAATATTCACGGGCCTGCAGACCAGCGCAGATCCGGTGTATATAGTCGAGGACAGGGGCAGCCGCACCGATGGCAGACTTGTGTACTCAAAGGCCTCGGATCGTGAGTTGCTGTTGGAGCCCGATCTTCTGCACCCGTTGGCAAGCGGGACCGAGGTGGCGCGATATGCGTTCGAGCCACTCAATGACCTACTCCTATTCCCGTATCAGCGCCAGGACGGGGAGATGGAGTTGCTACCGCCGGACGGGTTGGCGCGCCTGCCGCTCACCGCCGCTTACCTGGGCGAGCATGAGGAAGCACTGCGGGGCAGGGAGCGGGGCAAGATGGACCACGACGGTTGGCATGCATTCGGCCGCAATCAGGGTCTCGGCCTGCACTCGCTGCCGAAGCTCGGCGTAGCAGCCACTGTCCCCAGGCTCGAAGTTGCAGCAGACCTCGCCGGTGAGATCTACTTCCACAACGTCAGGGTCAACGGGATTCTGGCTGGGGACGACGGTCCCGGGTTGACGGTCCTACTTGCAATGCTAAATAGTCGACTGCTCGATTGGGTGTTCAAGCTAGGCGCTCCCCCGCATGCCAACGGATACTTTGCCGCAAACAAGCAATTCATCGCGCCGCTGCCGATCAGGCACCCTACGGCCGACGTCGCAAGTCTGCTGGACTCAGCTGGGGGCCGCCTGCATGGCGCAACTGCGGAACTTCTTGCTGAGCGGGTGGGCTTCCGCAAATGGCTGGGCGAGGTCATCGGCGTCCCGATGCGATCGCTCCCAGGCCACTCCAAGTTGGGTGAGCCGGACCTCCTCACCCTGACTGAGATCGCATCGATCGTGAGCAGTTCTCGCGTCTCGCTGGAGGTCGATCCCGACTCGCGCTCGTTCCGCGAGCGACTTGCCGCTGAGCACGTCAACAGCGTCGAGAAGGCAAGCGATCTGCAACGCGCGATCGCTGTTGACGAAGGCGTCGTCAATGACGCCATATACGATCTCTACGAGGTCACCGAATCGCAGCGAGCGATGGTTGAGGGTCGCACGTGGAGGCCCAAGCGGGGGCGCCGCTAGAGGCGCAGCTCGTACTCGATCGAGGGCTCGCTCTCGGTCGGGAAGCTGTCGTAGAGGCGGCGGGCGGCGGCGTTGTCGGGGCCGGTGACCCATTCGAGCTGGTGGGCGCCGCGTTCGCGGCCGACCTCGGCGGCCGCCTCGATCAGGGCGCGGCCGACGCCGGCGCCGCGCTCGGACTCGGCGACATAGAGATCATTCATCAGCACCGTTTCGGCCGGGACCAGCGAGCTGAAGTGCCAGTAGAGGCAGGCGTAGCCGACCAGCTCTTCGCCGCGCCAGGCGCCGAGCAGCATCCCGTCCTCGCTCGGCGCGAGGAAGCGGGAGAAGAAGGCGCGGTTGCGCTCCTCGCCGACCCCCTCGACCTCGTAGAAGCGCTGATAGTCGGCGATCAGCGGCAGCAGCTTCTCCATCTGCCGCTCGGCGACTGGCTCGATGCGGAGCTCGGCGGGCACCGTCGCCACCGTATCGCCGCCCGCAAGGCTTCGCCCGCGGGAAGGGTCCGCCGCGCGGGCGAAGTAGACGACGGGACCGACAGAGCCGGCTTGCAGTCCCCTCTAAGCTTTGGGGCGCGACGCCGGTAGGCGACTACCAGCCCCGCAAGGAGGGTTCCCCGCTTTGGCACGTCCCACAGACTCGAACGAGCAACTCCTCTGCAGCTTCTGCGGCAAGTCGCAGCGCCAGGTCAAGAAGCTGATCGCCGGGCCCGGCGTCTACATCTGCGACGAGTGCATCGACCTCTGCAACGAGATCATCGACGAGGAGCTGAGCCCGCCCGGCGGGGGCGGAGGGGTCGAGCTCGAGAACCTGCCGAAGCCGCGCGAGATCCACGAGACGCTCGAGCAGTACGTGGTCGGCCAGGAGGCCGCCAAGCGCTCGCTCTCGGTCGCCGTCTACAACCACTACAAGCGGGTCCAGATGGCGGCCGCCGGCGACGACCCGGAGGTCGAGCTGCAGAAGTCGAACATCCTCCTGCTCGGCCCGACCGGCTGCGGCAAGACGCTGCTCGCGCAGACCCTGGCGCGGATCCTCAACGTGCCCTTCGCGATCGCCGACGCAACCGCGCTGACCGAGGCCGGCTACGTCGGCGAGGACGTCGAGAACATCCTCCTGAAGCTGATCCAGGCCGCCGACTACGACGTCAAGAAAGCCGAAACGGGGATCATCTACATCGACGAGATCGACAAGATCGCGCGCAAAGCCGACAACCCGTCGATCACCCGCGACGTCTCCGGCGAAGGCGTGCAGCAGGCGCTGCTCAAGATCCTCGAGGGGACGACCGCCTCGGTGCCGCCGCAGGGCGGGCGCAAGCACCCCCACCAGGAGTTCCTCACCCTCGACACGACCAACATCCTCTTCGTCTGCGGCGGCTCCTTCGCCGAGCTCGACAAGGTGATCGAGAACCGCGTCGGCGACAACGGCATGGGCTTCGGCGCGGAAATCTCCTCGCGCGAGAAGAAGGACAAGGGCCAGTGGTTCGAGCAGGTGCTGCCCGAGGACCTGATCGAGTACGGGCTGATCCCGGAGTTCATCGGCCGCCTGCCGGTCGTCGCCGCGATCCACCAGCTCAACCGCGACGACCTGATCACGATCCTGACCGAGCCCAAGCACGCGCTGACCCGCCAGTTCCAGCGCTTCTTCGACTTCGACGACATCGAGCTGGTCTTCTCCGAGGACAGCCTGGAAGCGATCGCCGAGAAGGCGCTGGAGCGCGAAACCGGCGCCCGCGGCCTGCGCTCGATTCTCGAGGAGACGCTGCTCGACGTCCAGTTCGAGCTGCCCTCGCGCCGCGACGTGACCAAGTGCGTGGTCACCCGCGAGACGATCGCCCAGGGGCGCCGGCCGACCCTCGTCACCGAGGCGCAGCATCAGGACATCGGCGCGGCGGACGAGGGCATCGACGAAGAATCCGCATAGGCTGCACGTCTCGTCGGCGCCCTGACGGGCTAAACAGGGGGAAGCGTTGGGGGGTATCGAGCTCTCTAGTCACGTCTTGCTGAAGGCGCTGGCCTTCGTCCAGGTGGTTCAGGCCGCGCCCAGCCTCGCCGCCTATCGCAGCCAGGTGCTCGGCCTGCGCGCGCTCGTCCCCTGCGACGCGATCGGCTACAACGAGGTCGACCTGGGCTCAGGCAAGACGTTCGCCGTGCTCGATCCGGCCGACGCCGCCTTCGACGGCGTCGAGGAGGCCTTCGGGCGCTTTGCCCACCAGCACCCGGTGCTTCGTTACCACAGCGAGACCGGCGAGCCGGGGCCGCGCTCGCTCTCGGACTTCCTCAGCGAGGAGGAGCTGCACGGGCTCGACCTCTACCGCGCCGTCTACGCCCCGATGGGGGCCGAGGACCAGCTCAGCTTTATCCTTCCCTCGCCCCCGGGGATGACCGTGGGCATCGCTCTCAACCGCTCGCTCCGCGGCTTCTCCGCCGCGGAGCGCGAGCTGATCGAGCTGATCCGCCCGCACCTTACCCAGGCCTTTCGCGACGCCCGCATGCGCGACTCGGTCGACCCGCTCGCGCCGGCGCGGCTGTGCGGCCTCGGGTTGAGCGACCGCGAGGCCGAGGTGATGGGTCTGCTGGTCGAGGGGCTGTCCGCGGCCACGCTCGCCGAGCGGCTATCGATCTCCCCTCACACCGCGCGCCACCACATCGCGAGCATCTACGCGAAGCTCGGCGTCTCGAGCCGGGCGGCCGCCGTGGCCGCCGTGCTTCGCGCCTGAGGACGGGAAAGAATAGGCAGTTCGGCCTATTTCAATTTGCTCGAGCGGCACATAGCCTCGCGCCTCGAATGCGATTCGCACCTGCCCGTCCGTGCCGTTTCACCGCCTGGCGCCTGCTGGCGGTTGCGATTCTTGCCGCGAGCTTCGCACTCGCCCCGGCAACGGCGAGCGCGGTCGGCACGCTGACCCAGAAGGCCGGCACGGCGGGGTGCGTCACCTTCGATGGCAGCGAGGGGTGCGCGACCGCTGCCCAGGTCGGGCGGATCGGCGTGCTCAGCCCAGATGGCAAACACCTGTACACGGCCGCGTGGGAACCCCGCGCCGCGATTCAGATTTTCGACCGCGACCCGGCGACGGGCGCCGTCACCCCCAGGCCGGCACCGGGTGGGTGCTGGCAGAACACCGGGTCGGGGGGCTGCCAGGTACTCGGCATCACGAAGCCGTCCGGCATCGCGATGGACCCCGACGGCGAGAGCCTCTACCTGAGCGACTTCCACACCGGAACGATCCTCACTTTCGACCGCGATGCGGGGACCGGCCTGCTGACGAAGAAGACCGGTGTCGAAGGCTGCATGGCCTCCAACGGCGACGATGTGAGCTGCGCCAAGTCACCGGCGTCGTCGCTTGGTTTCCACCTCCTGGTCAGCCCCGACGGTAAAAACGTGTACGGGCTTGCCCAGGAGGCGGGCGGCTCGATCACGACCTACGTCCGCAACCCGACGACCGGTGTGTTGACCGCCCCGACCACCGGTGTGCGATGCATCACGAACAACGGGGGCGCATCCGCCGGGTGGGCCGGCGAACCGTGCGCCGACGGCCGCGGGCTCCACGTGCCCGAGGCGATCGGCATCAGCCCCGACGGCGAGAGCGTCTACGTCGGCTCGCGCGAGCGGGCCGTGACGGTGTTCGACCGCGATCCCGCCACCGGCCTGCTCACGCAGAAGGCGGGCGTCGCCGGCTGCTGGGTGGGCCCGACCAGCGCGCAGACGGACTGCCAGCTCGGCGAGGGCATTGACAGCGCGGGCGGCCGGTTCGGCCTCGACGTCAGCCCCGACGGCAAGAACGTGTACGTCGCGACCGGGGACAGCCTGGCGATCTTCAACCGCGACACCGGGAACGGCGAGCTCACCCAGCCGGCCGAGGAATTTGCCGCGTGCGTCTCGCAGGTGGGCGACCCGTGTTTTCCGTCGCCCTTGGGCATGGGCGTCCCCCAGGATGCCGCGGTCAGCCCGGACGGACTTCAGGTCTACGTCGCCACCGCCGCCAACGACCACGCCGGTCTCGCTGTGTTCGACCGTGACCCGGCGACCGGCCTGCTGACGCAGAAGCTGGGAGTGGACGGGTGTCACACCAAATCCGGTAGCGGCGGACTGTGCGCCGTCGCGCGGGCGATGCCGACGTCGACGGTCCTGGCCTCGCCCGACGGCAAGAACGTCTACGCCAACAACGGCGGCGGGGCGATGGCTATCTTCGACCGCGATCTCCCCTCGCCGTCGGATCCCGAACCTGGGCCCGGTCCTGCCCCAGGGCCCGGTCCAGGCGCCGATCCTTCGACGGGCGGGATCGGGACGCAGAGCGCGACGCCGGCGTCGCCCGGCCCGGCATCCGGGGGGCGCCCGGAAGTGGGGGTGCAGATAGTCGGGCGCCCACAGGCGGGCCACTACCCATATACGGCGTCGTTGCTGCTGACGAACTACGGGCGGCAGGCCGCGGTCAACGCGATGGCGCGGATCGACGGGTTCCACACGGGCGCGGAGGTGACGGCGCTCGGCGGCGACGCATCGGCGACCGTGCTCGACGACGGCGCCAGCCGCTCACTGCTCGTCACGGTGGAGCGGATCCCGGCGCGCTCCTCGAAGGTGGTGCTGGCTCGGTTCGAACCGGTCGGACCCGGCCACTCGTTCTACAACCTGCACGCCCGCCTCCTGCGCCACACGTCCCGCGGGGGGGTGCCGAAGCTGAGCGAGACGCACTCGACCGTGACCCGCACCGTGAGCTCGAGCAGCGGCGCGGGAGAGTCGGGCCAGATCACCGTGACGAACACCGCCGGCACGGCCACGATCCCCTACAAGCTCGCCCAGACTGCGTCGGGGCCCGAGCGGGCGCAGACGACGTTCGACCAGGACGGCGACGGGTTGCGGGTCACGGTGACGGCGCCGCAGTACGCGGTGGCGACCCGGCCACCGACGGGGTCGAAGACCAAGCTCCAAGGGGGCGTGCGGCTGCAGCTGTCGATCGACGGGGCCGGCCTCAAGGTTCTCGGGGTCGAAAACCCGGTGTGGCCGATGACGGCCGGCATCAAGCTGCACTACGACCAACTGATCGACTGCATGCAACGGCACGGGATGCTCGGCGCCGCCGACCAGAAACGCCTCAAGTCGATGTACACGCACCCGGTGCTGGCGCTGATCCACACCGGCAGGTTGCTGCAGTCCGCGAGCGTTCCGCCCACCCCGGAGGTCGATGCGTGGGCCGAGCAGACGATCGCGGTCGCCGCCTCGGCCGTCCAGTCGTGGGAGGCGCAGATCATCGAGGCCGCCAAGCTCGCAAACGCCGGCGGGGGCAAGGAGAAGCAGCGGCACATCTTCATCGAGTGCTCGCGCGAGGAGCGCGACGGCGACGGCGGGGGTGGCGACGGTGGCGACGGAAAAGGTGGCAGCGCTTGGGAAGACGGCGGCAGCACGCTTCAGATCGAGGTCATCACCCCGGACGATCCGAACATCAAGATCGGTCCGCGGGGCGCGGGCAAGGCTCGCTACATCCTGCCCAACCGGACGATGCCGTACACGGTCATGTTCGAAAACAAACCGACCGCGAGCGCGCCCGCGCGCGAGGTCGTGATCACGGACGGGCTCGACGGCTCCAAGCTGGACCTGGCGACCTTCACGCTCGGCCCGGTCTGGTTCGGCGATCAGGTCATCGCGCCGCCGCCTGGCCTGCGCGCCTGGAGCGGCAGCGTCGATCTGCGCCCGGCCAAGCCGGCGATCGTGACGGTCGACGCCAGGCTCGACGAGAGCGGCCTCGCCACCTGGCACTTCAAGACGGTCGATCCGGTGACGCAGACGTTCCCCGAGGATCCGTTTGCCGGGTTCCTGCCGGCGAACAACCCGCCGCCGCTCGGCGAAGGCGCCGTGACCTTCTCCGTCGCGCAGAAGCGCAACCTCAAGACCGGCGCGAAGATTCGCAACGTCGCGCGTATCGTCTTCGACAAGAACGAGGCGATCGACACCCCGATCTTCACCAACACGATCGACCGCAGCAAGCCGAGGGCCCTGTTGCGCAGGGCGAAAGCCGTCGTTCCCCGCGCCCGCAAGCTGCGCAGGTCCTGCCGGGTCGCGCTCGCCTGGAAAGGCAGAGACAAGGGCAGCGGCGTCGGCAGCTACACGGTTGGGGTCGCGGCCCGCAAGAAGGGCAAGTTCCGCGCCGTCAAGCGCAGCTACAAGCGCACGCGGCTCGTCTTCAGGGGCAAGCGCGGAGTCCGCTACCGGTTCCGTGTCGTCCCCGTCGACAAGGCCGGCAACGTCGGCAAGGCATCCAAGGTCCTGCGGACGAGCTGCCCGCGGCGCTGAACTAGACTCGGCGCTCGGTGAGCGACGAGCGCCTGCAGAAGCTGGAGGAGACGACCCGTTACGAGCCGGGAGAGGTCGAGCGGCGGCTGTTCGCCGAGTGGATCGAGGGGGGCTATTTCCATCCCGAGCCGGAGGGGACGGCGGCGGAGAACTACTCGGTGGCGATTCCGCCGCCGAACGTGACCGGGGCGCTGCACATGGGACACGCGCTGAACGGCTCGATGCAGGACGCGCTGGTGCGGATGAACAGGATGCGCGGCCGCAACACGCTGTGGACCCTGGGCACCGACCACGCCGGCATCGCCACTCAGGCGGTGGTCGAGAAGATGCTCGCCAGGGAGGGGACCTCGCGCACCGAGCTCGGCCGCGAGGCCTTCGTCGAGCGTGTCTGGGAGTGGAAAGAGGAGTACGGCTCGCGGATCGTCGAGCAGTACAAGCGACTCGGCGCCTCGCTGGACTACGAGAACGAGCGCTTCACCCTCGACGAGGGCTACGTCAAGGCCGTCCACCGCGTCTTCAAGCAGCTCTACGACAAGGGCTACATCTATCGCGACAACTACATGGTCAACTGGGACCCGGGCTCGCACTCGGCGATCTCGGACCTCGAGGTCGTCAACCGTGAGGTCGAGGACACGCTCTACTCGATCGATTACCCGGTCGAGGGCTCCGACCGGGTGCTCACGGTCGCCACCGTGCGACCGGAAACGATGCTGGCCGACACCGCCGTCGCGGTCAACCCCGACGACGAGCGCCACGCCGACCTGGTCGGACAGCACTGCATCCTGCCGCTGGTCGGTCGGCGGCTGCCGATAATCGCCGACGAGCACGTCGATCCCGAGTTCGGAACCGGCGCGCTCAAGGTGACGCCGGGGCACGACCTCAACGACTTCGAGATCGGCCGCCGCCACGGGCTCGAGGAGATCGGCGTGATCGGCCCCGACGGGCGCATGAACGAGGCGGCGGGTGAGCGCTTCGCCGGGCTCAGCGCGGCCGAGGCGGGCGAGGCCGTCGTCGCCGCGCTGCGCGACGAGGGCGGCCTCCGGGCGGAGGAGCCCTACACCCACTCCGTCCCCTTCTCGGAGCGCTCCGGCGCCCGCATCGAGCCGCTGATCTCGCTGCAGTGGTTCTGCCGCATGGACGAGCTGGCGGCGCCGGCGATCGAGGTGGTCGAGCGCGACGAGGTGCGGATAACGCCGCCGCAGTGGAAGCGCGTCTACCTCGACTGGATGCGCGAGATCCGGCCCTGGTGCGTCTCGCGCCAGCTCTGGTGGGGGCACCGGATCCCGGTCTGGTACTGCGATCCCTGCGAGGAGACCTACGTCGCCGAGCAGACCCCCGAGCGCTGCGGCGCGTGCGGCGGCGAGCTGCGCCAGGAGGAGGACGTGCTCGACACCTGGTTCAGCTCGGCCCTGTGGCCGTTCGCGACCCTGGGCTGGCCCGAGGACACCGCCGAGCTGCGCGCCTTCTACCCGACCAGCTTCCTGACCACGGCGCGCGAGATCCTCTTCCTCTGGGTGGCGCGGATGATCATGACCGGGATCGAGTTCGCCGGCGACGTCCCCTTCCGCGACGTCTACGTGCACTCGGTGATCCAGGCCCGCGACGGGCGGCGGATGTCGAAGAGCCTCGGCACCGGGATCGACCCGCTGGAGGAGATCGACAAGCACGGCGCCGACGCGCTGCGCTTCGGCCTGCTGGCGATGTCCTCGACCCAGGACGTGCGCTTCTCCGACGCCAAGGTCCAGCAGGGCGCCGACCTCGCCAACAAGCTCTGGAACGCCAGCCGCCTGATCCTGCTCAATGTCGCCGCGGTCGAGGCGGCGCCGCGGCCGCGCGGGGTCGAGGACCGCTGGCTGCTCTCGCGCCTGGAGGCGACGATCGCCTCGGTCACCGCGAAGCTGGAGGAATACGACTTCGCCCACGCCGCCGCCGAGGCCTACGCCTTCTTCTGGTCCGAGCTCTGCGACTGGTACCTGGAGATCGTCAAGCCGCGCCTCTACGAGGGCGAGGCCGAGGTCTCGGCGACCCTGCTCTACGCGCTGGAGCGGATTCTCGCGCTGCTGCACCCGATGATGCCGTTCGTGACCGAGGAGATCTGGTCCTACCACCCCGCGCGCAGGGGCCACCTCGCAGTCCACCCGTTCCCCGAGCCGGACGGGTCGCGGCGCGACGCCGAGGCGGAGGCCGAGGTCGGCGAGGCGATCGAGCTGACCCGCCGCCTGCGCGCCTGGCGCGACCTGGTCGAGGCGCCGGCGGCGAGCGTGCTCCCGGCCCGGGTCGAGGGGATCGAGCCGCGGGAGTTCGTCGGCCGCCTCGCCCGCTTCGAGTTCGGACAGGACGGCGGCGACCCGGTCGCCGCCGTCGGCCCGGTGAAGATCCTCGCCGGCGCCGAGATCGACGCCGGGGCGGTCGCCGGCCGGCTCGAGGCGCGCCGGGAGGAGCTGCGCGCCGAGGTCAAGCGGGCCGAGGGCAAACTCGGCAACGAGAAGTTCGTCGACCGGGCGCCGCCCGAGGTGGTCGCGGAGGAGCGGCAGAAGCTCGAGCGCTACCGCGCCGAGCTGGAGGAGCTGTCGGAATAGAGCCGCGTGACCCGGAGGCCTACCTCGACTCGCTCGAGCCGATCGGCTGGAAGCTGGGCCTGGAGCGGATGCGCACGCTGAGCGCCCTGCTCGGCCTGCCCCAGCACCGCTTCGCCTCGGTCCACGTCGTCGGCACCAACGGCAAGTCCTCCGTCGCGCGCATGGTCGCGGCGCTGCTCGAAGCGCACGGCGTGCCCGCCGGGGCCTGCGTCTCGCCGCACACGGCGCGCTGGTCCGAACGGGTCCTGGTCGGAGGTCGGGAGATCGACCCTGCCGAGTTCGCCGCCGCGGTCGAGGCCGCCGCGGAGGCGGCCGAGGCGGTCAACCGCGGCCTCGAGCAGGGCGAGGCGGTGACCCAGTTCGAGCTGGCGACCGCGGCCGCCTTCCTCGCCCTGGCCCGCGCCCGGGTCGGAGCGGCGGCGATCGAGGCCGGGCTGGGGGGGAGGCTCGACGCGACCAACACGATCCCCTCCAAGGTGACCGTGCTGACCTCGATCGGTCGCGACCACACCGAGTGGCTGGGCGAGAGCGAGGAGGAGATCGCGGTGGAGAAGCTGGCGGTGCTGCGCGACCAGACGACGCTGGTGCTGGGTCGGGTCAACCCCGCGGTCGCCGCGCTGGCCGAGCGCACCGCGGCGGCGCGCGGCGCGGACCTCGACCTCGGGGCCGGGATCCTCGGGGGCGACGATCAGCTCGGCGCCGCGCTCCGCCGCGGTGCGCTCGGCCAGGGCTGTGACC
>DASTVL010000281.1:0-7401 GCA_035759115.1 Solirubrobacterales bacterium | reverse complement strand
CAGACCTCGTCGGCGAGCTCCGAGGCGGCGGCGATCGCCTCCAGCTCGCCGTCGTCCTTGACCCGGCGCAGCTTCTCGACCGCGCCCCCGGCCGCCACCGGCTCGACCCCCTCCGCCAGCTTCCCGCGCAGGCGCTCGAGCAGGCGCACCGAGACCTGGTCGTCCTCGAAGCCGAAGCGGCCACTCAGATGCGCGGCGATGCCGCCGAGCCAGTCGTCGGCGATCGTCACCGTCTCCCAGCCCTCGACCTCGGCCGCGGCCCGCTCGGTGTAGCGGAAGTCGGTGAGGAAGAGGCGCGTATCGGCGCCGCAGACACAGGCGCCGTTGGTGCCGGTGAAGCCGGTCAGGTAGCGAACGTTGGTCAGCTCGGTGACGAGCTGGAGGTCGAGCTCGTGCTCGGCCAGGCCGGCGGCGAGGCGGTCGCCGCGGCCCCTCATCCGCTGCTGACGTCGAGCTGGCGGGCGAGCGCGCCGAGCGCCTCGGCGTAGCCCTCGGCGCCCTTACCGGAGATCTTCTCCAGCACGAGGCCGTCGAAGACCGACTCCCGCCGCCAGTCCTGGCGCGCCTCGACGTCGGAGAGGTGGACCTCGACCGCGGGCAGGCCGGTCAGCTCGAGCGCGTCGGCGATCGCGCGGCTGTAGTGGGTCCAGGCGCCGGCGTTGATCACGATCGCGTCAGCCAGCTCGGGCGCCCGGTGCAGGTATTCGGCGAACTCGCCCTCGGAGTTGGTCTGGAAGAAGATCGTCTCCAGCCCGCGCTCGCGGGCGAAGCCGGAGATCTGCCGCTCCAGCTCGCTCAGCGAGCGGCCGCCGTAGATCGCCGCGTCGCGGCGCTCGAGCACGTCGAAGTTGACCCCGTGCAGGACGGCGACGCGGTTGTGGGCGCTGCTCATCCGTAGAGCTCCTTCACGGCGGCCTCGACCTTAGCCGGATCGACCAGCTGCCCGGTCCTGGGCTCGCCCGGCTCGGCCAGCAGCACGAACTCGACCCCGCGGGCGGTGCGCTTCTTGTCACGCTGCAGCGCCTCGAGCACGACCTCGGGCTCGACCGCGGGATCGAGCCGCACCGGCAGCCCGTGGCGGACGAGCGCCGCCTCGGTCTCCTGGCGCAGCCCGTCCGCCTCCGAGAGCCGCAGCACCGCAAGCAGCCCGAGGCCGACCGCCTCGCCGTGGCGGTAGCGCGCGTAGCCGCTCGCCGCCTCGATCGCGTGGCCGACCGTGTGGCCGAGGTTGAGCGTCTGGCGCAGGCCGGCGTCGCGCTCGTCGGCGGCGACGACCTCGCACTTGTGGCGGGCGCAGGCGAAGACGACATCGTCGAGCCCGGCCGGGTCGAGCCGCTCGATCGCCCGTACCCGCTCCCAGAGCGCGCCGCCGGCGAGCAGGCCCGTCTTCAGCGCCTCGACGAAGCCTGCGCCGAGCTCCGCGGCCGGCAGGCTGGCCAACGTCTCGGTGTCGGCGATCACGGCGGCCGGCAGGTGGTAGGCGCCGGCGTAGTTCTTGCCCTCCGGCAGGTCGACCCCGGTCTTGCCGCCGTAGGCGGAGTCGACCTGGGCGACCAGCGTGGTCGGAACCTGCACGACCGGCACGCCGCGCTGATAGGTATGCGCGCAGAAGCCGGCCAGATCGCCGACCACGCCGCCCCCGAGCGCGGCGACGTGGTCTTCGCGGGTCATCCCGGCGCGGGCGAGCTCGCTGAGCGTGCGCTCGGCTTCGGCCATCGTCTTCGCCGTCTCGCCGGGCGGCAACTCGACCGTCGCCGCCAACGGGGCCAGCCGCTCCGCGTAGAGCGGCCCGACGGCGCTGTCGGTCACGGCAAAGCGGCGCCCCTCCAGCGGCCACCAGGCGCCGAGCAGGCCGCGGCCGGCGTAGACCGGATACTCGCCGGAGGGGCTCGCAGCCCAGAGCAGCTTCGTCCCGGTGGGCAGGTCGGCAAGCGCCTGGATCGCCGGCAGCGCGCGGGCGATCTGCTTCGGGTCGCCCTGCGGGACGACAGCGTCGGCGAGCGCCTCGTAGAGCGGCAGGCGCACGGCGAGCAGCTGGGCGACGTCTGCTTCGCTGCTCGCCAGCGGGCGGCCGCTGCCCTCGATCCGCCGCCAGGCCTCGGCGGCGTCGATCTGTAGCCAGGCGACGACGTGGCGGTCGAGCGCCGCGCGCACGCGCTCGGAGAGCACGCTGCCGCCGCCGAGCGCGATCGCGCCGCCGTCGGCCCGCTCCAGCAGCGAGCCGACGACCTCGGCCTCGCGCTCGCGGAATCCGTCCTCCCCGTGGCGCTCGAAGGCCGCGGCGATCGGCATGCCGAACTCGGCCTCCATCTGCGTGTCGATCTCGCTCGTCTCCAGGCCGGCGTCCCGCGCCGCCTCCAGCGCGGTCGACTTGCCCGCCCCCATGAAGCCGATGAAGACGATCGCCGGGCCGGCCACGGCGCTCACCCGCGGAAGTCGATGCGGCGCTTGTAGGCCTCGACCGCGGCAAGCACGTCGTCGATGTGGTCGCCGCCGAACTTCTCGCGGTAGCAGCCGGCCAGGGTGAGGCAGACCATCGCCTCGGCGACGACGGCGGCGGCGGGGACGACGGTCGAGTCGGTGCGCTCGCGCAGCGCCTGCGCCGGCTGCTTGGTCTCGGTGTCGACCGAGCGCAGCGGCTTGGTCAGCGTCGAGATCGGCTTGATCGCCGCCCGGACCGAGAGCGGTTGACCGTTGGTCATGCCGCCCTCGAGCCCGCCGGCGTGGTTCGTTTCGCGCTGGTAGCCGTGCTCCTCGCTCCAGAAGATCTCATCGTGGGCCTCCGAGCCGGGGCGGCCGGCGACGTCCCAGGCTTCGCCGATCGCGACCCCCTTGACCGACTGGATCGAGGCGACGGCGCCGGCCAGCCGGCCGTCGAGCCGCTCCTCCCAAGAGATATGCGAGCCGAGCCCGGGTACGAGGCCGAAGGCGCGCACCTCGAAGCTGCCGCCGAGGCTCTCGTTCTGCTTGCGCAGCCGGTTGATCTCGGCGACCATCGCCGCGCTCGCCTCCGGGTCCAGGCAGCGCACCGGGTCCTCGTCGACTCCGTCGAAATCCTCGGGACCGAGCTCGGGACGCCCGGGCGCGCTGACCGAGGCGATCTGGACGACATGGCTGTACACGCCGACCCCGAGCGCGGAGAGGAAACCGCGGGCGAGCGAGCCGGCCGCGACCCGGGCCGCGGTCTCGCGCGCGCTGGCCCGCTCGAGCACGTTGCGAATATCGCTGTGGCCGTACTTCTGCGCGCCGACCAGGTCGGCGTGGCCGGGACGGGGCAGGTGCACCTCGTCGGGCTCGAAGCCCTCGACCGGCCAGGGGTTCATCCGCTCCTCCCAGTTGGCGTAGTCGCGATTGGCGACCAGCACCGCGATCGGGCTGCCCAGGGTGCGGCCGTGGCGCAGGCCGGAGCGGACATCGACCGTGTCGGTCTCGATCTTCATCCGCCCGCCGCGGCCGTGGCCGAGCTGGCGCCGCGCCATGTCGCGGTCGAGCGCCTCGCGGTCGAGCTCGAGCCCCGCCGGCATGCCCTCGACGATCGCGACCAGGCCGGGGCCGTGCGACTCGCCTGCGGTGGTGAAGCGGAAGCGGGTGCTCATCGCCGCAAGGCTATCTGCGCGCCGCTGCCCGCATCGCCTCGAGCGACGGCTTGCGGCCGGTCCAGAGCTCGAGTGAGAGGGCCCCCTGGCGGACCAGGACCTCGATTCCGTCGACCGTGGTCGCACCCGCGGCGCTCGCTGCCTCCAACAATGGGCTCGGGCGATCGCCGTAGACGAGGTCGCCGACGGTCTGGCCGGCGGCGAAGCGGTCGGGGTCGAGCGGCAGCTCGGAGAACGGGTCCTCGCCGTGCAGGCCGGCGGCGCTGGTGTTGACGATCAGCTCGTAGGCGCCCTGATCGGGCGCCGCGACCGGAGCGCCGCCGAGCTCGACGCAGAGCTGCTCGGCGCGCTGCGCGGTGCGGTTCCAGACCTCGACCTCGGCGCCCTCGCGGGTGAGCGCCCAGACGACCGCGCGGGCCGCCCCTCCGGCCCCAAGCACCAGCGCCCGCCGCCCTGCCGGAGATTCCGGCAGGGCGTCGAGCAGGCCCTGCGCGTCGGTG
This sequence comes from Solirubrobacterales bacterium, assembly GCA_035759115.1. Classification (GTDB taxonomy): domain Bacteria; phylum Actinomycetota; class Thermoleophilia; order Solirubrobacterales; family 70-9; genus VRUE01. The sequence continues at coordinate 3,305 of DASTVL010000281.1, read as the reverse complement.
TTCTCGGCGTGGATCTCACCGGCCTCGAAGCTGAGCGTGTTTGCGGCGCCGATCTCGCGCGCCGTCTCCGAGAGCGCGTCGGCCAGAGCCAGCGCCGCGCCCTTGTGCGGGACGGTGACGTTGGCGCCGGCGAATCCCTCCGTCGCCATCGCCCGCACCCGCGGCTCGAACTCGTCCGGGGCGAGGTCGATCGCCTCGTAGGACCACTCGCCGGCGAGGCCGAGCTCTGCCAGCGCCGCGTTGTGCATCGCCGGCGAGCGCGAGTGGGCGACCGGGTGGCCGAGGACGGCGAGCCGCTTCCTCTCCGGTTCGCTCATTCCGGGCAGCTGTCGGGCGATTCGCCGCCCGCCGCTTCGCGCGCTTCGTTGTAGCGGACGACGTCGGCTTGGAACTCGGCGTCGCTGGAGGAGAAGGCGTGCTTGCCGCAGGTACCGGGCTCGACCACGTAGTAGAGGAAGTCGACCTCGGCCGGCTGCGCCGCCGCTTCCAGCGAGGAGAGGCCGGGGCTGGAGATCGGCCCCGGGGGCAGGCCGGCGTTGAGGCGGGTGTTGTAGGGCGAGTCGGTCGCGAGCTCGGATTCGGTCAGCGGCTCGGTGTGGTTGCCGGTCGCGAAGCGGATCGTCGCGTCGATCCCGAGCGGGATCCCCTCGCGCAGGCGGTTGTAGATCACCGCCGCGATCAGCGGCCGCTCCTTGTCGAGCTGGGCCTCCTCCTCGACCATCGAGGCGATCGCGACGACGTCGTCCCGGGTCAGGTTCTTCGAGCGGGCGTAGCTCATGTCGACCGTGCCGAAGCGGCGCTTGAAGTCTTCGAGCTGCAGGCGCACGAGGTCGGCGACGGGCGCCCCTTTTTCGAGCTCGAAGGTGTCGGGGAAGAGATAGCCCTCGTGGCCCTCGCTCGCCTCCAGGTAATCGCCGCGGAGGCCGGCTTCGCGGGCCAGCTCGGCGGTCTGGGCACGGCTGTAGCCCTCGGGCACGGTCAGCGTGATCGTGCGCAGCGGTTCTTCCGGCGGCGGGGGCTCCGTATCGCGTGAGGCGTAGACGATCGCGGCGGCCATCAGCACGATCGCCAGCGGCACCGCGGCGATCAGAGCGATAGCGCGGCGGCGCTCTCGCTGCTGCTGCATCCGCCGCCGCTCGGCGCGCTGCGCCCCCGGGTCCTCAGTCATCCTCGCCGCCGCCTTCGATCGCCGCCTGGCCCGCGAGGTAGGCCTGCAGCAGGTGGGCGGCGGCGAGCGAATCCGGCGCCGCGTTCGCCCCTTCGCGCCTGCTCGCTTCGGCCATCCGCGTCGTCAGCCGCTCGTCGTAGGTCTCCACCGGCACCTCCAGCAGCGCTTCCAGTTCGGTGCAGAAGCTGCGCGCGAGCGCGGCCTGCGAGCCCTCCTCGCCGCTGAGGTGCAGCGGCAAGCCGACGACGACCTTGCCGACCTCGTGCTTGGCGACCAGCTCGGCGACCGAGCGCGCGTCGGGCGGCTCGATCGTCGGCAGCGGCGTCGCCAGGGTGCCGCTCGGGTCGGAGATCGCGCAGCCGATCCGCGCGGTGCCGTGGTCGAGCGCGAGAACCCGCATCAGCTCAGCTCGGCCTCGATCGCCCGCCGCGCCGTCGTCAGCGCCTGCTCGAGCCCCGAGGCGTCCTTCCCCCCTGCCTGCGCCATCTCCTCGCGCCCGCCGCCGCCGCCGCCGACCAGCGGCGCCGCCTCGCGCACGACCGCCGCCGCCGAGACGCCGCTGCCGACCGCGCCCTTGGAGACCAGCACGACGAGCCCGACCTTGCCGCCCTCGGCGCCGCCGAGCGCGATCGCCGACTCGCCGCCGAGCTTCGACTGCACGCGGTTGGCCAGCTCGAGCATCTGCTTCTGGTCGGCGAGCGCCACCTCGGCCGCGACGACGCTGGTGTTGCCGGCCTTGCTCGCCAGCCCGGTCAGCCGCTCGGCCTCGTCGCCGAGCAGCTCCTTGGCGGCCCGCTTGTCGCCTTCGCCCGCCTCCTGCAGCTGCGCCGCCGCGCGGCGGGCGCCGGCCAGCGGGTCCTGCGGCGCACCGAGCAGCTCGCCGACCTCGCGCAGGCGCCGCTCGCCGTCGCGGAACCAGTCGATCGCCGCCGGCCCGGTCAGCGCCTCGATCCGGCGCACGTTGGCGGCGCTGGAGCCCTCGGAGACGAGCTTGAAGATGCCGATCTCGCCGGTGTTGGCGACGTGGGTCCCGCCGCAGAGCTCGCGCGAGACATCGTCGACCTCGACCACCCGCACCCACTCGCCGTATTTCTCCCCGAACAGCGCCATCGCGCCGAGCTTCTCGGCCTCGGTCCGCTCCATCTCCAGCCAGCGCACCGGGCGGCTCGCCTTGATCCACTCGTTGACCCGATCCTCGATCGCCGCCAGGTCCTCGGCGGCGAGCGCCTGGCCGTGGGTGAAGTCGAAGCGCAGCTTGTCGGGCCGCACCGCGGAGCCGGCCTGGCGCACGTGCTCGCCGAGCCGCTCGCGCAGCGCCGCGTGCAGCAGGTGGGTCGCCGTGTGGTTGCGCATCGTCGCGTGGCGGGCGTCGTGGTCGACGCGGGCCTCGACCGCGATCCCGGCCTCGACCGTGCCCGCGGCCGGCTCGACCTCGAGCGCCTGGTCCTCGCCGACGCGGTAGACGTCGACGACGCGGGCCTCGCCTCCCTCCCAGCGCAGCAGGCCGGAGTCCGCGACCTGGCCGCCGCCCTCCGCGTAGAAGGGGCTCTGCTCGAGCTTGACCAGGGCGCGGCCGTCGTCGGCGGCGACCGCCGCGAGGCCGGTCGTCGCGCGCAGCGTCTCGTAGCCGACGAAGCGGGTCGGCGGGGCCTCGGCGGCGAAGGCGATCACCTTCTCGTGGCGGTCCTCGGAGCCGTGCGCGGTGGCCGCGCCCGTGCGGGCGCGCTGGCGCTGCTCCTCCATCAGCTCCTCGAAGCCGCCGTCGTCGACCGAGAGCCCGCGCTCGGCGAGCAGCTCCTTGGTCAGGTCGTAGGGGAAGCCGTAGGTGTCGTGCAGCTTGAACGCGTCGGCCGCGTCGATCCACGAGGTGCCGGCGTCCTGCGCCTCGGCGACGAGGCGCTCGAGCAGCTCGGTGCCGCGCTCCAGCGTACGGCCAAAGCTCTCCTCCTCGTCGCCGACCCAGCGGGCGATCGTCTCGCGCCCGCCCGCCAGCTCCGGATAGGCGCCGCCCATGATCTCGATCGTGCGCTCGGCGAAGCGACCCAGCCAGGGCGCCTCGAGCCCGAGCGTCCGCCCCTGCTGGATCGCGCGCCGCATGACCCGCCGCAGGATGTCGCCGCGGTCCTCGTTGGAGGGG
>DASTVL010000280.1:0-2823 GCA_035759115.1 Solirubrobacterales bacterium | reverse complement strand
AAGCCGCTGCAGGGCCCGGTCTACCTGCGCTCCTCGGACAACCCGCTGCCCGACCTCGTTTCCTCCCTGCGCGGGCAGGTCGACGTCGAGCTCTCCAGCCGCACCGACAGCGTCCGCGGCCGGATCCGCAACATCTTCGACATCGTCCCCGACGTGCCGGTCTCGAAGTTCATCCTCACCCTGCGCGGCGGTCGCAAAGGACTGCTGGTCAACTCACGCAACCAGTGCCCGCGCAAGAAGAAGCGCGCCCGTCGCGGCGCCGCCAAGCGCAGCGACGCGATGCTGAGCAAGAAGAAGGGGAAGGGGAAGAAGCGGCGCCGGGGCCAGCGCGTGATCGTGCGCTTCAAGGGCCAGAACGGCAAGAAGCGCAACCTGCGCCCGCGGCTGCGCGTCCCCTGTGGGCAGAAGCGGCATCGCGGCAAGCACCGCCGGCGCGGGGGCAACTAGCCTCCCGCGTCGGTGCGCCCGACGCTTTCGGTCCTGATCGTCACCTGGAACAGCCGCGAGGAGCTCGGGCGGACGCTGCCTGCGCTGCTGCCCGAGCTGGGCGACGGCGATGAGCTGATCGTCGTCGACAACGACTCCACCGACGGCACGACGGCGGCCGTCACGGAATTGGCGCCGGCCGCCCGCGTCGTGCACAGCGGCGGCAACGCGGGCTTCGCCGGCGGCTGCAACGAGGGCGCTGCACAGGCGCGCGGCGACCTGCTCGTGATCCTCAATCCCGACGCGGCGCCGCGTCCGGGTTTCGGCGAGGCGATCAGGCGCCCCTGGATGGAGGAGCGCGGCTGGGCGGCCTGGCAGGCGCTGGTCGCCGACGGTGACGGGACGACGATCAACTCGGCCGGCAACCCGGTCCACTTCACCGGCATCGTCTGGGCGGGGGGGCATGGAGAGCCGCTCGCCACGGCGCCCCCGGCGGGCGAGGTCACGGCCCTCTCCGGCGCCTGCCTGGCGATCCCGCGCCGCACCTGGGAGGAGGTGGGCGGCTTCCCCGAGGAGTTCTTCCTCTACCACGAGGACGTCGACCTCTCGCTACGGCTGCGGCTGGCCGGCGGCGCACTCGGGATCGAGCCGGCGGCCATCGTCGACCACGACTACGAGTTCGGCGCCCGCGAGCACAAGTGGCGCTGGCTCGAGCGCAACCGCCACGCCTTCCTGCTCCGCGCCTATCCGGCCTCGCTTCTGATCCTGCTCGCGCCGGCCCTGCTGGCGACCGAAGTGGCCCTCTACGCGGTCGCGGTCAGGGGCGGCTGGGGCCGCCAGAAGCTGGCGGCCCACCTGGAAGCGCTCGCCTGGCTGCCGCGGCTGCTGCGCGAGCGCCGCCGGATCCAGGCGAGCCGCACGGTCAGCGCCGCCGAGCTCGCCTCCTGGCTGACCCCCGACCTCGACTCCCCGTTCATCCCGCCGATCGCCCGCTCGGCCCCCGCCCGCCTGCTGCTGCGCGGCTACTGGCGGGGCGTGCGCCTCGTCCTGCAGATGGAGTCATTGGGGGGCCTATGGACCCCCAAATGACTCCATCGGCCTCTTCAGGTCGGCTGGCGGGTCGGCCGGATCAGGATCTCGTTGACGTCGACCCGGCGCCCCGCGCCAGCCTTGCGATAATGCGTGCCCCGTGGATCCCGCCCGCAAGCGAAAGATCCGGCTGGTCGTCGCGCTCAGCGTCGCCGTGCTGCTCGCCGTCGGGCTCGTCTACACCTCGTTCAGCGCCTCGACCGAGGCGAAGGAGCCCTCGCAGCTGCTCGCCGCGGCGCCCGGGTCGAGCGTCCAGCTGACCGGCCGGGTCGTCGTCGGCTCGGTCAGGCGTGGGGAGGAGGGCATGCGCTTCCGCGTCGCCGACCGCGACGACGCCGCCAAGAGCATCCCGGTCACCTACAGCGGCACGGTGCCCGACCCGTTCCGCGGCGGGCGCGAGATCATCCTCACCGGCACCGTCCAGAACGGCGTCTTCGTCGGCGAGCGCGACACGCTGGTCACCAAGTGCCCGTCGAAGTTCACCACCGAGAGCTCGCCCACGGATGACGGCTAGCCTGGGCAGCGCCGCCCTGGCGCTGGCCTTCCTCACCGCGGTCGGCGCCGCGGTGGCGGCGCTGATCGGGCGCGACGGCGAGGGTCGCTGGGTCGACGGCTCGCGCCGCGCGGTCTACGGCCTCTGCGCGCTGCTCACCCTCTGTGTCGTCCTGATCGAGCTCGCCTTCGCCGGCGACGACTTCTCGCTCAGCATCGTCCAGCAGCACTCCTCGATCGAGACGCCGACCTTCTACAAGCTGTCGGCGATGTGGTCGAGCCAGGAGGGCTCGCTGCTGCTCTGGGCCTGGGTGCTCTCGATCGCCGCCTCGCTGGCGCTCTACGCGACGCGCGGCAGGCTGCGCGAGATCGTCCCCTACGCGACCGCGGTGATGGCCGCGGTCGCCGCCTTCTTCACCGGGCTGATGCTGTTCGCCGGCGGCGTCAACCCCTTCGATGGGCTCCCCGGCCCGGCGCCGGCCGACGGGGTCGGGCTCAACCCGCTGCTGCAGCACCCGAGCATGATGATCCACCCGCCGATGCTCTACTCGGGGTACGTCGCCTTCACCGTCCCCTTCGCCTTCGCGATCGGCGCCCTGATCGCCCGCCGCCTCGACGCCGGCTGGATCCGCTCGACCCGCCGCTTCGCCCTGATCGCCTGGGCCTTCCTCGGCTTCGGCCTGCTGCTCGGCGCCCGCTGGTCCTACACCGAGCTCGGCTGGGGCGGCTACTGGGCCTGGGACCCGGTCGAGAACGCGGCGCTGATGCCGTGGCTGATCGGCACCGCCTTCCTGCACTCGATCATGGTCCAGGAGA
>DASTVL010000279.1:0-11758 GCA_035759115.1 Solirubrobacterales bacterium | reverse complement strand
TCGGCGCTGAGCCGGGTGATCGACGAGGTCAAGCTCAACGGCGAGGACTTCTACCTCGAAAAGCACGCGGCGATCTTCCGCGCGATCCACGACCAGTACGCGGCCTCGAAGCCGGTCGACGAGCTCAGCGTCGCCGAGGCGCTGGTCCAGCGCAACGAGATCGAGGAGGCGGGCGGGCGCAACTACGTCGCCGAGCTGGCGGCGAAAGTGCCCGCTGCCGGCAACGCCAAGCACTACGCCGAGATCGTCCAGCAGAACTCGCTGCTGCGGCGGCTGCTCGGCGCCGGCCAGGAGATCCAGGGCTGGGTGCACGAGCGCGAGGGCGAGCCGCGCGAGCTCTCCGAGCGGGCCGAGAAGCTGCTCTTCGAAGTCGCCCACAAAGAGCAGGCGAGCGACTTCCGCATGCTCTCGGAGATCCTCCACGACGAGGTCGACCGGCTCGAGAAGCTCTCGACCGGCGAGACCGAGATGACCGGCACCCCCTCCGGCTTCCGCGACATCGACGCGATCACCGGCGGGTTCCAGCCGGGAAACCTGATCATCGTCGCTGCGAGACCGGCCATGGGAAAGTGCCAGTCGGCACAAAGTTTGGTGTACGACCCGACTTCGGGGGCGCGGCACACCGTTGCCGAACTGTACGAGACATACAAACGCGGAAAGGATGTCTGGGTCGCATCCCTCGCTCCGGACCTCAAGATGAAGCCGGCCAAGGTGGCTGCGATCGAGCCGAACGGCCGCAGGAAAGTGTGCCGTCTGACAACCCGCCTCGGCCGATGGACCGAGGCGACCGGCAATCACCCCGTGCTCACCAGTTCGGGGTGGGAGGAACTTGACAACGTTGAGCCGGGCATGCGGGTTGCGGTTCCCCGGGCACTACCGAGAACAGGCAAGTCGTCTCAGATGCTCGATGACGAGATCGTCCTACTTGCCGCTCTCATCGCCGATGGATCCATCGGCAACGTTCCTCCGGCCTACTGCTACGGATCCGAATCCGGTGTGGTTGACACCGTCGAGACGGCAGCCACTTCCTATGGCGTTCACTTTCAACCGCCCCGAGAGGAGGCGGATGGAAGCTCATATCTCACAACCGGATCGCGTTCGCGCCCGAACCCGGTGACTGCGCTGCTCAGGGCGCACGGCCTGGTCGGACGCCGCTCGGCGGAGAAGTTCGTCCCCGACGCGATCTTCAGCCTCGACGACGAGCAGATCGCTCGCTTCCTCGGCGTGATGTACGCGTGCGACGGGCACGTCTACTGCAGCGACAGGCTGGCCCAGATCGGCTATACGACGATCAGCGAGCGGCTCGCGCGCGACGTCCAGCATCTGCTCCTGCGGCTGGGCGTCGTCGCCACCATCCGCACCTTGAAGCGACCCGTCTACGAGGGCACAGACAAGGTCGCGCGCGAGGTCAGGATCACCTCGCAGGCGGGGATGCGCCGCTTCTGCGAGTTGATCCAGGTGCCGGGCAAGGAGGAGAAACAGGCGCAGGTGCTGGAGCGGCTGGACGCCGCCACGCAGATGACCAATACCGACACGATTCCGAGCGAGGTCTGGGAAGACATCCTGCTCGGCAAGGGCGAGCGCTCGTGGGCCGACGTGAGCGAGGTGACCGGCAGGCCGCGCAACCACAACTGGCACGTCGGCAAGCGCAGCCCGTCCCGGGGCCTCCTCACCGAGCTCGCCGAGGCCACGCGCTCACCCGCCCTCGAGGAGCTTGCCGACTCCGACATCTGGTGGGACGAGGTCGCCTCGGTCGAGTACGTCGGCGAAGAGGAGACCTACGACCTCGACGTGCCGGGCCTGCGCAACTTCGTCGCCGACGATGTGATCGTCCACAACAGCGCCATCGTCGCCAACATCGCCGAAAACGTGGCGGTCAAGCGGCAGATGCCGGTCGCCTTCTTCTCGCTCGAGATGTCGGAGGTCGAGCTGGCGCAGCGCTTCATCGCCTGCCGGGCGCGGATCTCGGGCGACAAGCTGCGCAAGGGGCAGGTCGCGCAGAAGGACTGGCCCAAGGTGGTGCGGGCCTGCAACGAGCTCGAGGAGGCGCCGCTGTGGTTCGACGACTCCTCCGACCTCGGCGTGCTCGACCTGCGGGCGAAGGCCCGACGGCTGCACGCTCAAACGCAGGAGCAGGGTGGGCTGGGGCTGATCATCGTCGACTACCTGCAACTGATGCGAACCGACGACCCGCGAGCCAACCGTGTCGAGCAGGTCGGCCAGATGAGCCGTGGCTTGAAGATCCTCGCCCGCGAGCTCGAGGTCCCGGTGCTGGCGATCTCACAGCTCTCGCGCGCTCCCGAGCAGCGCCACCCGGCGAAGCCGATGCTCTCCGACCTGAGAGAAAGCGGAAATCTCGAGCAAGACGCGGATCTGGTCGCCTTTCTCTTCCGCGAGGACTACTACCGCGATCCCGAAGACGAGCCGGACGGGCTCGCGGACGTGATCATCGCCAAGCACAGGAACGGCCCGATCGGGGCGCCGAAGCTGGTCTTCCTCGACCGCTTCCCCAAATTCGCCGACCACAGCGGCCACGAGCCGCCGGTCGAACAGCCCGCCGGCGAGGGGCCGCCGCTCGAGGACACCGCCGCCGCGGGGCCTGAATTCTGATGGCCGCCCGGCCGCGCAGCGAACCGTTTGCCGAAGCCGCCTGCCCGCTGGGCGTCTGCGACGGCTCAGGCTGGATCCTCGGCCCCGAAGACGTCGCCCGCCCCTGCGAGTGCCGCGAACAGCGGCTCAAGCGCAGCCGCGTGCGCGGCGTCGCCTCGGCGATCCCGCCGCGCTACCGCGGCGTCTCCTTCGACCGCCCCCCGGTCAGCGACATGGCCGGCCAGGCCGAGACGCGGGAGGCGGTCAAGCGGATCGCCGCCTACATCGACGAGCTCGACTCCAATCTCGAGCGGGGCCGCGGCCTGTGGCTGTTCGGCGACACCGGCACCGGCAAGACCACGCTGGCGATGCTGGTTTCGAAGGCGGCGACGGAGGGCGGGCACTCGGTCGCGATCTACTCGCTGCCGAAACTGCTCGCGCGGATCCGCCGCACCTACGAGGGCGAGCCCGGCAGCGACTCCTACGGCGCCTTCTTCGAGCGCCTGACCTCGGTCGACCTGCTCCACATCGACGACTTCGGCGCCGAGAAACGCTCCGACTGGGTCCTCGAGCAGCTCTACGCCCTGGTCAACGAGCGCTACGAAGACGAACGCTCGATCCTGCTCACGACCAACCTGACGGTCGAGAAGCTCGAAGAGCAGATCGGCCCCCGCACGGTCTCGCGGCTGACCGAGACCTGCGAGCAGATCCCCCTCTTCGGCGCCGACCGCCGGCTCGAGAACGCCCCCTACTGAGCTTCCGCGGGGCCGACCAGTCACAATCCCCGGCCGTATGCCTGGAACCGGAGTGGTCATAGTCGGCGCCCAGTGGGGCGACGAGGGCAAGGGCAAGGTCGTCGACCTGCTCGCCGAGGGGGCGGAGGCGATCGTGCGCTTCCAGGGCGGCAACAACGCCGGCCACACGATCGTCCGCGACGGCGAGGAGTTCAAGTTCCATCTGATCCCCTCGGGGATCCTCTACGCGGACAAGCTCTGCATGATCGGCAACGGGGTCGTGCTCGACCCGCGCATCCTGCTCGGCGAGATCGACGGCCTCAAGCGGCGCGGCGTCGACGTCGGCAACCTGCGGATCTCCGCCAACGCGCACCTGATCATGCCCTACCACGTGCTGCTCGACACGGCGGGGGAGATCAAATTGGGCAAGCTCTCGATCGGCACGACCCGGCGCGGCATCGGCCCCTGCTACGCAGACAAGGCGCTGCGGCTCGGCATCCGCGTCCAGGACCTGCTCGACGAGAAGATCCTGCGCAAGAAGATCATGGCGGCGCTGGAGCCCAAGCAGCAGGCGCTGCGCGAGCTCTCGGTGCAGCGGCGCAAGCTGCGCAAGGAGGCCGGCGAGGGGGCCCGCGAGGGGGCCGACCACTCGGTTGCCGAGGCACCCGACCCGCGCCTCGACCTGCACTCGATCACCGAGGAGTTCGCCGGCTACGGCCATCGGCTCGAGCCGCACATCGCCGACACCGCGCGGCTCTGCTGGGAGCAACTCGACGAGGGCCGCACGGTGCTCTTCGAGGGCGCCCAGGCGACCCTGCTCGACCTCGACCACGGCACCTATCCCTTCGTCACCTCGTCCAACCCGATCGCCGGCGCCGCCTGCGTCGGGGCCGGCATCGGGCCGACCGACATCGGCCAGGTCTGGGGCGTGACCAAGGCCTACGCGACCCGCGTCGGCGCCGGCCCCTTCCCGACCGAGCTCGATGACGAGGCCGGTCGCCACATGCTCGAGCGCGGCCACGAGTACGGGACGACGACCGGGCGCGAACGGCGCTGCGGCTGGATGGATCTGGTCGCCCTGCGCTACGCCGTCCGCCTCAACGGGATGACGGCGCTGACGGTCACCAAGCTCGACGTGCTCAGCGGGCTCGACACCCTGCGCGTGGCGGTGCGCTACCGCTCGCGCGAGGGCGCGATCTTCGACACCTTCCCCTACCACCAGTCGATCCTGCACTCGGCCGAGCCCGAGTACGAGGACCTGCCGGGCTTCGACGCCGACCTGACCGAGTGCCGCAGCGAGGACGACCTGCCCGCGCAGGCGCGCGCCTACCTCGACTACATCGCCGACTTTGCCGGGGTGCCGATCCGGCTCGTCGGCGTCGGCCCGGGGCGCGACCAGGTCGTCTGGATTGGCGGAAACCCCGGCGTGGTCTAAAGTCTGCCTGTGGCTTCCGGAAGACGCACCGCCAGCGAGCGGCTGCCCCGGGGTCGTCACGGGCTACCGCGGGAGGCGGTGACGGAGTCCCAGCGGCAGCGAATACTGCAAGCGATGATCGAGGTCGTCGCCGAGCGCGGCTACCCGGAGACGCGCGTGGTCGACGTGATCGGCGTCGCCGGCGTCTCGCGCAAGACCTTCTACGAACTGTTCGCGAGCAAGGAGGACTGCTTCCTCGCCGCCTACGACATCCTGCTCGGCAACCTGCTCGGCGACACCGCGCGCGGCTTCGAGTCCAAGCCCGGCTCGCCCTGGGCCGAGCGCGTCGCGGCTGCCCTGGCGGAGCTGCTCAAGCACCTCGCCGAGCACCCCGACGAGGGCCGCTTCGCGATCGTCGAGGTGCTCGCCGCCGGGCCGAAGGCGCTGGCCCGCCGCGACGCCGCCCTGCGCCAGTTCACCGGCTTCCTCGACGCCGGCCGCGCCGAGACCTCGGTCGAGCTGCCCGGGATCACCTCGCTCTCGCTCGCCGGCGGGATCAACGAGCTGCTCTACAGCGAGATCCTCCACGGCGCCTCGGCCCGCCTTCCGAGCAGGCTGCCCGACCTGATGTTCTGGATCACGCTGCCGTTTCTCGGTCCCGACGGCGCCGCCGAGGAGCGCGAGCGGGTGCGGCTCTCGATGCTCGACGACGGCTCCGCCACGCAGTAGAGCGCTCTTTTGCCCGCCCGGACGGGTTTAGGTAGGGGCCGGGGTGGTAGTTGCACTACCGGAGCGATTTTCGACGCTTTCTATCGCCATGCCCGAAGCGGGCAGGCCCAAAGGAGAGAGACACAGCTATGCGTAGAAACACGATGGTGGTGCTCGCCCTCAGTGCGGCGTTCGCGCTTTGCGTCACGGCGATCGCCGGCGCGGCCAGCACCAAGATACGAGCGGGCAACCTCGTGCTCACCTTCGGCGGCACGACCGTCCCCACGAAGCTGCCGCGGCGGGGCTACGCGCCGGTCAAGACGGTGATCTTCGGCAAGATCGCGACCTCCGACGGCACCCATCCGTCTGCCCTGCGCGAATCGGTCGTCGACATCGACAAGGACGTGAAGCTGAACGTCAGGGGCCTGCCGGTCTGCAAGCCGGGGCAGCTGACCGCTCGCAACACGAGGGCGGCCAACCGGGTCTGCGGCAAGACGGAACTGGGCAAGGGCATCGCCCACGCCTCGATCGCCTTCCCCGAACAGACGCCGATCAGGGTGACCAGCCCGATCACGATCTTCAACGGCGGCGGCAACGCGCGCCGCTCGAAGCTGCTGATCCACACGTTCATCACGGTTCCGGTGCCAGCGGCGATCGTCACCCAGGTGACGATCCGCAAGCGCGGGACCGGCGTCCACGCCGTCGCCAAGATCCCGGTGATCTCGGGCGGCAGCGGCTCGGTGCTCGACTTCCGCTTCAAGCTCGGCCGCAACTACGGCTTCCGGGGTCGGAAGATGAGCTACTCGAGCGCGAGGTGCCCGGACGGGGTCTTTCGCACGAAGACGCCGCGGACCGTGTTCAAGAACGAAGCGCGGGTCCCGGGAGTCGCCGCGCAGACCGTGCTCAAGGGCGCCCTGGCGGTGCCCTGCAAGCCGAGGCGCGGTTGAGCCTCAGCCGAGCATCCGTTTCGGGAAGGGCGGCCGTGGGCCGCCCTTCTTCGTGCCTTCACTCGGCCCTAACAAGCCGCTGCTAGCTTTCTACTGGGATTAATTGGCTTTTCAACGGCCGCAGCTCGGATGGGCAGGGCCACAAAGGAGAGAAGAGAATGCGTAGAAACCTGATGCTGGTGCTGGCCCTCGCGGCAGTGCTTTCGCTGGGCGTGACCGCGGTAGCTAGCGCCCTGACCTCGACCACGCTGCGGGCAGGCAACCTGATCGCGACCTTCGGCGGCGGCACGTCGCCGACGAAGCTCTCGCGGACCAAGTTCACGCCAGTGAAGACGACCTTCTTCGGCAAGATCAAAACCAGCGACGGGACCCACCCGTCGGCGCTGCGGGAAGCCGTCGTCGACATCGACAAGGACGTCAAGATCGACATCAAGGGCTACCCGGTCTGCAAGGCCGGGCAGCTGACCGCGCGCAACACGACCGCCGCCAAGCGTGTCTGTGGCAAGACCGAACTCGGCAAGGGCCTTGCGCACGCGTCGATCGCCTTCCCCGAACAGAGGCCGATCAGGGTGACCAGCCCGATCACGATCTTCAACGGCGGCGGCAACGCGCGCAAGACGAAGCTCCTGATCCACACCTTCCTCACGGTCCCGGTCCCGGCCTCGATCGTGACCCAGGTGACGGTCCAGAAAAAGGGCACCGGCATCCACGCGATCGCCAAGGTCCCGGTTATCGCAGGTGGCAGCGGCTCGGTGCTCGACTACCGCTTTGACATCGGCAAGACCTACAGGGTCGGCAAGAAGAAGCACTACTACTCGTCGGCCAAGTGCCCCGACGGCAAGTTCATCGTCAAGACGCCGAAGACGCTGTTCAAAAACGAAGCGCGGATCCCCGGCGTCGCCGCCCAGACCGTGCTCAAGGGCAGCCTCGCGGTGCCCTGCAAGCCGAAGCGCTAGGCGAAAGCAAAACGCCGGAGACGGCGAAGCGCAAAAGGGGCGGCCGCAAGGCCGCCCCTTTGTTTTCGCTATTCGCTCTGTTCGAAGGTCTGCTGGTAGATCGTCGCCGGGCCGCTGCCGTAGATCGGCTCGAACGGCGCCTGCGGGTCGCAGCCGGGGGCGGGAAGCGCTGCCGAGTCTTCCTGTTCGGCGAAGGCATAGCGCTTGAGCCGGGCGAAGAGATCGGCAGCCAGGGCCTCGTCTTCGTCTTTGACGCGGGCCTTGAAGGCCGGGTCTTCGGGGGTGCTGGGATCCAGTTGCGCGGTGATCCCGGAGCTGCACTGGCTCGTGTGGAAGTTGAGCAGGCCCCTGGGGAGGCGGTTGGAGGCGCCCGGCTGGCTGTAGGCGCTGTTGCGGTTGGTCGTCGTGCGGCTGGAGTAGGTCGCAAGCGATTCCGGGCCGAACGGGCCGAGCGCGCGCAGGAGATTGGCCTGCTGCCCGCCCGAGAGCAGGTAGACGCCCTTGCTCGCCGCGGAGACGTTGCCCAGCAACGCGGCCGTCTCCTTCTTGTAGAGGTCGAGCCCGGTGAGGATCGGGTTGAGGTTGCGCAGGAAGGGGTCGACTGCGCGCAGCAGGACGGGGAAGTCGCTGCGCAGGAAGCCGCGCAGCGACCCGAAGCCGTTCGGCGCCCGGTCGATCACCGTTTCCAGGCCTTCGAAGAGGCCCTTGGCCTGCGGCGCCAGGCGCGAGAAGGCGATCAGGGTCGGCGAGAGCTCTTCCGCGGCGGGGACGAGCTGGCGGAACAGCGGGTCGGCGTTGAGCGCGAACGCTTTCAGCCGGTTGAAGGTCAGCCGCTGCTCGTCCTCGAAGGTGGGGAAGGCGCGGAACAGCGCTTCGATGTCGCGGTTGCGCGCCGCGGTCGTGCTGAAGACGGCGTTGGAGTTGCGGATCAGGCTCTGCAGCTGTCCTTCGCGTCCGCGCAGGGCGCGGAAGGTCGTCGCGCCGTTGCTGAACAGCTGCTTGACCGCAAGCCGCTGCGTGTCGAGCACGCGGAAGAGCTTGTCGAATTCGGAGAAGAACGGTTCGAACTCGGCGAAGGCGTTGGAGAGCGACTGGCCCTGGCCGGAGATCGCCACCGCCCCTTCCTGCATCCACTCCTGGAAGTCGGCGCGGGTCCGCGTATCGAAGGTGCGGAAGATCTCGTCGAGCTGCACCGATTCGGCCACGTTCGCCCGCGGCAGGCTGTCGCCGTCCTCCAGCGTTCTTCCGTCGGCTTCGCCCGGGGTGAGCTCGACATAGGTCTCGCCGAGCAGCGTCTTCGTGCGCAGGATCGCCCGCGTGCCGGTAGGGATCGGCGCGTACTTGTCGTCGATGTAGATCGTCGCCTGCGCCTGCTTGCCGTCGGGCGACTGCTCGATCGTCTGCACTTTGCCGACCGAGACGCCGGAGATGCGCACATCCGACTGCTGGGCGAGCTGGGTCGCCTCCTGGAAGGGCACCTTGAGCTCGTAGGTCCTCGCTTTGAACGGCGTCGGCCCGCCGAAGGTGATCCAGAGGAAGAGCAGGATGCCGAAGCACGACAGGGCAAAGCCTGCGATGACCAGTAGCTGCGCGGTGCTGGGGGCTCTCTTGCTCATCTGGCTTCGCTGTATTCGCACTGCCCGGACGGGTTGTCAAAGGGAATTTCTTCGGGACTGGGGATGCCGGCGCCTTCCAGGACCGTCCTCAGGTAGGGCTTGAGCTGGTCGAGGGTTCCGTCGGGCAGTTTGAACGGCTGGGTCAGGCTGTAGCCGAGCGCCGAGCCGTTGCAGGTGATCATCACGAGGCCGCGGCCGATCGGCCCCCCGGCGTCGCTCAGGTTGAAGCTGTTGTTGATGTTGTGGTTGAGCCAGGGCAGGTAGAAGAGAAAGCTCTCCTTCCTGCCCGGCGGGTCGTAGGCGAGCACGTTGAGGAAGCTGTTGAGAGCGTCGAGCGAGTTGCCGAAACCGGTCACCGAGGTGTCGAGGTCGGAGGCGCCTTCGGTCAGGTGGGTGAGCGTCGGCCGGATCTGGCGGGTGAACGGGCGGATCTGGTTGCGGATCGGCGCCGTGGTCTGCCTGAACAGGCGCTCGTTGGCCTTGAACGCCGGCACCGATGCCTGCGCCTGCGGGATCAGGCCCAGCAGCGCCGGGCGGGCGGCTTCGGAGAAGCTGTTCGAGCTGTCCAGCGCCGAGCGCAATGCCGTCAGCGTCGAGGGGAACTCGGTCAGCGATTCCTGAATCGCCTGCTGCTGGTTGGCGAAGTTGCCGAGCACGTCTTTGGAGGAAGTGACGAAGCGTTCGAGCGCGGTGTCACGGCGCCCGAGCTCGGTGGTCAGCAGGCCGAAGTTGTGGATCACCCGGGCGAGCGCCACGCGCCGCTGTGCGACCGCACGGTTGAGGTCGGCGATGTAGTGGGAGAACGGCTGCAGGCGGCGGAAGGCGTTGCCGAGCTGGCGCCCGCGCCCACCTATCCCCTTGGCGCCGCCGGCGACGAGCAGCTGCAGGTACTGCTGCGTGTCGGTGTCGAGCGTGGCGAGGAAGGCCTCGAACTGGATGCTCGGTTCGGTGTTGGCGAGCGGGAACTCGTGGCCGTCCTCGATGTGCTCGCCGCTCCTGCCGGGGTCGATCTCCACGGTCATGTCGTTGAGGTTCGTTTTCGGCCGCAGCAGCAGCGAGGCGTCGGGGTGGATCAGCTTCAGGTAATCCGGATCGACGTCGAGGCCGACGACCGCGTGGCCGTCCTCGAGCTCGACCGAGGAGATCCTGCCGACCTGGATGCCGGCGATCACCACCGCCTGGCCCTGGCCCGGCGTGACCGCCTGGGCATTGCTGAACTCGGCCGTGAGCGTGGCGAAGTCTTCGCCGACAAACGGCGCCCACGACGGCAGCGAGGCTTTCTGCTGGGTGAAGATCCACAGCGTCATCACGATCGCCACCGTGGTCAGGATCGCGATCGCGATCGGGTCTTTGCCGCGCCCGCGCGACTGGCGCGCGAGCGAGGCGCGAAAGTGCTGCCAGCGGCTGACGTTGGGGTCGCGCTCGGTCATGGTCCGCTCACCGCCTTCAGATTCGGCGCCCCGACCTGGCCGAGTGGGCCGTTTACGTCGGGGGGCGACTGCGTGTGGCAGCGCACGTCCGGCTTCTTCGGTGGCTTGCCGCCGAGCTGTGGCTGCAGTCCTAGCGGCGCTTCGGCGGTGTGCGCCCAGTTCTGCTTGTCGGTGAGCAGGTTGCCGTTCGGCGCCTCCTGCCTGACCAGGACGTCGCCGCCGCCAGGCTGCAGGCGCAGGTACTTGCCGTTGCCGTCGAAGTTCTGGCCCCAGCCCGAGAAGTTGGCGAGGTAGTAGAAGAACTCGCGGTAGTTGGGCCCGCCGGTGCCGAAACGGTCTTCGATCGTCTGGTCGCCGGTCGGCACGAAGACTTTCGTCGTGCAGAGGCTGAGCCGGTTGATCTGCGGGATCGTGTTCGCCTTGCCGGCCTGCGCCGCGCCGGCCAGCCCCGGGCTCGATTCGCGCAGCAGCCGGGCGATCCCGCCGCCCTCCTTGCCGGAGAGCAGGGGACGTGCCTGCGCCAGCCACGGTTTGCCGGCCGCGATCAGCGCCGGCAGCTCGGCGACCGCGGGCTCGAACTCGATCGCCCAGGCGCGCAGCGGCGGCAGCGAGCGGTTGAGGTTGGCCAGCGACTTGCGGCCGATCCGCAGCGTCGGCGCCAGGCGGTTGACCGTCGTCGCGAGGTTGGTCGACTGCGTGGCCAGGGCGCCGGTGAAGGTATCGAAGTTGACGATCAGCCCCTGCAGGTCGGCCTCTTGCCGCGCCAGGGCGCCGAAGGCGCGGCCGGCGCCGGCGACCATCCGCGAGAGGTCACCCGGGCTGGTGCCGAGGAAGGCGTTGGTCACCTGGGCGCTGTAGCGACCCGCGTCGCCGCCGTATTTGAGCGCCCCGTTGAGCCCTTCGGCCCCGGTCTTGCCCCTCACCTCGGGCAGCTGGTCGATGTCTTCCTCCGGGGTCGGCTCATGCGTCAGCGCTTCGCCGTAGCTCTGCAGCAGGCGGCTGAGATCGGCGCGCACGGGCGATTGCAGCGCGGTGAAGATCTCGTCGAGCTGCACCGACGTCGACGTGCGGCTGACCGGGATCGTCGCCTCGCTGTCCAACTCGTCCGCGCTCGGGCTGCCCGGGTCGAGGTCGACGTAGAAGTTGCCCTCGAGGAAGATCCGCGGCCTGATCTGGGCAAGCGCGTCGGTGTGGATCGGGCGGCCGCTGTCGTCGACGGTGAAGGTGATCTCGGTGTTGTCGCCGTCGCGTCCCGCCTCGATCACTTTGCCCACGTCGACGCCGGCGATCCGGATCGGCGAGTTGACCGAGATGTTGACCCCGTTGGAGAAGGTGGCGTTGAGCGTGTAGCCGTAGCCGGTGAA
>DASTVL010000278.1:0-4093 GCA_035759115.1 Solirubrobacterales bacterium | reverse complement strand
CAGGTGATGATCGCCAACGGCTCGCTCGAGGCGGGCTGGATGCTGTTCGAGCACCTGCTCGAGCCCGGCGACCGGGTCGTCGTCGAGCAGCCGACCTACGACCGCACGCTGCTGATGCTGCAGCGGCTCGGGGTCGAGCTGGTGCCGGTGGCGCTGCAGGCGGACGGGCTCGACGTCGACGCCTTCGAGGCGGCGCTGGCCGAGGGGCCGATCAAGCTCGCGCACGTCATACCCAACTTCCACAACCCGGCCGGCTGCACGCTCTCGGTCGCGAAGCGGATCCGCCTCGTCGAGCTCGCCGCCGAGCACGGCTTCTGGATCTTCGAGGACGACCCCTACCGCGAGCTGCCCTTCGAGGGCGAGGCGCTCGAGTCGATGCTCGCGCTCGACTCCGCCGACCGGGTCGTCCACGCCTCCTCGTTCTCGAAGACGGTCAGCCCCGGGGTGCGGGTCGGTTACCTCGCCGGCCCCGCGGCGGAGATCGCGCAGCTGGCCAAGCGCGCCAACGAGACCTACATCTCGCCCAACATGCTGGCCGAGTCGGTCGTGCTCGAGCTCTGCCGCTCGGGCGGGCTCGACAGCAACATCGAGTTCGTCAAGGGCGCCCTGCGCGAGCGCCGCGACGCCCTGGTCGAGGCGCTGCGCGAGCAGCTGCCGGAGGCCGAGTTCGTCGTCCCCGAGGGCGGCTACTTCCTCTGGCTCGACCTCGCCGAGGGGACCGATACGCCGGCGCTGCTTGCCGAGGCCAAGGGCGAGGGCGTCGCCTTCGTCGCCGGCCCCGACTTCATGATCGAGGGCGGCGAGAACAGCCTGCGCCTCTCCTTCGCCAGCGTTCCCCCGGAGCGCATCGCCGAGGGCGTCGCCCGCATCGCCCGCGCTCTCGCCCGGGTCCGGGCCGGCTCCCCCGCCTAGCGGCCGTAACGGTCGCTCGAAAGCACGAGCTGCTCGGGGATCGCCGCGCGCGGCGGCGGCGCCGGGTCGGCGCGGACCGAGACGGTCTCGGCGACGCTGCGCGAGACCTCATGCGAGCCGTCGGGGGAGGCGATTGTCACGCCCTCCTCGTCGGAGCGCTCGACCTTGCCCTCCAGGCCCGGCTCCAGCCCGGCCGCTTTGAGGTAGTGCAGCAGCTCCTCGGCCTCGTTCTCGAAGCGCAGGACGTGAACCGTGGCGCCGACCTCGACGTCGGCGAGCAGGGCGCCGCGCTCGCGCACGCCCTCGACGATCGGGTGGCCGTGCGGGCAGGTGGTCGCGTCGCCGATCGCCGCCCGCATGCGCTCCTCCAGCACCGGCGACATCGCGTGCTCGATCCGCTCCGCCTCCTCGTGCACCTCGTCCCAGGGGATGCCGAGCACGTCGGTGAGGAAGCGCTCGATCATGCGATGGCGGCGGACGATGTGGCTGGCGTGCTCGCGGCCCGACTCGGTGAAGCCGAGCGACTTGTCGGCGTTGCGCTCGACGTAGCCGTCGTCGACCAGGCGGCCGACCATCTCGTGCACGGTCGGCGGTGAGAGCTGCATCGCGCGGGCGATGTTGGCGCCGGTCATCTGCAACCCCGCCTCCTCGAGCCAGAACATGCTCTCCAGGTACTCCTGCTCGGCGACGGTCGCTTGCTCCATCGGCTCGAGTTTAGTCGCCCCGGCGCTCCATCAGCGAGGAGACGACCGCCTCGTAGAAGCCGTCGCCCATCGCGCCCTCGGTGACCGTGACGTTGTCCCAGGCGGCGAGGGCGGCGCGCAGGCCGGGGTCGCGCTCGGGCCCGTTGGCGACGACGAAGAAGCGGCCGAGGGCGGCGGCGACCTCGAGGTCCTCGACCGAGTCGCCGACGGCGATGCAGTCGGCCGGGTCGAAGCCGCGGGCGCGGGCGTGGGCGGCGACGGCACCCGCCTTGCTGACCATCTTCGGGACCAGGTGGTAGGCGTGGGTGGGGCCGTCGACGGCGGGCATCTCGCGGCCGATCGCGCCGTTGTCGAGCAGGCGCAGGTTCCCGTGGCCCCGCGCGGCGAGCAGCTCATTGGCCTCGGCGACGTCGACCTTGCCGCGGAAGAGGTGGGAGAGGACGCGGCCGTGGTGCCAGGGCGCGTGGTACTCGAGCCGGCCCTCGAAGCGCTCGAAGAGCATCTTCGGGATCCCCTGGCGCTCGATCTTCTCGTAGACCGTGCCCTCCTCGTCGGGGACGAGGTCGCCGGTCAGCAGCGTCGTCTCGCCGTCGATCGCGAAGGCGCAGCCGGCCTCGTAGATATATGAGCTCTGGCCCATCAGGCGGGCCGCCTCGTGCACCTGCGGCTCGCGCCGCCCGGACATGATCACGACCTCGACCCCGGCCCGGTGACAGGCCTCGAGGCCGCGCGACTGGGCCAGCGAGAAGCCGCCCTCGGCGTCGCGGAAGAGCGAACTGCCCCTGCCGAGCAGGGTGCCGTCGAGGTCGGTGTAGACGCAACTCAGGGCCACGGTCCGGTCGCTACCGTAGCGGCGTGCCCTGGAAGCTCGCCGATCGGACCCTCGAGCTGGCGCAGCCGATCGGGGCCGGGATCGTCAACGTGACCGCCGACTCGATGTTCGAGGGGGCGCGCAGCGTCACGCCCGAGCGGGCGGTCGCCGACGGGCGGGCGCTGGTCGAGGCCGGCTTCGAGATGCTCGACGTCGGCGCGGTCGCGGCCCGCAGCGGCCCGCCGGTCGGGGCCGAGGAAGAGGCGGCGGCGCTAATCCCGGCGATCGCTGGCCTGGCGGGCGCGGGGGCGCCGATCTCGGCCGACACCTTCTCGGTAGAGGTGGCGCGGCGGGCGCTCGACGCGGGCGCGGTTGCGGTCAACGACATCTCCGGCGGCTCGGAGGAGATGTTCGCGCTGGTCGCCGAGCGCGGCTGCGGCTACGTGCTGATGCACATCGAGGGGCCGCCGCGGGTCGACCGCCCGGCGCGCGACTACGGCGACACGGTCGAGCACCTGATCTCGTGGTTCGGGGGGAGAATCGAGGCCGCCCGGGGCCTTGGAGTGGAGATGGAGCAGATCGCGATCGACCCGGGGCTGGACTTCGACCTGACCGTCGGGCAGGACCTGGAGATCCTGCGCCGCCTCGGCGAGCTGCGCGCGCTCGGCCCGGCCCTCTACGTCTCGCTCTCGCGCAAGGACTTCATCGGCGCCGTGCTGGGCGGGAGCTGGGAGCAGCGGCTGCCGGCGAGCGAGCGCGAGTGGGGCACGGTGGCCGCGGCGGCGCTGGCCGTGCGCGAGGGCGCCGACATCCTGCGGATTCACGACCGCTCGACCCTGCAGGCGGTGCGCGTGGCGGGGGCGATTCGTGGCTAAGAGCCTGCTCGAGACCCCCTGGGCGGTTGCAATCGATCCCGCCCGCCGCGACGGGCGGATCGTCGCCGAGAGCAGCGAGCCGGAGCGCAAGTCGAAGCCGGTGGCGATGCCGCGCTCACTTGACTCCGGCCTGGTCGAGGCGCTGGGCCGGGCCGGGATCGAGCGCCTCTACTCGCACCAGCGCGAGGCGTTGAAGACGGCCGCCGGCTCGAACCTGGTGATCACCAGCGGCACCGCCTCGGGCAAGAGCCTCGCCTTCAACCTGCCGGTGCTCGACGGGATCGCCCGCGACGGCAAGCGCCGGGCGCTCTACCTCTACCCGACCAAGGCGCTGGCCCAGGACCAGGCGCGCAAGCTCGCGGCGCTGCGCCCGCCCGGCCTGCGCGAGGCGATCTACGACGGCGACACGCCGCGCGAGGAGCGGCCCTCGATCCGCCGCCGCAACAACCTCGTGCTGACCAACCCCGACATGCTGCACGTCGGCCTGCTGCCCAACCACAAGAGCTGGGGCGACTTCCTCGCCAACCTCGGCTGGGTCGTCGTCGACGAGGCCCACACCTACCGCGGCGTCTTCGGCTCGCACGTCGCCAACGTGCTGCGGCGGCTGCGCCGGGTCGCCCGCGCCTACGGCTCCGAGCCGCGCTTCCTGCTCGCCTCGGCGACGATCGCCAACCCGGTCGAGCTGGCCGAGGGCCTGGTCGGCGAGCCGTTCGAGCTGATCGACGACGACGGCGCGCCGCGGGCCGGCCGCGAGATCGCGATCTGGAACCCGCCGCTGATCGACAAGGCGA
>DASTVL010000277.1:0-6569 GCA_035759115.1 Solirubrobacterales bacterium | reverse complement strand
CTTCGCCTTCAGCAACGGCTTCCACGACACCTTCGACCTGATCTCGACGATCGTCTCCTCGCGCTCGGTGCCGCCGCAGGCGGCGATCGCGGCGGCGGCGCTGCTCAACTTCGCCGGCGCCTTCATCGGGGTCGCGGTGGCGGCGACGATCGCCCAGGACGTGGTCGAGGTCGGCAAGATCGCGCCGGTGGTCGTCTTCACCGGCCTGCTCGGGGCGATCGCCTGGAACCTGGCCACCTGGCGGCTGGGCCTGCCCTCGAGCTCCTCGCACGCACTTATCGGCGGCCTGCTGGGTGCCTCGGTCGCCGCCGCGGGCACCGACGCGGTGATCGGCGGGGGGGTGCTCGACAAGGTGCTCATACCCGCCCTGCTGGCGCCACTCGCCGCCTTCCTGCTCGCCCTCGCCGCGATCGCGGTCGTCTACCGGGCGGTCGGTCGCAGGCGCCCCGGCACGGTGACGCGCGGCTTCCGCCGCGCCCAGCTGCTCTCCGGGAGCCTGCTGGCGCTCGGCCACGGCGCCAACGACGCACAGAAGACGATGGGAGTGATCGCGCTGGCGCTGATCGCTGACGGCAGCCTCGATGCCGGCGCCGACCCGCCGTTCTGGGCGATCGCGACGGCGGCCGCGGCGATCGGCCTCGGCACGTACGGCGGCGGGCTGCGGGTGATGCGCGGCGGCGGAGCGCGGATCATCGAGATGGACGCGGCGCAGGGCTTCTCGGCCCAGGGGGCCGGGGCGGCGACGACGCTGGTGGCGACGTTCCTCGGCTTCCCGATCTCCTCCACGCACGCGATCAGCGGCGGCGTGATGGGGGCTGGGGCGGCGAAGCGGGTCTCGGCGGTGCGCTGGGGCGTCGCGGGCAACATCGTCTTCGCCTGGCTGCTCACCCTGCCCGCAGCCGCGGCGATCGGCGCCGTCGCCTATGCGGTCGCGTGGGCCCTCGGCGCGGGCGCGTAACCTCTTCTCCATGCGGGCCCTGAGGAACATCGCGATCGTGATGGCGCTCGCGGTCGTCGTCGCCTTCGTGCCGGCCGGCGGCAACGCGGCCGAGACGATCCTGACCGCGATCACGATGGGCTTCCTGGCGGCGATCTCGTGGACGCTGTTCACGCTCAGCCGCCAGAACGAGCTGACCCTGGCGGCGCTGCGCGACAGCCGGCGGGCGATCCTCTACGGGGCGCTGGGCCTGATCGCGCTGCTGATCGCCGGCAGCGACGAGATGTTCGCCGGCGGCGGCGGCACGCTCGCCTGGATCGTCCTGCTCGGCGCGGCCGTTGCCGCGATCTGGAGAGTCTGGGTCGAGGCGAACAGCTACTGATGCGCTGATTCGGCGCAGAGCTGTCACACAACTTTTCGTTTGAGCGCGCCACACGCGCGTCGCGGCCTGGAACGGTCGCACCGTGCCGCGCCGGATCGCCAGCAGCTGCCGCAGGGAGGACGGGACCGCGTCGGTCGAGCTGGTCGGCACGATCCCGTTTCTGCTGCTGGCGGTCCTGGTCGCGGCGCAGCTCGGCAGCACCGGGTACGCGGCCTGGTCGGCGGGCGTGGCGGCGCGGGCGGGGGCGAGGGCCGCGCTGGTCGGTGGGGATCCGGAGGCCGTGGCGCGGCGGGCGCTGCCGGCGGCGATGCGGCGCGGGGCGGAGGTGGGCGACGGCGATGCGGTCTCGGTGCGGGTCGTCGTGCCGAGGCTCGTGCCCGGGATGCCGCGCCTGACGGTCGGGGCGCGGGCGGCGCTGGAGTCGGACGGTGGCTAGCGAGGAGGGGCAGAGCACGGTCGAGCTCGTCGCCGCGCTCCCCGCGTTGCTGCTGGCCGGCCTGCTCGCCCTGCAGCTGTTCGCGGTCGGCTACGCGCTGACGCTTGCCGACGGCGCGGCCGAGGCCGGTGCGCTGGCGCTGGCGACCGGCAGGCCGGCGAAGGTCGCCGCCCGCGACGCGCTCCCGGCCTGGGCCGAGGACGAGGTCGAGGTGACGATCCGCGGTGGGCGCGTACGCGTACGGCTGCGACCGCCATCGCCGTTGCCCGCGCTTGCCGACCGGCTGAGTGTCAGCTCCTCTGCCGCCGTGAGGCCGAAATGAGCGGTGCGCGCCCCGGTCAGGGCTGGGCAGCGCCGCGTTCCGGCGGGCCGGTGGTTCTGGTCGCACAGGTGGGGGAGGCGAGCGGATCGAAGCCGGCCGCAGCCGCGCTCGCCTGCGCCGCCTCCGAGCCCGACCGCGCCGCTCTGCTGATCGACCTGGATGAGGGCCGCGCCCCACGGCCGTCGCTGATTGCGACAGCGGGCGCCCGCGCCCTCGAGCAGCGCCTCTCCGTCCACATGCCGGACGCCCCGGTCGCCTCGCGCGGCTCGATCTGCCGGCTGAAGCTCACGGCGGGCGACGGCGACATCGAGCGGATCGCGGCGGCCTTGCCGCTGGTCCGCGAGTCCGCCGCGATCGTCCACCTGCCGCCCGGCCGGCTGCGCCCGGTCCTCGAAGAGCCCCGCATCCGGCCGACGGCCGCCCTGCTCCGCGCCGACCTGAGCAGGGATCGGTCCCTCACGGCGCTCGCGGCCCGCGACCTGATCGATCGCGGCCTGCGGGTGGCGGTGCTCAAGCAACCGCCCAATCCCGTGATCTCGAGGTTGGCGTTGCTTGGCGCCCTGCCGGCGCCGGGCTGGGTCTTTCCGACCGGGCTGCACGCGCGGCTGCTCGTCGCATGATGTCGCAGGCGTGTTAATGTAGACAACATAATGCAGCGACTGAGTCAGCGGGAACTGTGCAGCAAGAGCGGCGAGATCATGCGGGCGTTGGACCGGGGCGAGGGTTTCACTATCACTCGCAATGGGGTCCCGGTCGGTGAACTGCGCCCGGTCAAGAGGCCTAAGCGCAAGTTCATTTCTCGCGAGGAGTTCGTCGCCCTCTTCGAGGGCGCTCCCCACATCGATTACGAGCAGTTCAGGGCCGACATCGACAGGTACGTCGATCAGGACCCCACGCCGCGCAGCTGATCGAGATAGTCGACGTCAGCGCGTGAATCGACCCAGGCTCGTCACACAACTTTTCGTTTGAGCGCGCCACACGCGCGTCGGCGCCCGCCAGGGTCGCCGCATGGAAAGGCGGCGAGGGGAACAGGGGCAGGCGCTGGTGTTGGCGCTCGGGGCGTCGCTGGCGCTCATCGTCGCGGCATTGGCGCTGGTCGCGATCGCCGGGGCGGTGACCGGCAAGGGGCGGGCGCAGCGGGCGGCCGACCTGGCGGCGATCTCGGCGGCGCGCTCGATGCGCGACGACCTGCCGCGGCTGCTGGCGCCGCCGGTGCTGGCGAACGGGGTGCCGAACCCGGTCCACATGGACAAGGCGACCTATCTGGCGCGAGCGCGGGCAGCGGCGCTCGACGTGGCGGCCGGGAACGAGGTGTCGCGGGCGCGGCTGCGCGTCTCGTTTCCCGACCTCGCCTCCTTTGCGCCGGTGCGGGTCAGCGCCGTCGTCCGCGGCAGCGTCGACCGGCACCGGGTCGAGGCCTCCGCAGTCGCCGAAGCTGCACCGCCGGCCGCCGCCCCTGGCGCCGGCTCGAGCCCTTCGATGGCGAGCGGCGGCGGCTACAGCGGCCCGCTGGTCTACCGCACCGGGAAGCCGATGCGCCCCGATGTCGGCGCCGCCTTCGACCGCATGGCGGCAGCCGCCTCGGCATCGGGCCTCTCGCTCGTCGTCAACTCCGGCTTCCGCTCCGACGCCGAACAGGCGGCGCTCTTCGCCGCACACCCGGACCCGACCTGGGTGGCTCCGCCCGGCAGGTCGCTGCACCGCTGCGCGACCGAGCTCGACCTCGGGCCGGAAACCGCCTACGGCTGGCTCGCCGCCAATGCGTCCCGCTTCGGCTTCGTCCAGCGCTATTCCTGGGAGGCCTGGCATTTCGGCTTCGAGGCCGGCCCCGAGCCCTGCTCCGCCGCCGGGAACTCCGTTGGTGCAACCGGGGGCGGGGGAGACGGCGCCCTCGCCGGGATCGCCCTGCCGTCGTTCGTCCCCGAGCGCTTCCGGGCGCCGATCTCGCGCGCCGCCCTGCGCTGGAACGTCTCCGCCGCCCTGCTCGCGGCGCAGCTGCTGGCCGAGTCGAACTTCGACCCCTACGCGGGCTCGCCCGCCGGGGCGCAGGGCATCGCTCAGTTCATGCCCGCGACGGCGGCGAGCTACGGCCTGCGCGACCCCTACGACCCGGTCGAAGCGATCGACGCCCAGGCTCACCTGATGTCGGACCTGCTGCGCCAGTTCGGCGATCAAGCCCTCGCCCTCGCCGCCTACAACGCCGGCCCGGGAGCGGTGGAACCGTGCAATTGCGTCCCCGACTACCCCGAGACCCAGGCCTACGTGAGCCGCATCCTCGCCCTGCTCGGCGGCGCCGGCGCCCTTGCCGTCCCGAGCTTCGAAGTGAAGCTTGTTCGCTAGCAGTCGCCTAGACTTCGCCGCGATGGCAACCGTCGAGGTAAACGGGGTCGAGGGGATGCAGGGCCTGCTCGGTCAGGAGATCGGGCCGAGCGAGTGGCGCACGGTCACGCAGGCCGACATCGACACCTTCGCCGAGCTCTCCGGCGACGACCAGTGGATCCACGTCGACGTCGAGAAGGCGAAGAGCGAGAGCCCCTTCGGCACGACGATCGCCCACGGCAACCTGACGCTCTCGCTCGTCGACGGCTTCCGCAAGGAGCTGATCTCCTCGACCGGCTTCGCCCTCGGCGTCAACTACGGCTGGAACAAGATCCGCTTCCCCGCGCCCGTCCCGGTCGACTCCAAGGTCCGCGGCCGCGCCGAGGTCGTCTCGATCGAGGAGAAGGGCGGCGGCTGGTGGGAGGTGGTGACCCGCTTCACCCTCGAGGTCGAGGGCAACGAGAAGCCCTGCTTCGTCGGCGACTCGGTCACCCGCGTGATGGCCCCATCGTCATAGACGGTTCCCGACCAAGCAGATCAAGGACGCAGGGAGCGCCGCGTGCTTCTGCACGCAAGCGACCGAGGACGCCGATATGCGCAGGGCGGGGGCCGTCTATTCGACCGTCAGGGTGCCTTCCATGCCTGCTTCGCGGTGGCCGGGGACCGAGCAGTAGAAGGTGTATTTGCCCGGTTTCAGGTTGATCGTTTCCGAGGTTTCGCCCTCGCCGATCAGTTCGGTCGCGCCGACATCTTCGCCGCTTTGGTCTTCGATTACGACATCGTGGGTGAGGCTCTGCGGGTTCTTGAAGTCGATCGTCACTTCGCCGGCTTCGGCGGTCGCCGAGTCGGTCGTGTAGGCGAGTTCGCCGTTCGGGTCCGCTTCGAAGTCGACGGTCGAGCCCCCGCCCCCGCCCCCGGCTTCTTCGCCGCCTTCGGCCGCGGCGCCGCCGTTGGCGTCGGTGGTCGCGGCCGTCGTGTCCGAGTCGTCGTCGCCACCGCAGGCGACCAGGGCGAACGCGGCGAGTGCGAGGACTAGCAGTGCGGCGAGCTTCTTCATCGAACCGATCCTTTCCTGGGGGGAATGCTCAGGGAGACTCTAGACGGTTCCCGATCGGATGACGCCTCGCGGCGCCCGGATCAGCGGCCCTTGAACTCGGGCGTCTCGCCGCTGAAGAAGGCGATCGCCCCTTCGCGCAGATCCTCGGTCCCCATGCTGTCGGCGATCCCGTGGCGCTCCAGCTGCAGGTGCTCGGTGATGCTGTTCTCGATGCTGACGCCGCAGAGCCGTTTGGCCATCTTCACGTAGTGCGGCGCCATCTTCGCCAGCTTCTCGGCCTTCGCCTGCGCCGCGCCGGCCAGCTCGTCCGGGGAGACGACTGCGGAGACCAGGCCCTCCACGAGCGCCTCGGCGGCGGTCATGTTCGGGTCTTCGAGCAGGATCTCCAGCGCCCGGCTCGGCCCGACCACACGCGGCAGGAAGTAGGTCATGCCGCCGTCGGGCGAGGCGCCGATGCGCCCGTAGGCGGGGGCGAGGAAGGTCTTCTCGGAGGCGATCCGGATGTCGCAGGCGAGCGCCAGCGAGAAGCCGGCTCCGGCGGCAGGGCCGTTGATCGCGGCGATCACCGGGTAGGGGATCCGCCGCAGGTCGACGATCGCCGTGTGCAGCGCCTCGGCGCCGCGGCGTACCTGGGCGGGCAGGTCCACCGAGTCGTCCTCGACCCCCGCCTTGAACCAGTTGACGTCGCCCCCGGAGCAGAAGGCAGACCCGGCGCCGGTGATTATCAGTCCGCGCAGCGGCGCCTGATCGGCGAGCCAGGCGAAGGCGGTGCCGAGCTCGGCGATCATCTCCGGGCTCATCGCGTTGAAGGCGTCGGGCCGGTCGAGCGTCATCGTGCCGATCTCGCCGTCGACCTCGACCCTCAGCGTGTTCAGCTCAGGCGGGTTCATGCGGCCCGCAGCCTACCCTTTAAGCGTGGACGGCAGGATCACGGAGCTACCCGACGCCCCCGGCGTCTACCTCTTCTACGGGCGGGGCGACGAGCTGCTCTACGTCGGCAAGGCGCTCTCGATCCGCAAGCGCGTCGGCTCGCACTTCAGCGGCGGCGAGCCGCGGCTGACCTCGCGGGTCGAGCGGATCGACTTCGTCGTCACCTCGACCGAGGCCGAGGCGCTG
>DASTVL010000276.1:0-8462 GCA_035759115.1 Solirubrobacterales bacterium | reverse complement strand
CGTCTTCGGTCGCGGTGACCGCGACGCCGCTCAGGGCGGGGACCGTCGTTTCGCAGACTTCGCCCGTCGCTTCGTCGGGGACGCCGGCGGTGATGTGGCAATCGATCGCCGGCGAGCCGACGGTGGTGGTCACCGTGCCGTTGCCGGTGCCCGCGCCGCCGACCTTGAGGGTCGCGGCCGATGCCGCCTGCGCCGCCATCGCGAACAGGAGGGTCACGCCGAGGGCGACGAAAACGAGGGGGACGATTCGGCGACGACCATGAGGGCGCACCGGTCCCTCCATCGTGGACACCCTGGCGCAGGAGCGCCGACCGAAAGAAGCGTCCGGGCCGTTCCCGCCGGACGGGGTCAATCGGGACATGAATCCCCTGCGATGGTCTCTCACGATGTCGGTCTCCCTTTCCCGTGAGCCCTCCCCCGAGGGCTCGATCCCTGTTTCGGTCCCGTGTCGCTGTAGGTCGCCGCGACACGGTTGAACGCCGGAATGAAGTACGCTATATTTTTCAGATAGCGCTAACGACTTTCCAAAGTCCGCTGCTGACCATACCAAGAATGGTACGCGGCGCGCAACTACTGGGAACGGGACGGTTGGCTCTAACCGCGTCGGGTGGGCTCGGACTCAGTGAGTAGAGTCAAGTAGTCACGAAGAACAAATTGTCGCCTGCATTGCGCCATGTTGCAGCTATCTTCCGTCAAGCTGATCAGCCGCCTCGGCCTGGCCTCGCCGTGGTGTCTGTCGTCCTCCTGTCATTACCTGGAGGAGGGTGACTTCCACCGCGACGCGACCGACGCGATCGCCGGCGCGACGCCAACGCAGCGCCTCTACTGCTTCGAACGCAGCAGCGGCAAGGTCGCCGCCGCCCTGCACTGGAGGCCCGACGAGGAGCACCACCGGCTGCACGCGATCGCGCTGCGAGGCGGAGCGACCGGGCCGATCGGCGGCGCGACTACGGAGCACGTGCACGCAGCGGGGATCTTCGCGCTCGGCGTGGTCCAGTACAGGGCCCGCGCCGTGGGAGGTAGCGGAGCGATGATCGCCGGCGACGACGTCGCGGGCGGCTGGGGCGCCGATCTGAAAGCGCTCGGGTTCACCCCGCGGGCCGAGGGCTGGCGGCTGGCGCCCGCCGCGTCGGGCTCGCGACTCTCGGCGCATGCGGCTCTCGCGCGGATCCGCCTGACCACCAGGCGATGAGATACCTGCTGCTCGTCGCCTGCCTGGCGGTTGGGATCCTCGGCATGCTGAGCTGGGCGGGGAATCGGGGGCGCACGACGTCGGAGACCGTCGACCGGGTGAGTAGCCAGACCTCCCGTCACGGGAGCCGGCCAGAGCACCGCGTCTGGGTGCGCCGCACCGTCGTCGAACCGACCAGCTCGCTGCGCTCGGAGGCGTTGACGATCGCGCTGGCCACGCTGACGGTGGCGCTGCTGGTGATCGTCGCATTCTGGCACCGGCTCGACGAGTTTCGGATCGGCAGCGTGTCCTTCAAGCTGCTCGACGCTATGCGGGTCAGGCGGATCCGCCAGCGAACCGACGATTCCGACAAGGCGCTCGAGGCGCTTGAGCTGTACCTGCGCAAGATGGACGAAGCCGTCGAGGAGGGACGGCCCGTCGACAAGAAGCTCGCCGACGACGCGACCGATGCGGCAGTCGCCGAGGTGCAGGCCGAACTTGCGCGACACGTGAGCGTCGTCGACTCCGAGCCCCCGCAAATCCAGATCGAGGGAGCGCCGAGCGAGAGCGAGGCAAGGTGGGCGACCAGCGAGTTCCAGTACTTGCCCGCCGGCCTGTTCCCGGCGGACCTGATCGCGGAGATCCAGGGCCGGCCAGCGGGACACCGGATCTACGTGCTCGAACGGGTGGACGTGCTGGCGGCGATCTCTTACGAGGCCGCGCCGGAAACGCCGCTCCTGCTGCACGCGATCGCGACCCGGACCGGCGGGGGCAAAGATGACCGGGGGAGCGCTGTTGCGGCGGCGGTGCTGGCGACTCGATACCTGCATGCCGTGGCAAAGGCGCTGGGCAGGCCGCCGGGCCTGGTGATCGCGACCGACCACGGCGACGCGGACCGGGAAACGCTCCAAGCCCTGGGCTTCCGCCCGGCCCGACGTGAGGAGACGTGGGCCCTGCCGCCGGGGGAATACTGGATGCAGAAGCTCCCGGACGTACCCGAGGGCTAACCGGCTTCGACCGAGCGAGCGCCGAAATCGACCTCAGCGCCCTGCAGCTCGGGCTCTCCGGCGACATCCTGCTCGAAGGCCCGCTGAACTTCGAGGTACAGCTGACGGGGCAGGGCGCGGCGCGCTTCTCGCAAAATTCGCTCTCGGTCGACCGGCTCGGACGGACGCTGTGCGAAGAATGCGTCGACTTCGGTCTGCACCTCCCCGGCGCGATCCTCGCCGCCGTGCTCGCGCGCATGGGCGATCAGCTTGGCGGCCACGGCGTTGAGCGAGCGCCGTTTGTAGTAGGCGGCGGCGCGGAGCACGGCCGCCGGGCGGTAGTGCCGGGTGCGCGCGCCGGCAACCTCGAATTCCAGGTCGTCGCGCCTCGAGAGGGTCGAGCCGGAGACGCCGAGCATCTCGGCGGCAACGTGCTGATTGGGCCACGCCGCGACGAGGTCGACATCGTCGAGGGGAAGGGGGGTCAAGAGCGCCAAGGCCTATCAGCCGCCCAACGCGTGTGATTGCCGCGGCGCGGTCATCGGGGTTTGATTCCAACACATTTCGAAATTTCCTGCAAGCCGCCCAAAGAACGCAATTCGCGCAAAACTATACTCGGCCACGGACGAATGTTCGCTCAGTGCGCGTAGGCGGCCTCGTCGAACAGGGCCCTGCTGAACTCCGCGACAACGGCCCGGGCCAGGCGGCGGTCGCCGTCGAACCTGAGGCGCTTGGTTCGCCGGTCGATCAGGGCGGTGAACCAGGGGGCGAGCTCGCCGACGGCCTCGGCGCCCGCATCGGGGTCGAGGCCGCGCTCGCAGGAGAGGACCCTGCCCTCGCCCACCCTGAGCGTGACGCCGACCGGCTGGCGCTGCCCGGGCTCGCCGAGGCGCACGGCCAGGCGGCAGGCGCCGCTGAGGTCCTCGTCGAGGCGCAGCAGCGGCGCGACGAGCAGCATCGCCGCCTCGACGTCGAGCGCATCGACCGGCTTCGCCTCCTCCGGCGGATCGCTGCGCTCCACCCGGGCGGCGAAGGCCAGCGGGCCGATGCCGCGCCGCAGCCACTCGGTCGCCGCGTGCGCGGGGGCGCCGGCCGGCGTGGTCGCAGCCTCGACCATCCCCGCTCGGCGCAGCCTCGCCAGCAGGCGCTTGGCTGAGCGGGGCGACCACTCGCAGCCGGCGATCAGCTCCTGCCTGTCGGCCGGACCGGCGGCGATGGCGTGGGCGAGGCCGCTCCCCCAGGCGTCGGCGAGCAGCTCGATCGCGGGCTCGGCCCGGGGATCGGAATCCGAATAGGAGATCGCCCCTCCCGACGCCTTCAACAGCCAGAGCTCGATCGCACCGGCGACCGGCACCCTGGCGAGCCCGGTCGGGGTGATCGCGTACTTCTTGTCGTGGTCATGGAGCTCTCCCTCGGGGCCGCGCGGCTCCGGCTCAGGGCGGCGCGGCAGTCGCCGCCGCGGGCCCTCCTCTCCCGTGTAGCCCTCGGGCACGCTCAGCGCGTTGAACCCACCCGCCATCACGCGGATGATCTGAACCTGCAGCGGGTCGGAGAGCATGCGAACGGTCTTCGCGCCCGCGCGCATGTCCTTTCCCCTGCGACCCCCTCCGATTCCCGTACCAATAAAAGGAATAGAGAATTCTAAACCGGATCGGCGTTGTACCGCAAGCTCGGGCTGCGGTTCGATCGACATCAGTCCGGCGGGAACTCGAACCGCCGGCCGTCCTCGTCCCAGGTCATGCCTTCGCAGAGGGCGCCCGCGGTGACGCCGAGGGCGCCGGCCAGCCTGACGATCGTGCCGAGGCGGGGCTCGCGGCCGGCACGCTCGAGCAGGGAGATCTCGGTCCGGTGCAGGTCGCAGCGCTCGCCCAGCTCCTCCTGCGAGATCCCGGCGGCATACCTTGCCCGGCGCAGGTTGAAAGCGAAGCGCTCGCGCACGCCGCCGTTCGGGTGTTTCTGCTGCGACACGAACGCCTCGGTGCTCATGTATCTCGCCGGCCTCGCCCGCATTGCATCCACTCTTGCCGATCGGAGCGGCTCCGGCAAGCGACGGGGAGCATCAGTCCGCTGGTAGCCCAGTCGGGAATGCAGGGGTGCTTCGCCGGCCCGGCTACAGGTGCGGCGCCGCGATCAGGGCGGCGACGATCGCGAAGAGCCCGCCCATCACCCTGAGTTGCAACTGGTCGAAACGACTCTCGAGCTTTTCGAAGCGCCTGTCGATCTGCTCGAAGCGCTTGTCGATCTGCTCGAACCACTCAGTGCGCGTAGGCGGCCTCGTCGAACAGGGCATTGCTGAACTCCGCGACCAGGGCGCGGGCCAGGCGGCGGTCGCCGCTGAGGTCCTCGTCGAGGCGCAGCAGCGGCGCGACGAGCAGCATCGCCGCCTCGACGTCGAGCGCATCGACCGGCTTCGCCTCCGGCGGCGGATCGCTGCGCTCCACCCGGGCGGCGAGGGCGAAAGGTTCTGTCCTACCGGAGGCCTAGTGTGGATGAATGAATTCGGATCCGGCCGACGCCCCCTACAAGATCGCCTACGACGAGGCCGTCCGAGCGCTGTCGCAACAGCAGGGCGTCATCGAAAGCTTCCGGACGCGCGCCGGCATGTTGCTCTCAGCCGCGGCGCTAACGACTTCTTTCTTGGGCGCCCAGGCGTTGAACGGCGGTGGGACCAACGTCGCGACCTGGCTCGCGTTGGCAAGCTTCGTTGGGCTTTCGCTCGCCACGCTCGCGATCCTCTGGCCGCATCGCTGGGAGTTCACGGCCGACCCTGAAAACGTGATTGAGAGCTACATCGAGACGACGGAACCGCTTTCTGTGGCCGAGATTCACCGAGACCTTTCCCTACACATGCACGGCAGCTACGCCGAAAACCGCAAGGGGCAAAGGCAACTGGCCGCTAGATTTCGCCTGGCTAGCGCGCTCTTAACTCTCGAGGTCGTCTTCTGGATCGTCGATCTCGCATCGAAGGCCTAAGATAGGAGGACCATGACCGAGTTTGCACTTCACGGCCCGGAGACTAAACGGCCCAGCCCTATGCAGCCGGCTGAAGTCAACGGCGGCTTCTCCTCCCTCCCCCTGTTCGCCTAACCGTTGTTTTGGAGTTCGCCGGAGACTTCGACTGCATGGTCACGGTCTTCTCCCAGGCAATGGATCCGAGGCCCAGGCGCTCACGATGATCGTCCGCATCGGAAGCCACACGTTCGACGACGTCCTCTTTGATGCAGAGCGCGACGTTCTCTATATGCACAAGGGGAAGCCGGCGCCCGCGCATGAAACGATCCCGTCGGCTCGACACCCCGGTCGCATAGAGGGCTCAGCAGAGGACCTGGCCGCGGCGCTCGCGGTGTAGCCGCCGGACAGCCTCAGTCCGGCGGGGGCTCCGGCAAGCGACGGGGCGCATCAAGTCTCCTGGCAGCCCGACCGCTCCGGGCACACAGCCGGCCCAGGCCGCTACCCGCCGAACTCGAAGCTGTGATCGTCGCCGGGGTCTTCGTCTCTCCCCTCCTCGCCATCGTCCTCCGGAGCTACGAGCTCCGCGGGCGGCTGCCAGACCGTGCGGATGTCCGCCAGGCGAAAGCCGGCACGGACGAGGTTGCGGGCGCCCGGCGAGAAGCTGTTCGGGCAGTCGAGCGCCTCGTCGGTGATCGCGAAGATCCCCTCCGGGCCCGAAAGCGCCCTGCCGTTCCCGCTCGCGCGGATGTCTTCGATGGCGCGGTGCAGCAGAGCCGCGTGCGCGCCCCGGCCGCGTGCGCCCTCCGCGGTCCCGGCGAACACCAGCTGCGGAACCTCGCAGTGCATCATCGTCGCCGCCGACGCCAGCGGGCCCGTCTCGTCGCTTGCCATGTAGCAGCGCCATTCCTGCCGCCTCAGCAGGCCCATGAAGAAGAAGCTTCCGGACCACTCGACGCCGTATCCGGCCTCGAGGAAGTAGTTGAAGCTTTCGGCCTTGGCTTCGTCGACGAGCCGCTCGACCTCGATCGCCGATGGCTGGAACGGAGATGGAGCCAGGCCGCGCACGAACGTCGCGAGGACGCCGGTCCGGCGGTAGCCGCGGCGGTTCAGGTGGTCCTCGGCCTCCCCCGGCTCGCCGAACTCGGCCCCTCCCCGCACGGGCACCCGGCAGTCGAGCCCGAGCGACTCGGTCCAGTTGAGCGCCCCGGCCAGATGCCCGTCCGTCACGGCGCCGGGGCGATCGGCGCCGAGCAGCACGTTGAACATGGCCGTGCACGGTTCGGACCGGCTCGCGAACACGCGAATCGGCCCGTAGTGCCGCGCCTCGATGCCGCATTCGTCCACGGCCTCGAGAACCGGCACCCGCCAGAGCTCGATCCAGAGCAGGCGCTCGAGCGCATAGAGCTTCCCGTTCCCGGCCATGTCGTCGAACAGCAGCCCCAGCTCCGGATCGATCTCCTCCCGGTCCACAGCCGGGAATTTACGGTACTCGCGGGGTATCTGTCTGGGATGCTACCGAACGGTCGCCGTTTCGATGGCGACTTTGAGCTCGTCCAGGAAGCGCTTCAGGGGGAGCCCTCGGGCACGCTGCGCAAAATGCGACATTGCCTCGCTGGTGGGGGGAGAATCCGGCGGCCCGGGGCCTTTACCTGCAATGGCGGAAGGTCAAAGCAATCGCAACTCACGTCTGGCGTGGTGGGCGGAGCGGCTCGGCGTGCTTCTCGTGCTCCCTACTCTTGCCGTTCTCTTCGCGGGCGGCGTATACGCCATCGCAGATGCAGTGCTCGCGCCCACGCCGGCCGCGCAGCGCCCTGGATTCATCGACACCGTGCTCGCCAGCCGGGCTGTGGTGGCCGCAATTCGACTCGCGATCATCTTCGGAGCGGTCTTCATCGTCGTATCCGTAGTGGCCTTGATCGCACGTGGCCAGTGGCTGATTCGCGTGGGCCCGGTTCAAGTCTCAGAACAGGTCTCCGACATCGACGCTGAAAATCAGCGGCTGAGAGCATCGCTTGACAACGCTCAGGAAATTATCGACGATCTCAGGCAGGATCTGATCAAGACCGGCCGCGTGGTCAACCAGGCGACGCAGGACCCAGGAGAACCAGGATGATTTCGCGAGAGCAAATCGAAAGGCAGATGGAGAGGAACAAGCGGACGATCGAGCGCGCCGAGCGCGAGATGGAGCGAATCGACCGCACGATCCGCGAGTCCGAGGCCAGCTCCAAGCGTGCCCGGAAGATCCTGCGGCGTGCTGGGTATCTTCGCGGGGCCGCTTAAGGAGCGACGAGCGTGTCCAGCTCGGCCATCGTCGGTTTTGCCGCCCTGGTGGCGACGCAGCTGTAGACGGCTACTGCTGCTGGCGGGCGAGGCCGGGCTGGAGGTCGCATTCATGCCGTAGCAGTCGCTCTGCCAGGCCCTGCACGATCGCTGGCGTCACTTGCGCCCGGCCTGCACCGGGCCGAGGAATACACACGTGCGTTCCTCAGCGCAGCAGATCGGCGTGGCCGAGGCACGCTCCCGATTCGCCCGGTGGCTCTCGGCGGGCAGGGACCTCTCGCGGCACACGGTGCGTGCTTATGACGGGGACGTGGCGGCGCTCGAGCGCCACCTCGGCCCGCACGCGCCGGTCGAATCGATCGACGGCGCGAAACTCGCCGGCTTCGTCGACGCCCTTCGCGCGTCCGGCCTGGCGGCAGCGTCGGTGCGCCGCCGCGCCGCCGGCGTTCGCGGCTTCTGCGGCTGGCTGACGACCAGCGGGCTGCTCGAGACGAACCCGTGGCCGGGCCCCCTCCCGACCGGCGCCCGCACCCGCCGGCTGCCCAGGGTCGTCCCCACTCACGACCTACGTCGCCTGCTCGGCTTCCTCCACTCGGCCGCAGGGCTCCCCACCGGACCAGCCAACGCAACGGATATAGCCGCTCGCCCGCACGAGTCGACGACTCTGCTCGCCGTGGCGTTGATGTTCGCCACCGGCATGCGGGTGCACGAGGTGGCGGGCGTCCGCTGCAAGGACGTCGACGTGACGGGGCAGCGGATCAGGCTGGTCGGCAAGGGTCGGCGCGAACGAGAGGTCTTCCTCCCCAACGACTGGATCACGCAGCTGACTCGCGCCTACCTGCTGTTCCGCGACGAGCTCGGCCTCAGCCACTCCGCCATGCTCTTCAATCTCCGCCACGATCCGTTGACGCCATCGGCGATAAGGCTGCGCCTCGACAAGGCCTGCCGCGCCGGCTCCCTACAGACCCGGGTCACCCCCCACATGCTCCGCCACACGGCCGCAACCCAGCTGATCGAGGCCGGCATGGACATCCGCTACATCCAGCGCCTCCTCGGCCACGCCAGCCTCAGCA
>DASTVL010000275.1:0-5132 GCA_035759115.1 Solirubrobacterales bacterium | reverse complement strand
GGAGCCGATCGTCGAGCAGATGAAGGAGCTCGGCCTGTTCGGGGTGACGATCCCCGAGGAGTACGGCGGCATGGGGCTCGACCTGACCACCTACGCGATGATCGTCGAAGAGCTCTCGCGCGGCTGGATCTCGATCTCCGGAGTCGTCAACACCCACTTCATCGGCTCCTACCTGCTGATGAAGTTCGGCACCGACGAGCAGAAGGACCACTTCCTGCCGAAGATGGCGACGGGCGAGATCCGCGCCGCCTTCTCACTCTCGGAGCCCGAGGTCGGCTCCGACGTGCAGGGGATCAAGGCGACCGCGAAGCAGGGCGACGACGGCGCCTGGGAGCTGAACGGCCAGAAGATGTGGGTGACCAACGGGCTCGGCTCGGGGGTCGTCTTCGTCCTGATGAAGACCGACCCGAAGGCCGAGCCGGCCTACAAGGGGATGACCTGCTTCATCACCGAGAAGGAGCCCTGGGCGGAAACGAACGAGGGCGATTACGCCGGACTGAACGTGCCGCCGAAGATCAAGAAGATGGGCTACAAGGGCGTCGAGTCGACCGAGCTCGTCTACGACGGCTACAAGTGTCCCTCCGAGCGCGTGCTCGGCGGCTCTGACGGCGTCGGCCAGGGCTTCGTGCAGATGATGGACGCGCTCGAGGTCGGTCGCGTCAACGTCGCCGCGCGCGGCGTCGGCATCGGCCAGCGGGCGCTCGAGCTGGCGCTCCGCTACAGCCAGGAACGCAAGACCTTCGGCAAGCCGATCGCCCAGCACCAGGCGATCCAGTTCAAGCTCGCCGACATGGCGACGCAGTTGGAGGCGGCGCGCCTGGTCACGCGCAAGGCGGCGCGGATGAAGGACGCCGGCGAGCGCTCCGACCTCGAGGCGGGGATGGCGAAGCTGCTCGCCTCCGAGACCGGCAAGTTCTGCGTCGAAGAAAGCTTCCGCATCCACGGCGGCTACGGTTACTCGAAGGAGTACGAGATCGAGCGCCTCTACCGCGATGCGCCGCTGCTGCTGATCGGCGAGGGCACCTCGGAGATCCAGCGCATGGTGATCGGCAAGAAGCTCCTGCAGAGGCACAAGATCTAGCCGCATGGCATCCACCGCCGACCTGATCAAGACCGCGGTCGAGCGCTTCCAGGCGGAAGTGCCGGCGCTGCAGAAGCTGAAACTGGTTTTCGGGTTGGAGCTGAAGGGCAGGGGGGACATCCAGCTCTACCGGGTCGAGCTGCCGGGGCCGCAGGTCAGCAAGGACCTGCGGCGCGACGAGCGTGTGCTGGTCGAGATCGACCGCGCCGAGTTCAACCAGCTCGCCGAGAAGGGCACGCTGAAGAGCTACCGCAAGGCGGTCGAGACCGGCCACATCAAGGCGACCGGCGATTCCAACGTGAAGAAGCTGGTCGCTCAGGTGGTCGAGAAGCAAGAGCAGCGGGCGCGGTTGAGAAAAGCCCACTGACGCACTGCGCGTAGAAATCGGTGGGAAAAAGGTATGAAGGCCCGGTAGGGACCCTTCGATCTCGGGTATATGATGACCATGCGGGTCATGGAGCACCAGCGTCTAACTCTGCACCTGGCCCACTTTCCGGTCGAGGTCCTCGTGGGGACCGAAGGGGGGGAGCCGGAGCAGGTGCAGCGGTCGCTGCTGCGGGCGATCCGCCTCTATCTCAACGACGCCGGCGCCGACCGTCCCGGCTGGGCGTACCCGGAGTTCCTGCGCGGCAAGAAGCCCGCCGGGGCGATGCAGGTCGAGCTCGCGATCGACGAGGACCTGCTGGAGGTGCTCGAAGACGAGGCTGCCAGGCAGGGGCTGTCGCTCTCGCAGCTGGCCGGCCACGCCGCGCTGTACTACGCGGCGGAGCTGGAGGCCGGGAACATCCCGCGACGCATCCTCGAAGAGGACGGCGGCGCGCCCGGCGAGTAGATCGCGGCGCAGCTAGGCCGTGGCGACCACGGGGGCTGCGCCGAGCTCGACCAGGTTGGCCTTGAGGGCGCGACGGCCGCGGTGGTGAAGGCCGTGCACGGCGCTCTCGCTTTTGTCGAGCGCGGTTGCGATCTCGATCGGCGAGAGGCCGGTGATGTGACGCAGGACGAGCACCTCGCGCTGCTCGATCGGAAGCTTCTCCAGCGCCGTGCGCAGGGCGCGGCTGCGGTCGTGACCGACCTGGGCCTGGCCGATGTCGGCGACCCGCACCTCCTCGGTCGGGATCGCGCGCTTGGCGCGGATGTGATCGAGCGCCGCGTTGCGCGCGACCCGCAGGATCCAGGCGGTGAAGGGCACCTCGCGCTGCTCGTATTTCGAGATCGCGGTCATCAGCTTGGCGAAGACGTTCTGGGTGATGTCCTCGGCCTCGTGATGGTCCTGGACGAAGCTGGCCACGTAGCGCTGTACGTCCGGCGCGTAGCGCACGTAGAGGAAGTGCAGCCCCTCCGGGTCACCGGCCTTGGCGAGCTCGACGGCCCGCTGCACGCGCCGGGTGTTTCCCTGAGTCGACTGGTTGTCCTCCACTATGAGCCTTCCTTGACCGGTTGAATGTCTCTGCGTTTTACGAGAAGGGTCGAGAGCATTGATGCCGATTGGTCCATTGTCAATGCCCGACATTCGTCCAAATTTCAACCTCAGGCTCAAGTCACGGGAAATGCATAGGAATTGCACAAGTATTGGGGTACGAAGTTAGTGGGAATTGGTAGGTAGGGGTGAAAGACTTTTACATCTCAGTCCCGTTTTGGTCGGTGATGAAGACTTCGCTGGGGGCATTTGCCCGCACAGAGATCGAAGCGGCGG
The DNA here is from genome assembly GCA_035759115.1 of Solirubrobacterales bacterium. Classification (GTDB taxonomy): domain Bacteria; phylum Actinomycetota; class Thermoleophilia; order Solirubrobacterales; family 70-9; genus VRUE01. Next base: position 2,358 of record DASTVL010000275.1, on the reverse strand, counting down.
CCGAATCCGACCTCGCCGAGGGCGTCGAGCGGGCGCTGGCGCACTACGCCCGCCGGGTCGGCGAAGGGGATCCGCCGCCTCGCGTCCCCTGCTTTCTAGGGCTCGGCGACGTGCCCGAGCCGGCGCAGATCGCCGCCCACGCGGTGATGGTCTATCTGGCCGACCGTGATCGTCCCGGCTCGCAAGTTCTCTCCGCGGCCCGGCGTTCTTAATCGACGCCCGGCCTACGCCCGGTCGACACGCGGAACCTGGAGCACGGAGACGACTTGAACCTGATCCTCATCCTGAAGGAGCTATGGCATCGCCGCAGGGCGGTCGCGGCGGCTGTCGTCGCGGCAGCCCTGATCTCGGTCCTGGCCGTGTTCCAGGTCAGCCTGGCGCCGCCCTCGCTCTCCAAGCGGGTCGACAGCGGCGCCCGCGGCTCGATCGAAATCCTCGTCGACTCGGCGCGCTCACCGATCGCCGACGCGCGCCGCGACCTGACCGGACTGACCGCGCGGGCGGGGGTCTTCGCCCGCTACATCGCCGGCGGCAACGTGGTCGGCCGGATCGCCAAGGCGAACGGGATCCCGGTCAAGCAGATCGACGTCGCCGGCCCGGAATCGTTCGCCGCGGTGCCAGGTGTCAGCGAAGAACCGCTGCAGCTGCACCCGTACGGGATCTCGATCACCCAGTCGGCCGAACTGCCGATCCTCGCCGTGATCACCAGGGCGCCGACTGTGGCCGAGGCGCGCGGGCTCGCCGCCGCCGCGCCCGCCGCGATCCGCGACGTGGTCCGCTCGATCCAGGACCAGCAGGGGACGCCGGAAAGCAAGCGCGTGCAGTTCCGCGTGCTCGGCCCGGCCAAGGCAGCGCCCGACGAGGAGGCGCTCGGCAAGAAGGCCGCGCTGGCGCTCTTCGTCTTCCTGCTGGCGATCTTCCTGCTGGCGATCCTCGTCGGGCCGCGGCTGGCCGCGGCCTGGCGCGCGGCCGAGCCGCCGGGCGGCTCGCAGCCGAGCGCGCCGACGCGGGCGGAGAGCCGCGAAGTGCTGCTGCTGCCCGCCGGGCCCAACGGCGGCGAGGAGGACCCGGCCGAGCTGGACAGGGCGGCGGGGGAGCCCTGAGGGGCGGCCGCGATGGAGCCGGCACGCACCCTGAAGATCCTCTGGCGACGCCGTCGCCTCGTCGTCCTGGGGGCGGCGATCGCGCTGCTCGCGGCGCTGCTCAGCATCTATCGGGTCGGCTTCCTGCCGCCCTCGCTGGAGAGCCGCAACAACGTCTTCGCCACCGCCTCGAGCGAGATCCTCGTCGACACGCCGCGCTCGGCCTTCGCCGACTTCTCCTTCGACCTCGAACCGCTCGACACGCGGGCTGCGGTCTTCGCCCGCTTTCTCGCCAGCCCGGCGGCGGTCGCGTTGATCGCCGAGGAGGCGGAGCTGCCGTTCAATGCGATCGAGGCGCAGGGTCCCTTCGAGCTGAACCTGCCCGAGGTGCAGCAGGCGCCGACCGCTGAGAAACGCAGCTCGCAGATCCTCGGCGAGGGCGCGCTCTACCGGCTGCGCTTCGAAAACAACCCTTCGCTCCCGATCGTCTCCGTGCACGCCCAGGCGCCCGAGCGGGAGCAGGCGGCGGCGCTGGCCAAGGCCGCGCCCGCGGCGCTGAGCGCCTACATCGAGCGCATCCAGGCCGAGCAGCGGACCCCCGTCAACCGCCAGGTCGAGGTCCGCCAGCTCGGCAACACGACCGGCGGGACGGTGAACGAGGGCGCGAACCTGCAGATCGCGACGCTCGTCTTCCTTGTCGTGCTGGGCGGCTGGTGCATGCTGCTGATCCCGGCGCGGACGATCGCCCGCGGCTGGCGCGGCGCCGGCGGAGAGGGCGAGCCCAGCCGTAACGGCTCGGGCGGCCGCAACGGACGCGGGCGGGCCGAGGATGCGCTGCGCACCGGCCGGCCGCGCCAGCGAACGGGCTGAGATGGGTCCCGCCGCGTTCCGCTCGACCGCCGCGCCGGCAGACGCCTGGCCGCGCACCCGCCGGCCGCTGCCGTGGCTGTTCGCCGCCTTCCTCGCGGCGATCTACCTGCTCCCGGTCGACGCGATCCACCCCAGCGTGCCGCTGCCGTTCAGCTCCGACCTCGACCGCTTCTTCGTCGCCGTGATCGTCTCCGTGTGGGCGGTCGGCGGGCTGCTCGGCCGCGGCCGCCCGGCGGTGACGCGACTGCGCTCGCGTGGCTGGGCGGCGGGGATGATCGCCTTCCTCTTCATCGCCGTCGCCAGCATCGCCGTCAACGTCGACCGGATCACCAACCTCGCCGAGTGGGAGGTGGCGCAGAAAAAACTGATGGTGCTGTTCGGCCTGGCGGCGGTCTTCGCGATCGCC
>DASTVL010000274.1:0-7234 GCA_035759115.1 Solirubrobacterales bacterium | reverse complement strand
GGGGCGGCGGCGATATGGATGCTCTTCGGGATTCTCTTCGGCTACCTCTCGGCGGTCAGATCGGGGGGCCTGCTCGACCGGGCGCTGACGATCGTCGCCGTGACCGGGATCTCGATCCCGGTCTTCTGGCTGGCTGCGATCTTCCTCAACTACCTCACCTACAAGACGCAGGTCTTTCCCTCCGGCACCTACGTACCTTTCGCCGAGAGCCCTTTCGAATGGGCCAGCCACCTCTTCCTGCCCTGGGTGACCCTGGCAATCACCTACATCGGCATCTACAGCCGCGTGCTGCGCTCGAACATGCTCGACGCGATGAAGGAGGACTACGTGCGCACGGCGCGGGCCAAGGGGCTGAGCGAGCGGCATGTGATGACCCGCCACGTCCTGCGCAACTCCCTGGCCCCGATCGTCACCCTGTTCGGGCTCGACTTCGGTGTCCTGCTCGGTGGCGCGATCGTCGTCGAAGGCGTCTTCAACCTCGACGGGATCGGCCTCTACACGTTCGAATCGCTGGTCAACCAGGACCTGCCGCCGGTGATGGCCGTAGTCATCTTCGGCGCCTTCTTCATCGTCCTCTTCAACGCGCTGGTCGACATCGCCTACGCCTACCTCGACCCGCGCGTGAAGCTGGGGGAGGCCGCGCAGTGAGCGCGCCGCTGCTCAGCCTGCGCGACCTGCGCGTCGGCTTCGCCACCGAGGGCGGGCTCGTGCAGGCAGTCGACGGGGTCTCCTTTGAGCTCGCAGCGGGCGAGGTGCTGGCGATCGTCGGCGAGTCGGGCTCGGGCAAGAGCGTCACCGCGGGCACGATCATGGGCCTCACTCGCGGGGACAACACGCGGATCGACGGCTCGGTCGCGCTCGACGGGCGCGAGCTGCTCGACGCCGGCGAGGAGGAGCTGCGCCGGATCCGTGGCGCGCGGATCGCGATGATCTTCCAGGACCCGATGACCTCGTTCAACCCGGTTTACCGGATCGGCGCGCAGGTGGTCGAGGCGATCCGCGCACACCGGCCGCAGATGGGCCGGAGGGAGGCGCGCGAGCGCGCGGTGGGGTTGCTCGGCGCGGTCGGCATCCCCGACCCGGAGCGCCGTGTCGATGGCTACCCGCACGAGTTCTCCGGCGGGATGCGGCAGCGGGCGATGATCGCGATGGCGCTGGCGCTGGAGCCGGAGATCCTGATCGCCGACGAGCCGACGACGGCGCTCGACGTGACGATCCAGGCGCAGATCCTCGAGCTGCTGCGGGAGATCAACCGCGAGCGCGGCCTGGCGACGATCCTGATCACCCACGACCTCGGCGTCGTCGCCGAGATCGCCGACCGGGTGCTGGTCATGCACGAGGGCAGGATCGTCGAGCGGGGCTCGCTCGACGACGTCTTCTACGCCCCCAGGAACGACTACACGCGCAAGCTGCTCGGCGCCGTCGTGCGCCTCGACCGTGCGGCGCCGCTGCGCCCGGCCCGCAGCGGCGCGCCGCTGCTCGAGGTCACTGGCCTGGTCAAGCACTTCCCGGTCAAGCGGGGCCTGCTGTTCGACCGCGAGGTCGATCGGGTCCGCGCCGTCGACGGGGTCAGCTTCAGCGTCGCTCCAGGCGAGACGTTGGGCCTGGTCGGCGAGTCCGGCAGCGGTAAGTCGACGCTTGCGCGGGCGGTGTTGCGACTGCTGCAGCCGACCTCTGGCTCGGTCCGCTTCGAGGGACGCGAGATCGCCGCTTTCTCGCGCCGGCAGATGCAGCCGCTGCGGGCCGAGATGCAGCTGATCTTCCAGGACCCCTACGCCTCGCTCAACCCGCGCCGGCGGATCGGCCAGATCGTCGGCGAGCCCCTGCGCCTGCACGGCCGCGCCTCCGGCGCCGAGCTGCGCAGCCAGGTCGGCGAGCTGCTCGAGCGCGTCGGGCTCGCGCCCGAGCACTACAACCGCTTCCCGCACGAGTTCTCCGGCGGGCAGCGGCAGCGGATCGGGATCGCACGGGCGCTGGCGCTGCGGCCGAAGCTGATCGTCGCCGATGAGCCGGTCTCGGCGCTGGACGTCTCGATCCGCGCCCAGATCCTGGCCCTGCTCTCCGACCTGCAGGAGGAATTCGGCCTCACCTACGTCTTCGTCGCCCACGACATCGGCGTCGTCCGCAGTGTCTCCGACCGGATCGCCGTCATGCACGACGGCAAGATCGTCGAGCAGGGCCCGGCCGACCAGGTCTGCGAGCGGCCCACCGACGCCTACACGCAGACCCTGCTGGCGGCGGTGCCGGTGCCCGATCCGCGCGAGAGCCGCGAACGACGTATCCGACATTGACCACGTTGGAGGTGGGTCAATGTCGGATGCGCGTCGGAAGCGACAAGATTCGACCATGCACCTCCCACTTGCGCCGCCGCTCAAGCCGCAACTCGCCCTGACTCGCAAACAACTCCCCGAGGGCGAGGAGTGGGCCTACGAGCAGAAGCTCGACGGCTTCCGCGCGATCGTCTTCGTCGACGGCGACGAGACCTACATCCAGTCGCGCGGCGGCAAAGCGCTGGCGCGCTACTTCCCCGAGCTGAGCTTCGCCGCCGGTCGCTACGTGCTCGACGGCGAGCTGGTCATCCGCGATGCCGAGGGCAAGCTCGAATTCGACGCCCTGCAGCAGCGCATCCACCCGGCCGAGTCGCGGATCGCCCTGCTCTCGCGGGAGATCCCGGCTGAGTACATCGCCTTCGACCTGCTCGCCGAGGACGACGAGGGCCTGCTGGAGACGCCGTTCGGCGAGCGCCGCCGGCGGCTGGAGGCGCTGGCCGGGCGCACCGGCGTCGAGCTCAGCGTGCTCAGCGGCGACGCGGCGCAGGCGGAGGAGTGGCTGCAGCGCACCGAGGGCACGATGGCCAAGCAGCTCAACGCTCCTTACCTACCCGGCAAGCGCAGGGGCATGGCCAAGATCAAGCGCGAGCGTGAGATCGACTGCGTCGTGCTCGGCTGGCGGCCGGGCAAAGAGGAGGGCACCGTCGGCTCGCTGATCCTCGGCCTCTACGCCGGCGAAGAGCTGCGCCCGGTCGGCCACATCTCGGGCTTCAGCGCCGAAGCGAAACGGGCGATGCCGAAGATGCTGGCGCCGCTGGAGACCGGCGAGCAGGGCACGGCCGAGCCGAGCCGCTGGGCCGGCGGCCGCGACCTCGAGTGGGTCGCCCTGCGTCCCGAGCTCGTGATCGAAGTCGGCTACGACCACGCCGCGGCGGGACGGATCCGCCACGGCGCCCGCTTCCGCCGCTTTCGCGACGACAAAGACCCCAGGGAGTGCACGTTCGAGCTCTTGGATGAAGGGTGACTCAGAAGAGCGAGCCCTGGGGAGGGACGGGGGGTCTCCCGCCCGGACTCGCTCGCTTCGCTCGCTCTGAGTATCCGCCCGGTCGGGAGACCCCCCGTCCCTCCTTGGCGGCGCGCGTTCTCCCCCAGCCCCGAACAGCTCTCGTCGCTTGCTGGCGCTGAGCTGGGTGCATGTTGGCTCGGCCGTTGGGCGTAGAGCTGTTCGTATTTGGGGAGCAGGTCGGGGCGTTTGGCTTCGAGCCAGGCGAAGAAGACGTCTCTCACCTCGTCGCGGAGGTGGAGGGCTACGCCACCGAGGAAGGTGGCGCCGGCCTCCCTGGCGCGGTCGACGATCGGCTGGACCTGGTCGGGGTCGTCGTTGATGCCGGGCATCAGCGGCGCGATCAGGACGCCGGAGTCGATTCCGCGGGAGCGCAGCTCTTCGACCGCGTCGAGGCGGGTGGTCGGGCTGGGGGTGTGCGGCTCGGTGGCTCGCCAGGCCCGCTCATCGAGAGTGGGGACGGAGAGATTGACCGAGATCGGCAGGCGCTTCGCCATGCGCTCGAACAACTCTATGTCGCGCAGGACGAGCGAGGACTTGGTCAGCACCGATACCGGAGTCTCGGCCTCCTCCAGCACGGCGAGGATCTCGGGCATGAAGCGGTAGCGGCTCTCCGCCCACTGGTAGGGATCGGTGTTCGTTCCCAGTGCGACCAGGTCGCGCTTCCAGCCCGGCCGCACAAGCTCCGCCCGCAGTAGCTCCGGCAGGTTGACCTTGACCACGATCTCGCGCTCGAAGTCCCGCCCGGCGTCGAAATCCAGGTAGGTATGCGTCCGTCTGGCGAAGCAGAACACGCAGGCATGGGTGCAGCCCCGGAAAGGGTTGATCGTCCAGCTGAAGCCGTAGCGACCGCCCGGCACGTGGTTCAACGCCGAGCGGGCGCGGACCTCGTGGAAGTTGATCCCCATCGCCTCGGGGGCGTCGAAGGTGCGCACGATCGTGCCGTCGCCGACCCCCGGCAGCCGCATGTCGTTCTCGACCCGCTGCTCATCCCAGCGCATACGAACATATGTTCGCACAATCGCTAGAGTAGGTATGAATAAGAAGGGCCCGCCAAGGCGGGCCCTTCTCAAGAAGTCGCTGGAAAGCCCAGCGGCTCTCAACCTGCGGCTATTGTCGCATGTGCCTGCCCGGCGCGCCGAGCCAAGCGTGAAATCAGATGCTGGAGCCGGTCTCGTCGCGCTTGTAGGCGGCCAGCTGGGCTAGCGCCTGGGCGCGGGCCTTATTGCGCAACGGCGGCAGCAGGGCGACGAGGGCGCCTTTCGGGCCCAGCGCCTGGCGCGCCCACTTGCCGAAGTCGAACTCGTCGACGTGGTCGGCGATCAGGCCGTCGTCGGCGAAACGGAAGCGGGCGCGGATGTCGTTGACCACCGGGCGGCCGGTGGAGAAGGTGTAGCGGGCGATCCAGCGGGCCGAGCCGGAGGCGTCGCCGGCCTCGTGCTCGTGCAGCTCGATCTTCAGGTCGGTGGCGCGGCTGGTCAGCATCCGCCACATCGCGCCGACGTCGTCGCCGCGCAGGTCGCCGAAGGCGGGATCGCTGAAATGCGCGTCGGGCGCGTAGCAGGCGGTCATCGCGGCGCCGTTGCACTCGCCGAAGGCGGCGTAGAGGCGCTCGATCGTCGCCTGGTTGGTCTCCGCTCCCATCTAGGCGAGCCTACCCTCGATCACGTAGCGCAGCACCGCGATCACCTGCTCGGGGGTGCGCGCGGTGCCCTGCGCGGCGCGGTCGACCTCCTTCAGCGCGTGGTCGAGCTCGGCGTCGTGCAGGGTGACGTAGGGTTTGCCGAGCGCCGCCGCGTAGCCGGCGTCGAAGGCGGCGTTCCACTGGCGGTACTTGTCGCCGAAGCGGACGACGACGATGTCGGCGGCGCGGATCAGCGTCTGCGTGCGGATCGCGTTGACGCCGGCGCCCATGTGGTCGCGCCAGAACGGCTCGCTCTCCTCGCCGAGCGTGCCGACGCCGGCGTCGTCGGAGGCGGCGTGGTCGGTGACCGGCGCCGAAAAGGAGACCGGAAGCCCCGCCTCGCGCACCCCCGCTTCGATCCGCTCGCGCCAGTCGGAGTGGATCTCGCCGGCCAGGTAGACGCTCCAGCTGCGCTCGCTCACGTGCCCGTCTCCTCGAAGTGCTTGCTCAGCATCGTCACCTGGCCCTGGTAGTTGGAGCCGAGCTGCTCGCCGTAGAGGCGCTCGGCCGGGGCGCCGGTGCCCTCCAGCGCCAGCTTGCAGACCGGCTGGCGGTGCTCGACCATGAACGAGACGTCGCGCGCCCGCACCTCGAGCGCGGCGCGGCTGCCGTGGCGGCCACCCACGGGGTCGTAGCCGAAGCCGGGGTCGAAGAAGCCGGCGTAGTGGGTGCGCAGCTCGCCCGCGGTCGGGTCGTAGGCCATCATCTCGGCGGCGATCTGGGGCGGGATGCAGACGCCCTCGGCCGAGAGCAGCAGGTAGAAGATCTCCGGCTCGAGCACGATCCGGCCGCCCGGCTCGGGGTAGACCGGGTCCCAGTAGTCGGTCCAGCGGTAGGCGCGGATCCGCGAGAGGTCGATCGGCAGGCTGTTCTTCTTCGCCCGGTAGCCGACGATGCGGTCACTCGGCCCGGAGAGGTCGACGCTGAGGAAGAGCCCGTCGGCGAGGGCGAGCTCGGACTCGCGCAGCGCGTGCGAGTCGAGGTAGAGCAGCGGGAACTCGGCCTGCAGCGCACGAATCCGATCGTCGCCGAGGCGGACGTCGCCGCGGGCGAGGCGCAGCTGGTTGAGCGAGAGCCCGCTCTGCACCTGGATCGCGAACGAGCGCGGCACGACCTCGAGGTAGAGCCGGCCGTGGTAGCCGGCGCGGATCTCGTCGAAGCGGTGGTGGCGGTCGGTGAGCACGCGGGTGAAGACGTCGAGGCGCCCGGTCGAGCTCTTCGGGTTCGCCTTCGCGCGCACGTCGTCGGGCAGCGCCAGCTGCTCGATCAGCGGCACCAGGTAGGGGCGGTCGCGCTCGAGCACGGCGCCGTCGCGCAGGTCGACCTTCTGGAAGGCGAGCCCCTCGATCTTCTCCTCGACGGTCGAGTCGACGTCGGGCAGGAAGCTGCAGCGCAGCGCCCAGGCGAAGTCGCCGAGCCGCAGGTCGATGCTGGCGGGCTGGATCGCCTCGGGCAGGATCCGGTACTGGCCCGAGCTGATCCACTCGGCCTCGATCGCCTCGCTCAGGGCCTGCGAGGGCAGGACGCCGGCGGCGGGTTGCCCTCGCGACTCGGTGGCCGCGCCTCCCGCGGCTGCTGCGCTCGCGTCGCTCGTCATCTGCTGGAGATTATGCGGCGCGCCTCGGCGACGCCGAGGTAGGGCGTCAGCGCAAACTCGGCAAGTTCCGGGAAGAATCGCTCGAGCCGGTCCGCCTTGCCGGCCAGAACGCGACGGCCGAGCAGCGAGGCGATGCCGCCGACCACCGCCTCGTCGGCCGTCTCGGGGGACCGGCGCCCACTCGTCCCCGGCGGAGCGCCCTTGCGCAGATGGGGGACGAAGCTCTCGATCGCCTGCTGGAAGCGAGCGCAGATCCCGGGCCCGGCGCGCAGGCCCTCGACCAGCAGCAGGTTGGCCTGGGCCGGCTGCGCGGCGAGGCGGGCGAGCGCGGCCTCGAGCCCTGAGCAGACACCGTCCCCCCAATCCGTCCCGCCTCCGCAGGCGGTCAGCACGTCGCCGCGCAGGCGGAGGACCCCCGCATCGTAGGCGGCGACGAAGCAGACGTCCTTGCTGGCGAAGTGGACGTAGAAATCGCTCTTGGAGACCCCGGCCCTGCCGCTGATCGCCGCGACGGTGGTCCCCTCGTAGGCGTACTCGTCGAGAATCTCCGCGGTGGCGGTGAGGATTCGCTTCTTCTGGTCCTCGGCGACGTACTCGCGCGTGAGACCGTGGCGGCCACG
>DASTVL010000273.1:0-4428 GCA_035759115.1 Solirubrobacterales bacterium | reverse complement strand
CGAGCTGATGGAGCGCTACAACCTCGTCCCGCAGGGCATCTCCGCCGAGATGATCGCCGACAAGTGGGAGATCCCCCGCTCCGAGCTCGACGAGATCGGCCTGCGCTCGCACCAGCTCGCCGCCAAGGCGACCGAGGAGGGCCGCTTCGAGCGCGAGATCGTCCCCTTCCAGGTCAACGGCGATACCTACGCCACGGATCAGGGCATCCGCCCGGAAACCTCGCTGGAGAAGCTGGCCGAGCTGAAGCCCGCCTTCAAGGAGGACGGCAAGATCACCGCCGGCAACTCCTCGCAGGTCTCCGACGGCGCGGCCGCGGTGCTGCTGATGACGCGCGAGAAGGCCGAGGCGCTGGGGCTGACCCCACGGGCGCGGATCTTCGACCAGACGACGGTCGGCGTCGACCCGGTGATCATGCTCACCGGCCCGATCCCGGCGACCCGCAAGCTGCTCGAGCGCAACGGGATGGAGATCGGCGACTTCGACCTGGTCGAGATCAATGAGGCCTTCGCCTCGGTCGTCGCCGCCTGGCGCCGCGAGCTCGACCCAGACATGGACAGGGTCAACGTCAACGGCGGCGCGATCGCCCTCGGCCACCCGCTCGGCTCCAGCGGCGCCCGCCTGATCACCACCCTGCTGCACGAGCTGGAGCGCTCCGACAAGGAGACCGGCCTGGTGACCATGTGCTGCGGCGGCGGGCTGGGAACGGGCACGATCGTCCAGCGCATCTGAGCATGTCCGAAATAGTGGGGTAGATGTCCTTGCGGACATCGCTCCGGGGCGACAGGATGGCTCCATGCCGCCCGCCGAGCGCCAGATCGTCCTCGTCGCCTTCGAGGGCGTGCAGCTGCTCGATGTCGCTGGGCCGGCCGACGTCTTCGACGCGGCGACGCGGGTCGCGGCGTCGAAGGGGAGGCCCGGCTACCGGTTGACGATCGCCGCCGCCGGGGCCGAGCCGGTGCGCGCTTCGTCGGGGATGCAGATCGTCCCCGACGCCGCTCTCGCCGAACTCGACCCGGCGCAGATCGACACGCTGCTGGTGCCCGGCGGCCGCGGCCGGGTCGTGCTCGAGGATTCCGATCTCGTCGCGACGCTGCCGCGCGTGGCCGCCGGCTCGAAGCGTGTCGGCTCGGTCTGCGGCGGCGCCTTCCTGCTCGCCGCCGCCGGCCTGCTCGACGGTCGCCGCGTCACCACCCACTGGGCCGGCTGCGCCGAGCTGGCGCAGCGCTTCCCGGCGCTGAGCGTCGAGCCCGACCGGATCTACGTCCGCGACGGTGACGTCATCACCTCGGCCGGGGTCACCGCCGGCATCGACCTGGCGCTGGCGCTGGTCGAGGACGACCACGGCGTCGACGTGGCGCGGACCGTCGCCCGCTGGCTCGTCGTCTTCCTGCAGCGGCCCGGCGGCCAGTCGCAGTTCTCGCAGCGGCTCGGCCTCGCGGTGCCGAGCGAGTCCCCGGTGCGGTCGCTGGTCGACGAGATCGTCGCCGAGCCGGCCGGCGACCACCGCGTGCCGGCGCTGGCCGAGCGCGCCTCGCTCTCCGAGCGCCAGCTGAGCCGGCTCTTCGCCCGCGAGGCGCAGACGACCCCGGCCCGCTTCGTCGAGCGGGTCCGGGTCGAGGCCGCGCGGGAGCTGCTCGAGAGCTCCGGCTCCTCGGTCGACGCCGTCGCCGAGCGCTGCGGGTTCGGCAGCGCCGAGACGATGCGCCGCGCCTTCCTGCGCGTGCTCGGGGTCGGCCCGGGCGAGTACCGGCAGCGCTTCGGCGCCGCCGCCGACGAGCTCTTGGCGGTGCCGGCGTGAGCGCGCTGATCGGTGAGATCGGCACGATCGAGTGGTGCCGGCGCACCAACGGGATCCTCGGTCGCGGCGAGCGCGCCCGCTACATGGCGGCGGTGGCGCTGGCGACCGCGCGGGCGCTGCCGCGGATGCTGCGCGGCCGCTCGGGTTCGCCCGGCGGCCCCGACCCCTCGCGCCTGGCCCCGCCGGACACCGCATTCGCCCGCGAGGTGGTCGAGGCCTGTTCCGGGTTAGAACCGATGACCTTCGAGCACAGCTACCGCTCCTACCTCTTCGCCCGCGCCCTCGGCGAGCTCGAGGGGCTGGCCTGCGATGAGGAGGCGCTGTTCGCGGCGACGATGTTCCACGATGCGGCCTTTCCCCGGATCGACGAGCTCGAGGGCAAGTGCTTCACTCTCGCCGGGGCCGAGGAGGCGGAGCGCTTTCTCGCCTCCTCCTCGCTCGATCGCTCGCTGCACCGCGACGTGCTCGACGCGATCACCCTGCACCTCAACCCGCGGGTGCCGCGCGAGCAGGGCGCCCTGCAGCACCTGGCCAAAGACGGGATCGGCCTCGACGTGATCGGCCAGCGCGCCTGGGAGCTCGACCGGGCCGGGATCGAGCGCACCTTCGGGGACCATCCTCGCCACGGTTTCAACGCCAAGGCCGAGGGCCTGCTGCGCACCAACGCCCGCCGCGCCCCGGGCTGCCGCGCCGGCGCCGCCTTCGCCACCGGCTTCGGCCAGGCGCTGAAGACCAGCCCCTGGGCCGCCCGCGACCGCCGCGACTGATCTGGCTGGGTGGCCAGTCGCCCGCTATGCTGAGCCGGCGATGGACCTGAGCCTCTCACCGTCTGAGACGGAGTTCCGCGACGAGGTCCGCACCTGGCTCGAGGAGAACAATCCCGGCCCCGAGCCGGAGACCAGCCTCGACGAGGTGATCGCCTTCCGGCGCGAGTGGCAGGCGAAGCTGCACACGGCCGGTTGGGCCGGTATCTCCTGGCCCGAGGAGTACGGCGGCCGCGGCGCGACCCTGATCGAGCAGGCGATCTTCGTCGGCGAGGCGGCACGGGCGGAAACGCCGAGCCCGGCCAACGTGCTCGGCCTGGCGATGGGCGGGCCGGTGGTGATCGCGCACGGCAGCGACGAGCAGAAGCAGCGCTACCTCGAGCCGATCCTGACTGCGGATGAGATCTGGTGCCAGGGATTCTCCGAGCCCGAGTCGGGCTCCGACCTCGCTTCGCTGAAGACGAAGGCGGTCAAGGACGGCGACGAATGGGTCGTCACCGGGCAGAAGGTCTGGACGACGCTGGCCCAGTTCGCCAAGTGGTGCATGCTCGTCGCCCGCACCGACCCCGACGCGCCCAAGCACAAGGGCCTCACCTACTTCCTGATGGACATGGAGCAGGAGGGGGTGGAGACCAAGCCGCTGGTCCAGATCACCGGCGAGGGCGAGTTCAACGAGGTCTTCATGGAGGAAGCGCGGATCCCCGAGGAGAACATCGTCGGCGGCGTCGGCAACGGTTGGTCGGTGGCGATCACGACGCTGATGAACGAGCGCGCCGGGCTCGCCTTCGGGGCGATCTCGCAGGTCGCCAACAGCCTCAAGCGGCTCGGCCGGCTGGCCAAGGAGACCCGGGTCAACGGGCACAGCGCCGCCGAAGACCCGGTGATCCGCCAGCGCCTCGCGCAACTGCAGATCGAGGCCGAGACGATGCGGCTAAACGCCTACCGCGGCCTGACCAAGACGATGCAGTCGGGCATCCCCGGGCCGGAGGGCTCGCTGGGCAAGTGGCAGTGGGCCGACATCAACCAGCGCATCGCCGAGCTGGCGCTGGAGATCGAGGGCCCCTACGCGCCGCTCGACCGCGGTGCCGAGCACGCCGTCGCCAACGGCGCCTGGCAGTACTCGTTCCTGCGCTCGCGCGCCAACTCGATCGAGGGCGGCACCACCGACATCCTCAAGAACATCATCGCCGAGCGGGTGCTCGGCCTGCCGAGGCTGCGCTAGAGGGGCTGTCCTTACCGATGTACTTCGACCTCACCGACGAGCAGCAGGCGATCAGATCGACCGCGCGCGAGTTCCTCGCGGCGCGCTACAGATCGGAGCGGATCCGCGAGCTGGCCGAGAGCGAGCACGGCTTCGAGCCCTCCGACTGGACCGAGATGGTCGAGCTCGGCTGGCCCGGCCTGGCGCTGCCCGAGGAGTGGGGCGGGCAGGGGCTCGGCATCGTCGACCTCGCCGTGCTCTTCGAGGAGATGGGCTACGCGCTGGCGCCCTCGCCGCTGCTCTCGACCACGATCGCCGGGCTCGCGCTTGCGACCAACGGGACCGACGAGCAGAAGGAGCGCTGGCTGCGCCCGCTCGCCGCCGGCGAGCTCCGCGGCGCCGTCGCCCTCTTCGACGCCGGCACCCCGGCCGCGATCGGCGACTTCGAGATGGAGGCCAGGGAGGACGGCGACGCGATCGTCCTCGACGGCGAGAAGGTGCTGGTGATGGACGCCGCGAGCGCCGACTTCCTGCTCGTCGCGACCGCCGACGGCCGCCGCCACCTCGTCGCCCGCGACGCCGACGGGTTGACGGTCAGCGCCGAGAGGTCGATCGACCCCACCCGCCGGCTCTACTCGGTCCGCTTCGACGGTGTCCGCGTCGA